>NZ_JADYWN010000016.1:0-83563 GCF_015864805.1 Pseudoalteromonas sp. NZS127 | reverse complement strand
CAGTAGTGAAACGAAACAGCGCCGATGATAGTGTAGCATTTGCTATGTGAAAGTAGGACATTGCCAGGCTCCAAATTGTAGAAAGCCCGAATTTAACGATTCGGGCTTTTTTACGTCTGCAGAAAAGTGAAGATGGGTGAATAATACACACTCAAGTCTCTCATGTAGGTCGGGAGAGCAACGTGACTACCGACGATAAAGAGCTTTAAAATAGCTAAGGAGACTGTAGCCTTTAACGAGTCGTTGTATTCTCAAGCTAGAAATTCATTTTTAAAATCATTTTGTTGCAATTTCACTGTTGGTTTAATAAGTGACCTGTGTAAAACTACTGAGGTTAATTCAGTAAATCAGGTGACATGAATGTCAAATATTAAAGCTTGGAAACTTATCAGCCTGTTTTGTTTGTTTGCGGTGCTTATGGGTTGCCAATCTAAAGAAGAGCAACTGCAAAAAACAATTCAAGAATCGATTAAAAAAGCGGAGGTTGAGCTATCACAGCTAGGTACTGCGCTTGATAATGGTAGTTTGCGAAATGCATTATTACTTAAAGAATACGGTGTTCAGCTTAAAAATCAGCAACCAGAACTTTCAAAAGTTGTTGATGTAATTACCCTTGACGCCACTCGTCAAGGTGCACTTTACAGTGGTTTAACACAGCGACTTAAAGATATTAAGGGCACCTACCTTATTCCTCCTTACGAAGATACTTTGCACAGTATTGATTTATTGCGCGAAGCTGCAAAGCCTACGCTATTCTCAGATGCGTTAACCGATCCTATTAATATGCTTGCGGATATGTCTAAAGGCAATTTAGCGCGTATTGGTGCTATTAGTCAGCAAGCTGAAGGCGCTGGAGTTGGTAACCAAATGGTGGGTAATCCTAATTATGGTAACTGGCAATCTAACAGCAATGGTACTAGCTTTTGGCAATGGTACGGTATGTATCGTATTTTAGGGGATGTATTTAATCGTGTTGAATATGGTAGCTGGAGCCGAGGTCGTAAATATAGTTATTACAATGACTACGGCCGTTCACGTTACTCAAGCCCAAAACAAATTAAAGCGCAGAGCACGCTAGAAACACGTACGCGTCAATCATATCAACGCCAAGGTAAGCAATTTACTAGCCCTTATGCGAGCAAAAAAACGGGGGCGTCAGGCTTAAGCCGAAGTAGCTACACACCACCTAAAAGTCGCAGTAGTTATTCTCGTTCGAGTAGTTACAGTAATAACTCGGGCTCAGTTCGTAACAGTGGTAGTAGAACCTCTCGTGGCGTGAGCCGTGGTAAGTAAAAGAATAAAGTTGGAGTTAGAGTAATATGTATGAATTTAATGGAATAACTATGTGGTCACTGCAAGCGCTGGCGATTGATTTTGCAATTATTGTTTTGCTGTTTGTGAGTCTTAAATATATTAAGGGTTGGGTATCTAACCTGCATGCTAATGATGAAATTACTGAGCGTGATAACTTTGCATTTGGTATTAGTTTTGCTGCGGGTTTAGTTGCATTGGCGATTGTGCTTACTGGTGTGAGCAGCGGTGCTTTTGCGGTGTCATTACAGCAAGAAGCTCTGCAAATGCTGGGCTATGGTGCACTGGCTATTTTACTCATTAAGCTTGGGCATTTCTTTCAAGATAAAGTTGCGCTACGTAAAGTGAGCTTACATAGCGAAATAGTTAAAGGTAACGTGACAGCGGCTGTTATCGACTTTGGCCACGTTGTTAGTGTCGCCATTGTAATTCGCTCGGCATTGCTCTGGGTGGCTACCGACGGCTGGCATGGTTTACCTATTGTGGTTGCAGCTTTTGTTATTGGTAGCCTAGTGTTGTTGGTAGTGAGCCAATATCGCGTACAGCTGTTTAAGCGCACCAATAAAAGTGGTGATTGCTTACAACAAGCAATTATTGATGGCAACTTAGCTGTGGGTATTCGTTATGCCGGTTTTTTAATTGGCAGCGCATTAGCCATTACCGCAGCAACGGGGATTGCGCCTTACGTAGCCGATAATATTAATGCGAGTTTGTTGTACTGGGCTATTAGTGCAGTAGTTAGTTTACTGGTATTTATTATTTTGCATTTAGTGACAATTAAAATAATTTTATCTGGCTGTGATATTTCAGATGAAGTGAACCGTCAAAAAAATGTGGGTGTAGCCGCGATTTCTGCAGCGTTATCATTTGCGGTAGGTATAACTATGGCAACACTATTAGGCGCATAATCGAGTGTCATCAACTATAAAAAGCCCAAGTAAATTTAGTTTACTTGGGCACGATATTTTACTTATTACCGTTATGGCTGTACTCGCAGGGTGTGGCCTTATTTATGAATACTTACTGTCTCATTATGCGGGGCGGGTACTTGGCTCAGTAGAAAGCGCTATTTATGCGATGATCGGCACTATGATAGTCGCAATGGGCATTGGCGCATTTTTAGCGCGTTGGTTTAAAGATGCATTTACCGCCTTTGCTTGGCTAGAAAGTATAATTGCTTTGATTGGCATGGGCTGTATTTTGGCCATTGCCGGCGTTATTGCTGTGAGTTATTCGCTGCCGCATATGTTTTCGAGTATTTTTAATTTGCCTCCCGACGTAGTACTCAATGGCTATGTATTTCAAAAGCTACAAGAGTGGTCGCGTTTTTTACCCTATGTATTTGGCCTTATACTTGGCTTGTTTATTGGTATGGAAATACCGCTTATCGCGCGTATTCGTCAGCATGTTTATGGTCGTTTTTTAGAGAATAACGCAGGAACAATTTATGGTGCCGACTATATAGGTGCCGGAATTGGCGCGGCTATTTGGGTTAGTATTATGTTGTCTATGCCCATAATGCAAGCAGCTGCGTGGACTGCGCTGTTTAATATAATTGCAGGGCTTGCCTTTTTATGGCGGTATCATACCTATGTACGCTTTGCAAAGCTGTTATTAGCGTGTCACCTGTTATTGCTAGTATTATTTGCGTTTATATTGGTATTAGGCAGTAGCTGGATGGATAACTTGAGCAATGTTTTATACAAAGACAAGGTTATTTATTCCCAAGCCACTAAATATCAACATGTGGTACTAACCGAGCGGTTAAGTAAAAATCAGCCACAGCCAATAACCGATTTATACTTAAATGGGCGCTTACAGTTTTCTAGTGTTGATGAGCAAATATATCATTCAATGTTAGTTTACCCGGCTATGTTGGCGTCAAATCGTCATGAGCGGGTACTGATCATTGGTGGTGGCGATGGGCTGGCACTTAGAGATGTTTTAAAGTGGCCGGTGAGCAAAGTAACCCTGATTGACCTTGATGGGCAATTGCTTAATTTGTTTGGCCATAAAGACGCTGAGTTTACTTCGCCTGAAGATATTAGCCAGCGGTTGTTAAGCCTTAATAGCAAATCTATGCATGATCCGCGTGCAGATATTATTGTTGGTGATGCCTTTTTAGAAGTTGAAAAGTTGCTCGACCAGGCAAAGCAATTTGATACTATTTTAATTGATTTACCGGACCCTAATCATCCCGATTTAAATAAAATGTATAGTGATTACTTTTATAATCATGTACGCCAATTACTAGCACCAGATGGAGCAATGGCGGTGCAGTCAACCTCGCCTTATCATGCTAAAAAAGCATTTTTAAGTATTGCTAAAACGGTTAAAGCGGCTGGATTTGAATATGTAGAACAGTATCAACAAAACATACCTTCATTTGGGCAATGGGGCTGGACTATAGCTACTAAAATGGGGCAATCGGCTAGTGGGCGAATTAACGATGTAACCGCAATGCCGATACCATCAAGGTGGATCAGTAAAGAATATTTACTGGCTAGTTTTATTTTTCCGAATAATTATTTTGAACATGTTAAAGATATTGAAGTCAATAGGTTAGGCTCTGGTCAACTGTACGATTATTACCGTACAGCATGGCAAATAGAAAGCGAGTTGTATAAAAACTAATAAAACATGGTTGACATAATATGTCGGCCATGAGAATCTTAACTCAGACATAATATGTCAAACGACAAAAGGCAGAGACATGGAATTAAATGAACTTTCAATAAAATTAGCTTCTTTTGAAACAGAAGGCGCTAACTTTGAGTCTTTCTTGATTGCTAATCCAGGTGAGCAAGATGTATTACAAGTCATTGTTGATGAAAATGATGAGCTTCCAATTTTTGTTACGCAAACACAAGAGCAGTTATTATGCATTAGCTACTTGTTTGACGAAGACGAAGTTAAGCAGGAATTACGTAACGAGTTAAACGAAACATTACTACGTTTAAACGTGCCAATTCCATTAAGTGCATTTGCTAAAATCGATAATAAATACGCGATTTTTGGTGCACTGTCGGTAAATTCATCATTAGATGACATTACCCACGAACTAGTGACATTAGCCGATAATGCTATTGATGCACTAGAAGCCGTGACCATGTATTTAAACGATTAGTAGCGATTTAGTGGAGTTAAGATTATGAGTATTTTAAAAAAATTATTTACAGCAGTACGTGGCGGCGCTCGCGAAGCAGGCGAAGCAATTGTAGATAAAAACGGTATCCGTATTTTTGAGCAAGAAATTGCAGACGCACAAAATGCTTTGCACCGTGCTAAAAAGAGCCTAACAGAAGTTATGGCGAAAGAAATGCAAACTAAGCGTAAAATTAGCGCTGTAGATGCTTCTATTGCTGAGCATGAAGCTTATGCTGGCCAAGCGCTGGAGAAAGGTAATGAAGCTTTAGCATTAGAAATTGCAGAAAAAATTGGCGAGTTTGAAGCTGAAAAAGCAGAGAACGAACAAGTATTATCTGGTTTTAGCAATCACATTGTAGCGCTTAAACAGCAAGTTAAAGAAGCTGAAAAGTCGATTAAAGAAAACCAACGCCAGCTAACTATGGTTAAAACCACAGAAAGCGTGCAACAAGCTACCATGGCTGTAAACAGCACATTAAACACTAACAGCTCGTCTATGACATCGGCTCGTCAATCGCTTGAGCGTATTAAGCAACGCCAGCAAGACCGTCAAGATCAGTTAGGTGCAGCTAAAGAGCTAGAAGCCGATGTAAACGGCGACGATTTAAAAGCGAAAATGGCAGAAGCCGGAATTGGTGACAGTAGTCCAAAAAGTGCTGATATTTTAGCGCGTATTAAAGCCAAGCAAAATAGCTAATAATTACGTTCATATTTTAAAAAGGTAACCAGGCTTTAGCTTAGTTACCTTTTTTGCTTAGAAGGCAGCCTTCCTATGTTTAATTTTTTCAAATCTAAAAAAGAGCCAGAGCGTCAGCTTAATCATGCCAGTGAGCTTAAAAAAGGTGACATGTTTACCGTCATCGATTCATTTGCTTATCCTGCGTGGTTAAAAGGGCAAACTCTTCGCGTTATTGATATACAAACTTATCAGTATCAACACAGTAGTGATACTGAGTTTGTGTTGGAAAGTGACAGCGGCCAAGTGGTATTTTTACAAATAGAGCAAGAAGATGGCGAGCAATGGGCTAACTTTTCTATAAAAGTACAACGTGATGAAGTAGAAGATATATTTGGCCTTGATCAGTTTGCGCGTATTTTTGATGAAGAGTCGTTAACGCATATCACAGTGCAAAATATACCAGAGCGTTTTACGCAGTTTTTAGCTAACAGCTATCAGCAAAGCGAATCGCCATTTGTGTGTTATTTTCATAATAAAGACTATCGCAATCAAGCTCTTCCACGTTATGAGCAAGAAGGTGGTGAGCTGTGTGAAATGATTTGTTTAGAGTCTGATGATAAAGGCTTTGGTTTAAATATTGAGATTTGGGATGGTGGCGAAACCGAAGTCTCGCTTACCTTAATGCGACCAATTACCGACATTGTTGACTTGTTTCCAGGAGACGCTAAGTGAGTGATGCTAAAGAAAAGTGGTTACGCCAAGAGCAGGCAGTGCGTGCCACGCAAATGGCATTTGATCTAAGTAGCGAAGTACAAAAGTCGATAAAAAAGCAAGCGATTGATCAAGAACTAACACCCTCAGATATGATCCGCAAAATACTTGGTTTAGATGTAAAGTCGAAAAAAACTCGACAGCGTTTATCGTTTAATTTAAACGACGATGAAATTGCACAGCTTGCAAGCCGTTTTGATGTACAAAGTGACGACAAGCGCGTTGTAAAGCAACGCGTTGCAGAACTTTTGATTGCTCATACAAAAAAAATTAAGTAGTTTTATGTTATAGACGCTATGCCCTTAAACTAAAACGATAAAATAACGAGTTGCCGTGAATATAATTTTAATTGCTTACTTACTAATTTTTGCATTATTTGGTACTGCGGCAAGCTACTTTGTGCGTTTTATTTATGCGTATTGGGTGCTTAACAAAATGCCAATGCACTATATTATTAAGGCGGGGATTTGTTTAGTAATGGTGGTAATTATTTCAGCGTTAATCCCATATTTAGGATAACGCTGAAATTAAATTGTTTGCAGCATTATTTTATTTCAAAAGGTTGGCATTGCTGATTAATACACAGTGATTGTACTTCAAGCACTGATGGGCAGTCAGTTAAGCCTTGTGCCTTATTTAGCGTGCTTTCTTGTGCTGTTATTTGCTGTGCAATCTGCTCAGCTTGTTCTTGTTGGGTATTAAGTGTTGAGTACACCGCATACTTACTTGGTCCACCGCACGCACGCGCACCTACTTCAAGCACTTTACATTGAAAGCTAGCTGTACAGCTATTGTTACTAACAATATCGTTAAGTTGACTATTAAGACTCGCTAAACTCGTTCCATGATCATTGCTTGACGATGTTGTGCTAGCACAGCCGCTCAGTAACAAAATACTAGTAGCAATACTTACAATTGATAGTTTAATTGCTGATGGCAAACAACTCATAACCTTATCCTTAAAATACACTTACTGCTGAGCCTTCAAGTTTAACACATTTATTTTCTACACACTGCGTGCTTGGCGCAGTTATATGCTGACAAATACTGACCATTTGATTTTGTGCATTATAGTTACTTTCAAAGGTAGTGATTTTTTTACTTAATGCAGTGACTTGCTCAGTTGTTGCTGTTGTCGTTGAATACACTACATAACTACTTGGGCCGCCACATGCTCGGCTACCTACAGCTTCTACTTGGCACTGCGTACTGCTATCACATTGTTTATTAGCAATGAGCGTATTTAATTCATTTTTAGCTGCTTTAATGTCATCAAGAGTAACTGCTTTCATGGCAGTATTTGATAGTTTTTCGGCTGGGGTATGTAATTCTGCTTTGTTACTTTTTTGCAGTTGTTGTAGTTTTTGCTGCGATGGCGCTGTTGTTTCGCTGGCAGTTGTTTTTTCTGTTTCTGCTACGGGGTTATCTAAACAAGCGGTTAAACACAGTGGTAAAAATATAGCTAGCAATGTAGTACGCATAACAAATCCTGATAGTGGTGAATTATTCACCACTATCATACACTGTGCATTTGTTACGGCAATAAAAACTCTATTATCAAGCAATTAAAGCCGTTATTAATTACTGTGAATATTTACAGCCCGCCTTGGGTTAACTTGCTGGGATTGAGTAGCTTTTCGAGCTCGCTGCGCGATAAGTCGGTTTCTTGCTCGGCAACATCAATAATTGGGCGAGCTTCTTTATATGCTTGCTTCGCTATTTTGGCTGCTTTTTCATAACCGATCACCGGGTTTAGCGCGGTTACTAAAATAGGGTTTTTAGCCAGTGCCTTATCAATATTTAGCTGATTTACTGTAAAGCTAGCAATGGCTTTATCTCCCAGTGCTTGGGCGCTATTGGCGAGTAACTCTATACTTTGTAAAATATTATAAGCAATTACCGGCAGCATTACATTTAGCTCAAAATTACCTGCTTGGCCGGCAACGGTAATTGTAGCGTCGTTACCAATTACTTGGGCGCTCACCATAGCTGCTGCTTCGGGGATCACAGGGTTTACTTTGCCGGGCATAATAGATGATCCGGGTTGTAGTGCTTCAAGCTCTATTTCACCTAAACCAGCTAATGGACCAGAGTTCATCCAGCGCAAGTCGTTGGCTATTTTCATTTGCGCTACAGCAAGTACTTTTAATTGCCCTGAAAGCGCGACAATGGCATCTTGCGAACCAATATTGTAAAAAAAGTTACTGCTAGGAGTAAATCGAATCCCTACGTTGGCACTGAGATTTTTAGCAAATAGCGGTGCAAATTGTGGATCGGCATTAATACCTGTTCCTACAGCGGTGCCACCTTGTGCTAGTTCGCAAACACGCTCTAGGCTATGCCTTATGCCAGCTGCAGCATGGTTAATTTGCGTTTGCCAGGCACTTAAAGTTTGCCCAAAAGTAACCGGCATAGCATCCATTAAATGAGTACGGCCTGTTTTTACTATAGCGCCAACTTCGGCTTTTTTATGTTCTAAATGCTGTGATAGTTTTTCTAGTGAAGGCAGTAATTCGTATACCACATTTATTGCGCTGCTCAGGGCAATGGCAGTAGGGATCACATCGTTAGAGCTTTGCCCCATGTTTACATCATCATTAGGATGAATACTTTCATCGCCTAGCCGGCTTGCTAAAGTGGCAATCACTTCATTGGCATTCATATTTGAGCTCGTACCCGAGCCAGTTTGAAATATATCGACCGGGAAATGCTCATAATGGCTACCATCAATAATTTCTTGGCATGCTTGCTCTATTGCTTTAGCTTTAGTTTTACTTAGGTGCCCAAGCTCAAAGTTGCTCTGCGCTGCAGCTTGTTTAATGTAAGCAAGGGCGGTTATAAACTGCTTAGGCATAGCTAAACCACTGATGGCAAAATTATTCACAGCGCGCTGAGTTTGCGCTTGATATAGTGCATTAGCAGGGACTTGTAGCTCGCCCATGCTGTCTGATTCTGTTCTAAACTGAGTCATAATATTTTTCCTCAAAAGGATTAAACCAGCGGCTGAGAATGCTAATTACGCACTCGCTTGGTAATTATTTATTGTAAGTAAACCTTGTACTCTATCTGTAGGCTGGCGTGGTAAATTACAAGGGGTATTTGATAATAATTATCATTACATCTTTGGCTGCGTGTTTCAATATAAAGAGCAATTATAAAAGTATAGATTAATTAACTGGCTTTAAAGCGTACATTAGCGCACGACAAAATACGCTAAATTTGCTTTACTGTTGCGCATCAGCCTTTAACCTTGAGAGTAAAAATGATCAAGCCATTCTCACAAGCGTGTGAAAATAATAAACAGCCTATTTTAGCGCAGTTAAAACCTGTGTTAGCGAATGCCAAAACGGTGCTCGAAGTAGGCTCAGGTACAGGTCAGCACAGCGTGTATTTTGCTCAGCAGTTGCCGCATTTACAATGGCATAGCAGCGACAGAGCGATTAATCATGAGGGTATTAATTTATGGCACCGCGAGGTTAATTTAACCAATTTACATGCTCCCCTTGAACTTGACTTAAACAATGCGTGGCCAATTGATAAAGTGGATGCTATTTACACGGCTAATACTTTTCATATTGTAAGCTGGCAACTAGTAGAGCATTTTTTTGCGGGTGTAAAACAGCATTTAAATGACCAAGGCATAGTATGCATTTACGGGCCATTTAAATATAAAGGCGAGTTTACTAGCCAAAGTAATAACGACTTTAATCGCTTTTTAATAGAGCGCGACCCACTTAGCGGTATTAGAGATTTTGCAGCAGTTGAGCTATTAGCAAAGCAAGCAGGGCTAACGTTACTAAGTGATATAGCCATGCCTGCTAATAATCAGTTACTGATTTTTAAACGGCAGTAATGCGCTGCATTGATCTTTATAAATATTAATATGCTGGCGTTCACGTTTTAAGTAATCGTTAATTGCGTTGCTAAAGTCATTATCAACTATATGGTGAGCTGAGTAGGTTAATACAGGGGCAAAACCGCGTGCTATTTTATGCTCACCTTGTGCCCCTGAATGAAAACAGCTGAGGTTATGCTTTATTGCAAACTCAATCCCTTGGTAATAGCATAGCTCAAAGTGCAGTGAATCTACCTCTTCGCTTGCCCCCCAATACCGCCCGTACAGTGTATCTGCTCCTATTAGGCTAAGGGTTGCGGCAATAATAGCGTCCTCTTTTTTGGCTAGCATAATGACTAGTTTGTCGGCCATTAGCGCATGTAAAAGCTTAAAAAAGGGCATGTTTAAATAGCCTAAGTGGCCAGAGCGTTTTAAATAAGTACGCTGATAAAATTCGCAAAATAACTGCATAATTTCAGGCGTAATTTGCGCCCCTTGCAGCCATTCAATAGTAATGTTTTGTTGAGTTATTTTGCTACGTTCTTTTTTTAGTGATTTGCGCTTACGTGAATTAAGCGTATTTAAAAAATCGTCAAAGCATGTAAAGCCTTTATTAAACCACTGAAATTGTACACCCACTCTAAGCATAGCGTGCTGCTGTGTGAGCTGTGTGAGCTGTGTGGCTTGGGCTAAGTTGCAAAAATTAACGTGCCAGCCAGACCAGCCTTGCTCTTTGCTGTGCAGGTTTAGTAACTCTGTGATGTATTTATACACTAAGCTAGGGTTACTGTGCTCTATAGCAATACGGCTACCTTCAATAGGGCAAAATGGCACACCGCATAGCCATTTAGGATAGTACCCTAAGCCATGTTTCTCGTATGCTTCTGCCCAGGCCCAATCAAACACATATTCACCGTAAGAGTGGCTTTTTAAATAGCCCGGTGCCAGCGCAATAATATTTTCGCCCTCAAAAATAGCTAAGTGATAAGGCTGCCAACCACTTTGTTGAGTAACACACTGACTTTGCTCTAATGCGTATAAAAAAGCATGTTGGGTAAATGGCTCGTCGCCAAACAAGCGTTGCCATTGCGCTCGCTCTATTTGATTAATACTACTAAACCATTGATGCGAAAATGTCGCCATTACTACTTACCTTGTGCGTGTTCTACGTTTTTTATAAAGGTGCTTATTTGTTTTTTAAGCTCAGGAAAAAAGGGGTTATAGGTTAATCGTTGTAAGGTGGGGTATTGCTTTAAGTTTGCAGCTGTACGTTCTCCAAATTGCGGCGTTTTTGTGGTTTTACAGGTTTTATATAACTTTTCGCCGCCAATAAAACTGCCGCAATTACGATAAGAGGCGTTAATACCATAATGCGGATTTTGTGGTGAGTTAACAATGGCAATATGCGATATACCATGGATTTTTAGACATGCCTCGCTGGCACACTGCGGATTTAATACTCTGTAATCGGCTGCAAAATTTGGGGGTAAAATAGTGCTGCTACCATAAAGTACTAGGGTATCGAGTTTTTTATAGCGACTTAAATTAGTATTATGTAATGCATTTAATAATTTAAGGGTGGCATGGCTATCAATTGTCGCGTCAATATCGCTTATTACGCTAAATATAGGCAATGCCAAAGCTGGGCGCTTACTTAAATTTTTAATGCTAACCAATGACATTGCATCATGTGAGGCTGCCGCAGCATTAAGTGGAAACGACTCATACTTGGCAAAATCAACATCGGCGTCTTTATCTATCCAATTTAAAAATGGGATTAAATCAAGCCATTTGGCCATCCAACCTTGTTTATTATGCGGCTCAGAGCCTGGTGAAAACAACATAAGCGCCGTTATTTTTGATGAAAGCGCTTGCGTGATTGCATAGTCTATAAGTAGTGCCGCCCCCGTAGAGTAGCCCCCTAAAATAACCTCATCAAAGTCTTGTGCTGTGCGCTCTATAGCGTAACGCACAGCTTGCTGCCATTGCTGTAGGTCTACATCTTGTAACGCACTAGCAGCACTGCCGTGGCCGGGTAATAAAATAGTGCGTACGGTATAACCTTGCTGGTAATACACTTGGGCTAAATCGTGATAGGTAAAAGGAGAATCGGTAAGACCGTGCACGAGTAATACCGCTTTTTTACTTTGTGGGTGTATTAACTCAAAGGGAGCAATAATATCGGCAATAGTGGGATTAGGCTTACGGGTGCCTTGAATAACTAGTTGCTGATACGTTTGAGTAAACACAGGACATGGCATAGCAGCGCGAGGATTAGCTACGCTAATATACTGATACGCATGATTTAGGTAGCTGTTAAAAGGGGCACGTGCTTGGTAATCAAAATACGCTTGGTAGTGCTCCTTTGTATAGCGTAATAGGCCTTGTTGTTTACTCTTTTTAATAAACTCAAAATCGTTTGCCTGGGTAATACAATTTTCAGCGACAGCTAAGTGAGGCAAAAAGCTAAGCATACAAGTTAAAAATATTTTTAAAAACACACTATTATTGTTCATAAACCACTGCATATTGAGCAAGACACTCGGTTAGCTTAATTAGTTCAAGCGGTTTTGCAAGGTGTTGATTAAAACCAACCGCCTGAGCGTGTGCTTTGTCTTCGGGCATAACGTCGGCAGTTAAGGCAACAATTGGCAGTTCCTCAGCCGTTTTAAATTGTCTGATCAGGGCCGTTGCTCTATAGCCATCCATTACTGGCATTTGGCAATCCATAAGCACTAAATCAAAATGCTGTTTTTTTATAATATTAACTGCAAGCTCACCATTTTCAACAACCTGTGGCACAATTTTTAGTGAACCAAGCATGGCTTTTATAACCATTTGATTAACTGGATTATCTTCGGCCACTAAAATCTTTAAAGCGGCTATATTAGTATTATCTGTAGGTTTTATAAGGGGTTTTTGCGCTTTAACCGTCTCTATTTCTAATGTAAATGTAAAAGTAGAGCCTTTATCAAGCTCGCTATGTAGCGCTATATTTGCATTCATCAACACACTAAGCTCTTTGGCTATGGCTAACCCAAGGCCGGTGCCACCAAACTGTCGAGAAGTAGAGTTATCGGCTTGAGTAAATGCATTAAATAACTTTTCATGTTGTGTTGCTTTTATACCTATTCCGGTATCAATAACCGCAATTGTTAGCTGTGCTTTATTGGGCGCAATAAGCTGCGTATCTACATTTAAAGTAACACTGCCAGTGTTAGTAAATTTAATAGCGTTACTGCATAAATTAAGCATTATTTGCTCTAATCGCATAGGATCGCCAACAAACCAAGTGTCTTTAGGGATGTTGCTCTTTATTTTCCACACAATTGCTTTGCTTGCAGCGCTTTGTTCAAACATAGTATTAATGCGCTGAATAAGGGCGGTTAAATCAAATGGAATGCGTTCAAGCACTAGCCGTTTTGATTCAATTTTAGATATATCGAGAATATCGTTTATCAAATTTAATAAGCTTTTAGATGATGAATTTATTTTATCTAAATAATCAATTAGGGTATAGGCATCGTCTTCTTTACGGGCAAGCGAAGAAAAGCCAATAACAGCATTTAGTGGCGTACGTATTTCATGGCTCATATTAGCTAAAAATTGACTCTTAGCCCGGTTAGCTAAATCAGATTGCTTTTTTGCTTGTGCTAATGAATAAGTACGCTCTGCCACTTGGCGGGTAAGTGCAATTTGCTGCTGATTAAACAGCAATAAAATCAATAAAATTAATGAACATACAATTACTTGAAGTATCAGCAGCAGCAAGGTGAGTTGATTATTATGTTGGGCTAAAAAAGCATCTTTAAGTGCCAGTTTTACTATCCATTGTTGCCCACCAAAATCGACATTAAACGATATTAGCTTACTGCCTTGTGCAACATTAAGATTGTTTGAGTTACTGTAAAATGCAGGTTTGTTTATATCTTCATAAATAGCAATCGAAAACATTTTAGACTGCTGCTCAGTAATGGCCTGCTTAATAATTTGAGGGACTAAAAATACGCCTGTGGCATAGCCTTTAATGGTTTCTTTTTCATTGGATTGAGAATATACAGGCGCAAATAATAAATAAGCAGCATCAGAGTGCTCAGTTTGTACGAGTTGAATTATTTTAGTTCCCACTGGCTGATACTTTATTGCGGGATTAAGTAAGGATGCTTTGCGATCTGGGTTTGAATAGATATTAAATCCAATGGCTTTTTGGTTGCTATTAAACGGTGTTATATATTTTACAATAACGAGTGGATCGTTTGGCTCTAAAGGCTCACCAACAACATCATAATGTAAGTTATAAATACTTGAAATTTCTTGAGAGAATGCTTGGCGTTGATGAGATGGGATTTTTACATTCCATGATAAGGCTTTTATAAATGAGTGCTTAGCAAGCAGGGTGTTGGCGTATTGATTAAAGTTTTGCTGGCTTAATGTTGGCGATGACTGAATTTGGCTAGCTAAACTTTGCACCGCAATAATGCTGCGATTAGTGTAGCGGTACAGGCTGTTTTCTATCACTTGTACTTCGCGCTCAGCAATTTTTATCGCATTAATACGGCTTTCGCTATCGTATAATTGTGTGGTAGCCGCTACTGATACAAATAAAATACAACATACCGAAAGTGTCGGTAGCACCGAAATATTATAGTTATCAGACTTATCTGGCAGTAATGAAAGTAAAAATGGAGTGGCAATTAACACCCCTAAAATATCACCTAACCACCAGTAGGTCGTGTTTTTCCAGTGGTTATCTACACTGTACATTGTATTAAATTGGCTTAGTGCAAACACGCCAAAATTAGCCGAAATTAAACTGACTAAAACACCAACAACAACAATAAAATAAATAATGTTTTGGCGTTTTTTAAGGCGCAGAGGGTGCCCTAACCAAAATTTTAATATTGCGGCACCAACCATGCCCTGCAGCACCACCCCAAAGGCAATATACATAGCCTCGTTTAATGAATTTCCGACCAATACCATTTCATGAGTTGTATTAGTAAAAAAATTTAAATTAAATGCGAGAGCCGCTAAAAATAGCGCAGGAATAAATCGCCACCACCACACAAAGCAGCCAACTAAGGCTATACCAGCGGGTAACCAAACAGGAATAATTTGCGAGTTAAAGGTTAGCTTGGTAAGTATTACTCCTACAAAAAAATAGGCTAAAGCAAAAGCAATGTAAAAAACACTAGAGTAATACTTGGAGTTAAAATTTTTCACATAAATCCCTGTACAAGTAATATTCCCAATTGAAAATATCAGTATAGCTAACAGTAAGTTATTTGCGGTATTTTTTACAATGGTAATTGTTTTTTGCTAAAAGACTGCTTTAACACCACGGTTGATTCTATATTAGCGATACAGCTTAAGCTCCCTAATTGATGCTTAACAAACTGCTCATAGCTTTCTAAATCATGCGCAATTATTTTTAGTAAATAGTCGTAACTTCCCGATATTACCGAACACTCTAGCACATGGGTGAGCTTTTCTACGTGTTGCTCAAATTGCAGGGCAGCACTGGCCGAATTTTGATTTAAACGTACAAATGCATACACCAAAACGTTTAGTTTAAGTGCCTTAGGGTTAATAGCAGCGTGGTAGCCGGTAATGATGTTAGCTTGTTCTAGCTTTTTAATTCGTCTAAGGCAGGGCGTATCTGAGAGGCTAATATGACTGGCAAGATCTGCAACAGACATTCTAGCGTTGGTTTGTAAGGCTATGAGCAATTGCTGATCTTTTTTATCGAGCATATATAGATTCTTATTAATTATTTTTATATTTGTAGTGATTATTGCTAATGATGTTAATAATTACTAATTTTTTTAGCGCTTTACCCTCATTAAACTCTGTTAGCATTTAGTGATAACTATAATAACAGGAAACCATAATGAGCACCCATACAGCCATTTTCGATCGATGGATAAGAGGCTCCTTCCCACAGATAAACAGCGAGCTTGAGCAACTTTACTGGCAACAAGATGATAAAGCCAATGTAGAGGGAATAGGAGAGCCTTTAAAGCAGCAGTTAAAAGATGAAGGTAACGCGCTAATAAGTAACTTATTAGCGGAGGGGAATACCGATGAGGGGTTTGATAGCGCGTTTGATTTACTCGGTAATGTAGGACTTTTTATGGCGGCGTGTCGTCGCCATGAAATTACCGAACCAAGCCGTGAGACCACATCGCCACTGGTAGAGGCGTCGGCATTAGCAATGCACATAGGTGCTTCTATTGGAGTAACGCCACGCTTTGCGACCGCTCATTTAACCACCCACAATAAAGCGTTAAATGGCACGTATAAACGCTTTACTAATTTACCCGACGAAAAACTATTTATTGATTACAACACCCAAGGTATTTTGGCATATAAACGCGCCAGCGATGCATTATTAAAAATATTGCCATTAGGTATTTCTCACCCCACCTGTGCCGAGCTATTAAAAGTTGCAAAACAAGCATTAATAGATGTAATTGAATCGAATAATGCACTTTATACTCAGCTAGACACCGAGCGCTTTTTTAATTGTGTGCGCCCTTATTATAAACCGCATCGAGTAGGTAATGAGATATACAGAGGTGCTAATGCGGGAGATTTTGCCGGCATAAACGTTATCGATATGCTACTTGGGCTGTGTAGTGCCAACGAGCCAAGTTATTCACAAATGCTGGTGGATAAATTTTTATATATGATGCCAGAAGATCAGCAAATATTGCGCGAAGCAATGCGTATGCAAAGCTTTATGGATGACTTTTTACAGGCGCAGCAATATAAAGACAGTGACTGGTTTAAATACCACGCAAAGTTATTTATTCAGGTGTGTAAGCTACATGGTGACACCGCAATCGGTCATCACAATCAATTGGTCGAAAAATTTATTGCGCAACCGTCAAAGCAAATGCAGCAGCAACATATGAGTAAAGTAACGGCCAGTGGCCCACCATTACATGTTTTGCTCGATTCGTTAGAAAAACTCCGTGATAAACGTGCCAGTGCCAAGCGCGACGATATAAAAACACGTTACGACGATATAAACTTGCTAAAACAGTGGATTAAATAAGATGAATCAACACGATTTTTGTATGGCCGAAGGCTGTTATTTATTAAGCCACTCAGTAGGGCGTCCACTGAAAAATAGTCAGCAGCATTTAGCAGCGCATTATTTTTCGCCGTGGGAATCGTCAAATAAAGAACCTTGGCAGCAATGGTTACCTGCAGTAGAGCAATTTAATGCCGCGTTAGGGCAGTTATTTAATGCACCTAGCGAGCAATTTTGTCCGCAAGTTAACTTATCCAGCGGTTTAACTAAGTTGTTAATGTCGCATCCGCGATTACAGCAAAAAAATTGCAAAGTATTAATGGCACAAAGTGACTTTCCAAGTATGGGCTTTGCGATGCAAAAAGCTTTGCCAAAATGTGCGCAAATAACATTTATTCCAGAGCATGAAAACTTAACCGATATTACCGTTTGGCAGCGTTATTTAACGGATAACATAGATTTAGTTTTTATCAGTCACGTATATTCAAATACAGGGGTGCAAGCCCCTGTGCACGATATTGTTGCTTTGAGTAAAAAAACGAATAGCTTATCAATCATTGACGTTGCGCAATCTGCAGGGATTATACCGCTTGATTTAACCGCTTTAAATGCTGACTTTATGATTGGCTCTAGCGTTAAATGGCTATGTGGCGGCCCTGGCGCTGCTTACTTATGGGTTAACCCGCAACAAATAGCTATTTGCGAGCCTAAAGATGTTGGCTGGTTTTCTCATCAAACCCCCTTTGAGTTTGATATAAATCACTTTGTTTATAACAAGGGAGCGCTTAAATTTTGGGGCGGTACTCCCTCAGTTGTACCTTATATTATTGCAGCCAATAGTATTGCCTATTTTGCCGCATTGGGAATTGATAAGGTTAGATCACATAACTTAGCAATACTTGCGCTTATTCAGCAACAGCTGGGTAAATATGTTGTGTCACCCACGCTGCAGCATCAATGCAGTGGTACTGCTATTTTAAACTTTAACATGCAGCAACAACATGTATTAAATGAGCTTAATAATGCAGGGATTAGTGTGGATGCCAGAAAGCTTGGTATACGAGTTTCACCGCATGTATATAACAGCGCCGATGCAGTACACAAATTTATAGCAGTTATAAAAAAGGCGATTAAGGTTGCTGACTAAGCTGCTCTTTTTGCTGATTTAACGCCTCTATTTGTTGCTGTGCTTGCCCAATTAAAGCATCGTATGATTGTTTTAGGGCTGATGTTTTAGTGGCAATCGCATTGGCAATAGAGGAAGCCCCTAAACGATTTGCTTTATCTTGCGTCATGTAATCAATTTGCTGTTTTTTTTCTGTATATTGCTGCTGATATTGTTTAATAGCCAGTTGGTAGCGTTTTATATCGCGATTAATTTGCTGCGTTTTTAAGTAATCATCAACAGAGGTATCTGTAATTTTACTGTTTGTAGGTGTGTTGCTATAGGCTTTGGTTACATTAACATTTCTCAGCGTAATGGCTTGTGCGTTTAGAGCGCAGGGCAGCTGACTAAATGTAGGAACTCCTTTAATAACGCATTTATACACAGTAATGTTTTCTGCCAAGCTAAAGGTTGGCGCGGTTAAGCAAATTGATAGCAATATAACCCGGATCATAGTTAAACCTAAATTGGCTTAAAGTTAAGCTAATCATGCCCTAAGTTATAGTTTGGTACAATTTGTTTAGTTTTATAAATTTTAGGCACAAAAAAACCACAATTAAGTGGTTTAAATTAAGTATGGTCCAGAGGGAGGGATAGACTTGCTTACATCCATGTAATCAATCGCTACGCGACGCTTGCAGCGGCCCAAAATGTTCCAGACATTTTGTTGAACCCTGTCGAGGGATCTCACCCTCCCAATTTAGTATTGGTGTTAAATTTTAGGCACAAAAAAACCACAATTAAGTGGTTTAAATTAAGTATGGTGGAGAGGGAGGGATTCGAACCCTCGATAGAGCTACAAACTCTATACTCCCTTAGCAGGGGAGCTCCTTCGGCCACTCGGACACCTCTCCAACGCATAACCGTTTTTTTATTGATGGAAGTAAAAATTAAAGCCACCAATATAAATGTGGTGGAGAGATAGGGATTTGAACCCTAGATAGGCTACAAACCTATGCCGGTTTTCAAGACCGGTGCATTCGACCACTCTGCCATCTCTCCGTGACGCAGAATAATACTTAGGTCATACGCATGTGTAAATAGCAAAAAGACTGTTTGCTTAAAATTTAGGCTAAAATGAGGTTTTTTTTGTAAATAAGGGGAAATAAAGACAATTTTAGTAAAATTAAATAGGTTGCAGCAAGCAGTGGGAGCTAAATAAGAAGCTTTATTTAGTGGTTGGGTGCTTGCTGCACCGTATAAATAGTCATGGTTGTGTGACTATTTATATTGAGCTGTGCTACCAAGAGCGAGTCTTTTACCGAAGCGATTAAGCTTTGCTAACATTTTAGCTTTACGATTTGTTGGTTTAACTGCAATGTGGGTAGCAGCTGTTTCATTTAATGTGTTAATTGGGTTCATTACTTAACTCCGAGTTGTGGTTGGTGAAAACGGGGGCATTCTGCCTCTTAATTGTTTAAAAATAAAGCGATAAAAATTGAGCCCGAAGCATTAGTTATTTTAATCCGAATGGGTTTTATTAACCTGCCGTTCACTTGGTGGGTTTGGGTGTTTTTGCATTTTTATTCACGCCGTTAGTTTTTAAATCCCTTTTGTTGTGGGGTCTCTGTATTTGTTTTTATTTTTAATGCGATAAAAGCAGGATTTTTTGGTTATTTATTCAGATTAAATTATTTTAATTAAATGATTTTTTATGCTGTTTAATTAGTGTTTATAAAATTAACTTTATGAGCGTTAAAAAATTATCAGTAAAGTGCTAAAAAAAGTTGGTGTAATGCACTTTATATTTGCATTGCTTGGATGAGTTACCATTTTTTTTAGCAAAATGGTGTTTTTAATAAAGTTGCTATTACTAGGTGTTATAACGAGCACTTGGCTGCCATTTTTATATTAACCAATAAAAAAGCGCCTACTTTACAGTAGGCGCTTTTGCGTTAGTTGCGTTAATAACGCGTCTAACTGGGGACGGAGCCTCTTCTAGCAACCGCTCTGTTTGCTAAAAAGGCATTAATTCGTTTTGTTGGGGTAAGCACTATGGCGTTACCAAGTAGTACCAAGCTAAACCCTGCAAAGGTATTTGCGTGCCATTCAAAGCCTTCATAAAAGCTGCTTAGTGTTACCGCAACTAAAGGAAACAGGACGATGACATAGCTGGCTTTTTCGGGGCCAATATTTTTTAACAGTGCAAAGTAACAAGCAAAGGCGATTACAGTGCCAAAAATAGATAAGTACAATAACGACAGCCAATAGCTAGTAGGTGCAGTGAAATTAAATTGCACGTCGCTCATAAATACATATAAGGCTAAGCCAATGGCACTGTATAACATGCCCCAAGCATTACCTTGTAACACACCAATTTGTTTGCGTGAATTACGTACACTTACCATGTTTCCTAATGAAGCCACAAAGGTGCCGCCAAGAGCAAGTAGTAACCCGACGAATGCACTGTTACTCAAGTTGAGTTGCTGTAATTGTGGCCAAAACAGGCAGGTGATACCTAAAATGGCAAGTACAGCACCGGTATAAATTCGTTTTGAAATAGGTTTGCCAAAAAATAATCGGGTATTAACTATATTCATTACTAATAGCATTGAAAAAGCAATCGAGGTCATTGCAGAGCTAAGATGATTTTGTGCCCAGTAAAGCATTAAGTAATTTAGGCCAAAGTTAAACAGGGCCAATAACACGAAAAAACCATGATCGACTAAATTAAATCGCATCTTGGGTTTTTTGTATGCCACATATAACCACATTAATAATGCCGCGATTGCAAAACGATAAAATAGCGATAGTTCAACAGCAATATCGCCTAGCTGAAACTCTATGGCCAACCAGGTTGAGCCCCAAATTAAAACAGTTGTTATATATAGTGCTGCACTTTTCAATACTGCTCTCCAAAGTCGATTAAGCTGCTATTTTAAAGCTTATCTGTATACTTGCTATATACAGAAAATGAAATATGTAACCTATACAGATTGAGGGCGTGATGATTTTAAAAGCGGTTAGCCATCAGGGGCATGAGTTTTTGTACCAGCAAGTTATTCAGCTGATCAGGGATATGAGTGCTCAACAGGCTTTATTGCCCTCAGAAAAGCTGCCGTCATTACGTAAAATGGCTAGCAACCTTAATATAAGTATTCCTACGGTAAAGCAGGCCTATCAAGCGCTAGAAGATCAGGGGGTTATAGAGGCACGCGAAAAGTCAGGCTACTTTTTAAAAGCCGTTAACATGGCAAGCAGCTTACCAAAACGGGTTAAGTTAAGCCGCGAGCCCGTGATTGTAAACAAGCAGGCGCTGATTGAGCAGGTATACACAGCCATTCATCAGGCCCATGTGGTGCCTTTTGGAGTAGCTAACCCGGTTGCTGCGGCACCAACCGATAAAGCCTTAGCCAGAAATATGCGCCGAGTAATGACACTTGCCGGTAGTAGCGCTATTAATTACGGGCCACTGGATGGTTATGCACCGTTAAAAAAGCAGCTTATTCATCGCTATTTAGACTTTGGCATTGGTATTAATATGGATGAAATGGTGATCACTAATGGTGCGCAAGAAGCACTGGCAATTGCACTCAAATGCGTAACTAAGCCCGGTGATGTAGTGGCCATAGAGAGCCCTTGTTATCACGGAATTATAGAGTTAATAGAAAGTTTAGGCCTTAAAGCACTAGAAATACCTTTATGCCCAGATAATGGTATTTGGCTAAACGATTTAGCGCAGGCGCTTAATGAGCACGATATTAAAGCGTGTTTATTTTCTACGGCTATTAGTAATCCGGTTGGTAGTTTTATGCCAGATGAAAATCGAGAACAACTGGTGGAACTAGTTGAAAGCCATAACGTAGTGCTCATTGAAGATGACGTATATGGTGACCTATACTTTACACCCAAACGAGGTACACCGGCTATAGCGTATTCCAAAAAAGGCTTGGTGCTAAGTTGTTCGTCTTTTTCTAAAACGGCTGCCCCTAGTTATCGAGTTGGTTGGCTTATTGCGGGAAAATTTGCAGGGCAAGCTAGGCGTTATAAAAGAGCATTGAGTTGTTCTACCTCACTAATTAATCAATGGACGTTATCAGAATTTGTTTTTAGCGGTGAATACGACCGTAATTTAAAAGTACTTAGGCAGCGTTTACGCACTAATAAAGAGCATATGCGACGTTGCTTACAGCAAGCTATGCCAAAAGGTACACGGATCAGCGATCCACAAGGTGGCTGTGTTATTTGGTTAGACTTAGGCAGCGAGTATGATAGCCAAAAGCTATTTTTATTAGCGCTTGAGGTAGGTATAAGCATTACTCCAGGGTTGATATTTTCAGCTTCAAATAAATACAAAAGCTGTATAAGGCTAAGTTATGGTGTGCAGTGGAGTGAGCAAATAGAGCAAGCAATTGTCACACTGGGTAAACTTACCTTACTAGCAAAAAAAGTAGCCTAATTTAAGGGGGATCAACAGCTTGTAACAAGTTTTGCGGCACAATAAAAAACAGCCGTTAAGTTAAGCGTAACGGCTGCAAAGGGATGTTAAATAATCACCTAAGTGAAGTTTGCAAACTAGTTTTGTTTAAAGCTAAATAATTGGTAACCTTTAAGTTCAGGTACTTGGACTACTAACTGCTCTTCTTGTTTAGCTATATTGGCAAAATTTTCGCATAAGGCATTGGCACGCTTTTCGAGCGCATCGGCATGCTGCTCTACTTTTTCTTCTATTTGCGTACCCATGTTTTCCATACGTTGCTCAAAGGCTTGCATGTCGCCTCCTGAGCCAAGTAATTCAGAACCTAAAGCAACTAAAATACTCCCCATAGATTGCATTACAGCCGACTCAACAGCGCTCTCTATTTGTTGTTCGAACTGCTGCTCAAAGTTTTCACCAAATTGATTAAAACTTTGCTGGCCCATAACAAAGGTGTCTTGTTGATAAAAAGTATTTTGTACTTCAAGTTTAATGTCGTCCATTAACGATGAGATATTATCGAGGCCATCAATATTAAAAGCATTAGCAACTTCTTGCAGTGCAACACCGGCAATTTTAACGCCTTCTAAGGCTATATCTGCTACTTCGGGTAATTGCGTGCGTAAACTATCTGAATATTGAGTTAGCGCCTTTTGCTGGGAATGATTAAGCGCTACCGATTCACCATTAATGGTTAAATTGCCATTGGTATTAAATTGCATAGTTTGCTTATTGGCGGTAAAAATCTCTAGTTCGTCAGGCTTAATACGTACATCATTTTTAAATTCTACATTACATTGCTCATTATTAAATGACACTGTTGAATCGTTATCATTATGCGCCATAACGGCAGGTGCACATATTAAAGTGCTCACTAATAGTAATTTTTTCATATTTATTCTCAGTTTTTTATTGATGATAAATAAGTAATAACAAGTTTAGTGCCAATGTTTTTTTATTATATTAAACAATAAGTTGGTTTTATTTGTGTTATTAACCATAGCAAGGGTTTATTATAAAAAAACTATTTTTTAGTCAAATTGGCTAAAGCTAGAGCAATAATTAATTTTATTTATCGATACGATAAAAAACTCTCACTTTCCATAAAGCTAATTTAGCGCTATTTATTCACAGTATTGACATGAAGGCTATTTAAGATAGCTACATGGCTTTATTTTGGCGCTAAACTGCATTGCACTTTATGTGTCGAACATTTTAATTTTACCAATTATTGCGATTATAAAATCCTTGGTTGGTCTCAAACACTTTATGGAGTGGGTTGTGGGTAAGACATTTAGTTACGATGCGCTAGATGACGATTTTGTTGAAGACGAGTACGAAATGCTCGGGCGTAATCAGCACGATAAGAACAAGCAAAAGGTTAAGAAAAAGTTGGAAGACTACCTTGAGCAAAAGCGCTTGCGTAAAAACCTAGGCGAAGACGATTTAAGCGATTACACCGATTAAATTGCGCTAGTATAACTAAAGTACCAATGTGAATTAGACTCTAAATGTACGCTTTTATGTATGTTTAAATTTTGATTAGATTGGCAATAAAGAGGCTGTGTGCCTCTTTATTACTTTTAAGCGGCGTTACTTATTACTTTGTTGCAGTGCTTTTTGAATGGTGAGCTCTAGCTTTTCTGGCTTGGTAAAGGGTGCATAGCGTTTAATTGGTGAGCCGTCTGCTGCGATTAAAAACTTAGTAAAGTTCCACTTTATTTTGCGAGTTAAAAAGCCAGGTTGTGTCGATTTCAAATAACGAAATACCGGATGAGCATGCTCTCCGTTTACCTCTACTTTAGCGGCCATTAAAAAATTAACCCCGTAGTTTATTAAACATCCTTGCTCTATCTGCTGTGCATCTCCCGGTTCTTGCTGATTAAACTGATTACACGGAAATCCTAAAATTACTAAGCCTTGGCTAGCATATTTATTATGCAAAGCCTGTAATGACTCGTACTGGTAGGTAAAGCCGCACTTGCTTGCCGTGTTTACAATAAGCACGACTTTACCAGCAAACTCGCTAAAATTAATGGTGTTACCTTGTAAACTGGTGGCGCTTAACTGATGAAACTTGTGCATTATTTATGCTTTACCTTATATTTTTTGATGCTCAATCTACTCTTTTAAGTACATTGCTTAATATGGTTGTTGTATATATTAAGGTTGTTTTTAATTTAAAATTAAAAACAACCCCATACCCGCAATCGTAGTGTAATAAATATTATGGGTTTTATAAGCCACAATAATAGCGACTATAGCCGCACTTAAATAAGGGTTTTGCCAATGTAAATTAATGCCATCATCGTTTAAAAATACAATAGGTACCCAAATAGCCGTAAGTACCGCTGGTGCACTAAAACTTAAAAATTGTTGCATTTTAGGCCCAACTTTAAAGGGTAAAGCGCGGTGCAAAAATAAGTAACGGGTAAAAAAGGTAATACAGGCCATTAGTAAAATAGTGGTCATCATAAGTTGCGCTCCTTTTTAGCAGTTATTCTTGCTGTAAAGTATCCTGCGCTCATAGCCAGTAATGCAGAGCTCACCAGCCATAACTCAAATCCGGTACTTTTAAACAGTGTAGCGCTAGTGCCAGCTACTATAACTGTAACGAGTGAGGCGAGACTTTTAATACCCGGAATAACTAAAGCTATAAATGTAGCGGCTATAGCAAAGTCGAGGCCTAAATGGGTTAAATCGGGGAGCATAGTACCAGCAACAATGCCTATAAACGTCCATAAATTCCATGCAATATAAAAGCTAAAGCCGGCGCTAAGTGCGTAAATTAAACGTATTTTTGTACGATAGGCTTTAGGGTGGTGCGAAAATGCAAATAACTCATCGGTCAATACAAAGCTTACCGGTAGACGCCAGCGCAAAGGTTGCTCAATTACTTTATGACGTACCGCTAAGCCATATAAAAAATGCCGAGAGCTAATTATAAAGGTAGTAAATAAAATGGTGAGTAGTGGCGTATTTCCCGCAATTAACTCAATAGCGACAAGCTGCGCAGAGCCAGCAAATACTAATAACGACATCGCTTGAGTTTCAAGGGCAGTAAAGCCATTTTGAATAGCCAGTGAGCCACAGAGTATTCCCCAAGGGATCACCGCCAAACAAAGCGGTAACATATCAACAAAGCCTTTTAAAATTGCACGCGATGGTCTGTTCATTTGCAGAAATATTAGCCAGTAAAATTAATTGCTTAAGTGTGCCATAAAGCATGCTTTAAATAATAGGTTTAATGCAAATCTAAACAAATTTTGAAATAATGAAACAATAACTTAATTAGCGAGATAACTAATGTTTAAAGTAAAAGTATGGGATGGCTTTGTCAGAAGCTTTCACTGGTTATTAGTGTTTAGTATTGCAGTGCTCTATTTTAGCATTGAAGAAGGTATGATTGAACTGCACTTTATTGCTGGTTTTTTTACCTTGGCACTTGTTTTAACGCGGTTAATATGGGGGCTTATAGGTAGTAAAACAGCTAGGTTAAGCGCGTTAATACACTCACCGCAAGCGGTAATAGCATCACTTAAAACTAATAAAAACCCGCTTGGGCATTCTGCGCCAGGTAGCTATATGGTGCTGTTGTTTTTTATACTTATTATTACGCAGCTCGTTAGTGGTTTAATGAGTAGTGATGGTATTTTAACGGATGGGCCATTAGCGCAGTACGTGTCGAGCAGTACAGTTGATTTTGCTAATTGGTTACATAGTTTAAACTTTGATATTTTACTTTATGCTATTGGTTTGCATGTTTTAGCAATTGTATTTTATAAGATTAAAGGCAAGCCTTTAGTTAAGGCGATGATCATCGGAACGAAGCAGCAGCCAAATGAAAAACCAGCAATACTTACTAAAGCACCTTGGTTAGCATGGATAGTATTTTTAATATTGCTTGTAGTGCTTATGACCACCTGGGGCAGCGAGCCACTTAGTTATTTACTTAACTTGGGTTAAAAGTAAAAAAGCGCCTATTTAAATCCGGTTATGAATTAAGTAGGCGCCTTTATTATTTAAATAACTTAGTCTTTAAATTGTGTGTGGCAATCTTTACAGCCTTTGGCCCATGCGCCAAACGCTTTACCAATAACCGCTTTGTCGCCAGACTGTGCAGCTACAGCAAGTTCATCTGCGTATTGCTGAAATGCAGTTGCTTTTTTCATAAAAGTGTCGTTTTCAGCCCAAACAGCGGCAAGTGCAGCAGTATCACCCTTATCAGTGCCTTCGTAAAACGCTTCCCATGGCATTTTTGCCAGTGCAGCTGCGTTATTTGCACGTGCTTTAAATTGTTCTGCATCAAAAGGTATTTTGCCCTTAAGCATAGCGCCCATGTCACTAATTTGTACTGAGAGCATAGAAAATGCAGCTTGGCGATATTCAATAGCATCGCTTGGCTCTTTAAATGCAGAATTTGCTGATACGCTAAGTGCGCATGTTGATAATAATGCCCCGATAAATACTTGTTTAAGTTTCATTAAATTTGTCCCTGTAAAATAACTTTCAATGTCAGCCTTTGTATCTTAGCTGTTACTTTAATTCAAGTAAAAGCGACAGTTAAACTCAAACTCAATCATTAATATCAATGTCGGCAAAAATCATACCGCGGCGCATACTGCGTGTGGCTAAAAACACTTCGCAAAGTAATGATATAAAAGCAAATATTAGCAGCATCATAGCGCCAACAAAGCAGCTGCCTATAGTGACACTTAAATTAACAGCCTGAATATGCGATAAAAATAACAACATAACTACAGTACACACAAGTAATGCACTTAATACACTTAAACTAAATGCAATATGGACGCAGCGAGAACGTTTTAACAGTGCCCGTAATTCGGTGGTTAACGATAGATTGAAGTCTTCATCGGTACTCACTTTTAGCCTACGCTCTAACTGCCTGGCTCTATCTGTTATGCGCGCTAAACGGTTTGATAAAACACCTAATGTGGCAGCAATACCGGTAATTAAAAAGACGGGAGCAACCGCGGTTTGAATCACTTTGGCCATGGTTAAAATATTAATTACTTCGTTATCCATTTATATCTCAAAATAAGTGTTGGTCATTTACAATTGTTCACAAATGAGGTTTTATTATTTTCTCATTAAGATCAAGGTGTTGTTTGTTTTTTACTTGTTTTCATACACTGCGTGTAACTTAAATGTAACTAAGGTGTTGCTCGTGTATGGGTTTAAGTTTTATATTTAAGCTAATGGTTGAATATAGTAAATACAATAATACATAACCTATCCTAGGGGAAATAATGTCTAAAAATATAATAAAGAAAACAGCTATTGCCACTGCTGTCTCAAGCGCATTTATTGCAACACTTGCAAGTGCAAGCAACTTACCTACGGCTAATATTACTTATCAAAAAGCTGAAGCAGTAAAAGAACAAGTTGCAGATAAAAAAGAACCATCGGCACATATGATTGTATTACGCGCTACCACATCAGTAGATGCCTATGTTGCAGGTACTTACCAGCAATCAAATAATCGTGAAATTACAGCTAATATAGAGCAACTTCAAGACACTATGACTCTTGAGTTAAATAGCTTAGATTTTGATGCAAAAATAATTGGTAAAACCAAAATATTAGCACCTACGTTAATCGTTCAAGCTTCAGCTGAAGCACTTGCTAAAATTGCTAAAGATTCACGAGTAGCAAAAGTATTACCTATGTTCGATAGCGAACTGCATGTTGCAGCAAGCTCTGACTATATTAATGCAAAACCACTTATTGTAGACGGTATTGCAAGTGGTAAAGGTCAACGTGTTGCGGTATTAGATACGGGTATTGATTACACTCACCAAGCATTTGGTGGAGCAGGTACAGTTGAAGCATATTTAGCAGCGCAAGCAGATCCTACTACAGTGGCTTGGCCTCAAGGTGTTGTTAAAGGTGGCTACGACTTTATTAATGAAGACGCTGATCCGATAGAGAACGACCCTGCTAATTCTCCAGCAACAGGGGCTCCAACAAACCATGGTACTTCATCTTCAAACTCAGTAAATGGTATTGCGCCAGACGTTGAGCTTTATGTTTACTCTGTATGTGGTGGCGGTTGTCCAAGTGCCGCGCAGGCTGCAGCATTAGAAGCTGCAATGGATCCTAATGGCGATGGTGATATTTCTGACCGTGTAGATGTAATGAATATGTCGCTTGGTGGCGAGTTTGGCGACACATATACTGGCGGCGGTACACAATACTTAATTCAGCGTGCTGTTGAATTAGGCGTTAATATGGTTATTTCTGCGGGTAACGATGGCGATAATCCATTCCGTATCGGTGGCCCAAGTACCACACCTAATGCCTTATCTGTTGGTGCAATGACTCACCCTACAACAGAAATAGGTGTTGCTACAGGTACTATTGCTGGCGTTGAAGGTAATATTCAGCCATCAAGCTTTGGTCCTCAAGAAGCTTATACAATAACAGGCGCAGACATTGAGTTAGTTTATCCAGACGCAAACCGAAATGGTTGTGTTGCCTTTGCTGCCGATGTTGATTTTACCGGTAAAGCTGTATTAATAGACCGTGGTGCTTGTGCATTTACCGACAAAGTATTAAACGCACAAACAAATGGTGCAGAGTTTGTGATGATTGCAAACAATACTGATGATGGCACACCAGCTCCTATGGGTGGTTTTGATGCTGATGTAACAATTAAAAATGTAGGCATTAATTTTGCTGCAGGTGCGGCTTTAAAAGCTCAATTAACTGCAGGTGAGCCGGCAACATTTGATATTAGCATTGACATTAAAACTACATCTGGCGCTGTAGCTACGTTCTCATCTCGTGGTCCTTCAATGGATGGTTTATTAAAACCAGAAATTACTGCACCAGGTACTAGTATTGATGTTGCAGCAGCAGGTACTCAAACTGGTACTAATCCAGTTTCAGGTACATCTTTCTCAGGTCCAATTACTGCTGGTGCTGTTGCGATGATTCGTGAAGCGCATCCAGATCGTAATGCCTTTGAGATTAAAGCAACAATAATGAATGCGGCTAATTTAAATGTAACAAACGAGCCGTTAGCAATAAACCCTGCTTCAGAATTAGCACCTATTAGTATGATTGGCGCTGGTTTAGTTGATGTAGCTAAAGCGGTTAATTTACCGGTTGCTGCATGGGTAAATAACGCTAAGTTTAATACCAAGCAAGCAGCACTTTCTTTTGGCTTAGAAAGCATGACAGAAACTGCATCGTTAACTAAAACGGTAACAGTTAAGAACTTCTCAGCTGACGCTAAAACTTATAACTTACGTACAGAGGCGCGTTACCAGAGCGATATAGACACTGCGGCTATTAGCTGGGATTTCCCTGCATCAATTACTGTTCCTGCAGGCCAAGCTATTAATTTCGACGTAGTATTAACCGTTGATCCAGCTAAGTTACCAGAGTGGAATCTAAATAACCCATTTAGCGCAGAGGAAGTTGCAGCAAGAAGTGCAGCATTAACCTCAGTAGAGTTTGATGGTGCTTTGGTATTTGATGATGCCAGCACAGATACTGACCATGATTTACACCTTGTTTATCATGCAATGCCTAAAGCAGCTACTGAGCTAAGCGTTTCATCGCAAATCGTCGATAGTGAAATGGCTCTTGTTGTTACAAATAGTGGTCAAACTGAAATTATGCCACAAGCAGAAAGCATTGTTGCAGTGGGTGTTGAGAAAACATTTGCAGAAGCTGAATTTAATATTCTAGCAACTACTTTCTCGGCGTTTAATGCAGAGTTTTGTGACTCAGGCATATTTGTTACCTCATCGATTCAACTACGTGACCCACTAACGCATACCTTCCAAGCGGGTTACAGATTAGAAATTGATACCGATAATGACGGTGTAGCAGATCAGTTTATGACAAACTTAAACGACCGTGGCCGCGATACAGCGTTCCCTGGGCGTAGCCGTACGCTAATTGGTGAGACAGATGGCGCGGGTAATGATTCATGGGCGTGGGGCACTCCGCTTTATCACTCTGCGGGAGAGGACACCATTACCTTCTCTGGTTGTTCTGAACTACTTAATATAGATGGGACATTACTAGGCGAACAGATGAACTTTAAAGCATCTGTGGGTTATGCTGCATATCAAAGTGGTGTATTTACAGAAACTGATAGTGTTACAGGTTCAACTGTATTTGGTATGCAACCTCAAGTAGCGTTTACCTCGCTTGAAACAGGTGAAGCAGTTACAACACTTAAACCAGGTGAAAAAGCAGTTGTTACAGCAAGTGGTCCATTTGCGCTAACACAGGCTTCAGGCTTAGATGTTGTTAAAGTGATGGCAGCTGCTGATTTAGAGGTTCCAGATGTTTCAGCGCCAGCGCTTGTTGGTGGTGAGTTTACTGTTTCTGAAGATGCAGAAAACGGTACCGTAGTAGGTGCTTTAACAGTTACAGAGTCTGAATTTGATTTAGCTATTTCAGAGTACTTCGTTCAGTCAAATACTCACCAAGGTTTGGGTGTTGATGCCGATGGTCAAGTTGTTGTTACTAACACAGCTTTACTGACAGGTGATTCTTCAGCCCAGATACAAGTAGTGGCAATTGATACGCGTGGTAATGTATCAGAGCCTGCAATGGTTACGGTTAGTATTACTAAAGTAGTACCACCACCGGTTGTTGTAACACCAGAGCCAGAGAAAAAATCTTCGGGTTCATTAGCTTGGTTATTACTTACTGCGCCGCTTGCATTTATGCGTCGTCGTAAGCAAAAGTAAGCTTATAACTTAATTGTTACTTAGAGGGAGCTTCGGCTCCCTTTTTATTTAGCTTCACTAAAGTAAAGGCTTTATCTTATGAGACATATCCCTTGTGTTCTAGCTATATCATCTTTAGCTATTTTAAGTGGCTGCAATCAGGCGCCCGAAGCAGTCCAAACAAACGTTATAAATACTACAGCAGAGCAGTTACCTCAAGTTGTTGCACCTATAGCTAAAAAAGTACCGCACGCCATGACCATTCATGGCGATACCCGTATTGATAATTACTATTGGCTGCGTGACGATGAGCGCAAAGCAGCCGATGTTATTAGTTACCTTGAGGCTGAAAATAGTTATACAAATACCATGCTCGCTCATACTCAAGCGCAGCAAGCTAAACTTTTTGCCGAGCTTAAAGGGCGTATTCAAAAAGATGACGATTCAGTACCGGTAAAAAAAGGTAATTATTATTACTCGTCGCAAACTCGTGGCAATAACGAGTACACTACTTATGTGCGTAGCAGTGATTTTTCAGGAACTAACCAACAGGTTATTTTAGATGTAAATGAACTTGCTAAGGCTCATGACTATTATGCTGTAAGTGGTTTAGATGTGAGTCCAAACGGTAACTTAATGGCTTACGGTGAAGATACTCTCAGTAGACGTATTTATACCGTTAAAATTAAAGATTTAAGCACCGGGAGACTGCTCCAAGATACGCTTGAAGGCACAAGTGGCAATCTTGTTTGGGCAAACGATAACAAAACATTGTATTACATTAAAAAAGACTTACAGACTTTGCTAGGCTACCAGGTTTATCGCCATACTTTAGGTACGCCGCAGGCCAATGACGAACTAGTTTACGAAGAAACAGACTCAAGCTATTACACAGGATTAAGTAAAAGCAAAGACGGTACTGAAATTTATATTTGGCACAGTAGTAGCACTGCATCGGGTATGTCGGTGCTTAGCGCAAATAACGTTAAAGCAATGCCTCAACGCTTAATTAAACGCCAAGCGAATCTTGAGTATAGTATTTCTAAATTAGGTGAGAGTTATTATATTGTCACTAATTTAAATGCGGTTAATTTTCAGCTAATGAAAGTCGCTATTAATAAAGCACATGATCAAGCAAACTGGCAAACGCTGATCCCAGCACGTGATGATATAAAGCTAGAAGGGATAGAGTTATTTAATGACTATTTGGTTTACCAACAGCGCGAAAAGGGACAATCGCGACAAATAGTGCTCAATTTAAGCACCAATCAAGAGCAGTTATTATCTTTTAACGACAGTGCCTACACTATTAGTGCTTATGGTAATAACGATATAAACAGCGATAAGTTACGTGTTTACTACACGAGTATGACCACGCCGGGTTCATCTTACGATATAAACCTAAAAACGACGGATAAAACGCTTTTAAAACAACAAGCCGTGCTAGGCAATTTTAATGTTGATAATTACGCATCTGAACGAATATTTATTAACGCCCGCGATGGTGTAAAAGTACCCGTAAGCTTAGTTTACCGTAAAGATAAATTTAAAAAAGATGCGACGAACCCATTGCTACAATATGGTTATGGCTCGTATGGCGCCACTATGGATCCAACTTTTTCAAGCGCGCGTTTAAGTTTGCTTGATCGTGGTTTTGTGTTTGCAATTGCACATATTCGTGGCTCGCAAATGTTAGGTCGTCCCTGGTATGATGATGGTAAATTACTTACTAAAAAGAATACGTTTAATGACTTTATAGATGTGACTAAATCATTGGTAGCACAAGGTTATGGCGCTAAAGACAAAATATTTGCCCAAGGCGGTAGCGCTGGTGGCTTATTAATGGGCGCTGTAGCAAACCAAGCTCCTGAACTTTACAAAGGTATAGTTGCCGCAGTACCTTTTGTGGATGTGGTTACAACCATGCTTGATGAAAGTATTCCACTAACAACTAACGAATATGGTGAGTGGGGAAACCCAAATGAAAAAGAATACTATGAGTACATGCTATCTTACTCGCCGTACGATCAAGTGTCTAAGCAAGCGTATCCTCATATGCTAGTAACCACGGGTCTGCACGACTCGCAAGTACAGTATTTTGAGCCAGCAAAGTGGGTTGCTAAGCTGCGTGATTATAAAACAGATGACAATAAGTTACTGTTTAAAATTGATATGGAAGCAGGGCATGGCGGTGCATCAGGGCGCTTTAAGCGCTTAGAAGATACCGCGCTAAACTATGCATTTATGCTCGATTTAATGGGCATTAAAGAGTAATTAAAGTACAACCATTGGGTAATAAGCTAAAGGCATCATTTAAAAGTGATGCCTTAATTTATTACTAAGTTAGCTAAATAAGTTTATAAACTGAGTTATAGTTATGAGATATACACTTACACTTACGCAAAAATAGTAAATATAAGGATCGCGTTATGCATGATGAGCAACAGCTGGAACCCGTCAAAAAAGATGACCGCACATGGGCAATGCTTTGTCATTTAAGTGCCTTATCTGGATTTATTGTGCCATTAGGCTCTGTAATTGGGCCGTTAATTGTGTGGTTAATAAAAAAAGATGACATGCCGATTGTTGATGTTCATGGCAAAAAAGCACTCAACTTTCAAATCACTATGATGATTGCTTACTTTGTGTGTTTTCTTTTAATGTTTGTTGTTATTGGTGTAATTTTACTGCCAATAGTCGCTATATTTTCGTTTGTAATGGTGATTATTGCTGCGGTTAAAGCCAATGATGGTAAAGAGTTTGACTACCCGTTGAGTTTAAATTTGATAAAATAGTAATGTCGGTTTGTTAATTGCGTATTTTAAACCCAGCTTTTGCTGGGTTTATTTTTTATTTACTCCCTATTGTTAAGGATACTATGCTTTATCTCACGCTGTTTTTTAGCGCTTTTATATCGGCTACTTTATTGCCCAGCTCGTCAGAGGTGGTAATGGTAGCTATGATGACCCAAGGTAAAGTAAATTTATTGTTGTTATGGCTAGCTGCCACTTTGGGCAATGTACTAGGGAGTTGCGTTAATTACTGGTTGGGTACTCAAGTACTACGCTTTAAAGATAAAAGCTGGTTTCCAGTGTCAGAGCAGGGGCTTGAAAAAGCACAAAAGCAGTTTAATAAATACGGTGTATATAGTTTATTATTTGCCTGGTTGCCTATAGTTGGCGATCCGCTTACCGTAATAGGGGGGGTATTTAAAGTGCGTTTTAGTACGTTTTTATTGTTGGTAACACTAGGTAAGGGGGCACGCTACTTAGCCGTTATCACCCTTACCTTAGGTGTCGAAAAACTTATTTAAGCTTTCCTACTTATTCTAAATTAATTGCTCCACACGTATTATTTAGCCCAATCTAACGTCAAAGACACAGAATCGGCAAAGCGTAGTGCATGCGGTTTATCTACGCGAGCCTTAGCATAATGAACACTTGGGTGTGAATGACAAACAGCAAGAATTTCAGCAACCAGTTTTTCGAGTAATAAAAAGTCGCCTTGTTCCACTAAAGTGATTACTTCTTTGGTAATTACTTTGTAGTTTAGTGCTTGATCTACTTCATCGGTTTTACAGGCGTCGTGTGCAGGGTAATGAATTTCTAAGTTAATCACTACATCCTGCTTTTTCTCGCGCTCTTCTTGATTAAAGCCAATAAAAGTACGCAGTCGTAAATTGGTTACGTTAATAATTGCATTAGCCATAAGTTAGCCTTTTATTAGCTGCAAAAACTCATTACGTGTTTTTGGATCGGCTCTAAAGTTACCTAGCATTACAGAGGTACGCATACTTGAGTTTTGCTTTTCTACGCCGCGCATCATCATACACATATGTTTAGCTTCAACAATTACGCCAACCCCGGTTGCACCCGTTACTTCTTCAACGGCTTTAGCAATTTGATGAGTTAGTTGTTCTTGAATTTGAAAACGACGGGCAAACATGTCAACAATACGGGCAAATTTAGACAAGCCTAATACTTTACCATTGGGAATATAAGCAATATGACAACGGCCAGTAAAAGGTAATAAATGATGCTCACACATAGAGTAAAGCTCTATGTCTTGTACTAATACCATGTCGTCTGCATCTGAGGTAAATACGGCGTTATTAGTAATCTCTTCTAATGTTTGACGATACCCTTGAGTTAGGTATTCCATTGCTTTAGCAGCACGTTTTGGCGTGTCGAGTAAGCCTTCTCTGTTAGGATCTTCCCCTACAGCGGTAATAATATTTTCATAGCTTTGTTTTAGTTCGTTATGCATAAATTTCTCAGTTAATTTAGTTTGGTTTACTTTAAATGCCGACCACCATCTACAGGTATAGCGCGGCCTGTGATGTAGTGGCTATGTAATAGTAAATCAATACTATTGATTATTTCTTGGCATCCTGGCTCGATACCCATTAATGACTTTTTCAGCGTTTTAGCACGATATTGTTCATCATCATGCTCATTAAAAATAATTAACGATGGTGCAACCGAATTTACTTTAATCTTAGGTGCGTACTTGGCGCTGAATGATTTGGTTAAGTTATCAAGCGCTGCTTTACTTGCGGCATAAGCGACATGTTTTGGGCTACCTGTTTCTACTACGTAATCGGTAAGATGAATAATATCTGCGGGAGTATTCATCTCTGTTTGATAATTTAGTAATAAATCCGCACACAGTAAATTAATTAAATAAGGTGTCTTTGCATGAATTCGCATCATATTGTCAAACAGTTGCGCAAAGTTGGCATTATTAGCTTCGCAGTCCCAACTTGAAGCATTATGCAAAATAGCGCGTAGTGAGTTGGTATGCTCTTTAAGTACTTTAATAAAAGTGCTAATACCATCATCAGTACTAAAGTCTGCATAAATGCATACAGCACCTTGCTGCTCCAGTAAATCAACCGCAGCGTGACGAGTACGATAGGTAATAATTATCGGCTGCCCTTGTGCAATAAAATGTTTAGCTAAAGCAAGGCCAATGCGTTGCCCAGCACCTGTAATTAAAATCGGTGGTGTCATATATACTACAAAACTCTCTTTTGGCAGGGGATCAGCGTTAATACCAATTTAATTAAAATCTTACGTAATACTTTAAGCGGTCGATCAGTCAAACTACTCAGGTATCGTACGATAATTACTGTATTAAAGCTCATCGTATATAGTTGGCACTGGTTGACGCTTATGTTGCGTACGCTGATAAATAGCGCTAAGTGTTTGCTCAACTTGTTGCGTAACCGGTTTGCCTTCTAAAAAGTCATCAATTTGCTCATAACTTAAACCTAACGCTTCTTCGTCGGTAAGTCCTGGGCGATCACTTTCTAAATCTGCGGTAGGTGCTTTATTAACTAATATAGACGAAGCACCTAATGTACTCCCTAAAGCACGCACTTGGCGTTTTGATAAGCCAAAAAGCGGTGCTAAGTCACAAGCGCCATCACCAAACTTGGTATAAAAGCCGGTAATATTCTCGGCACTGTGATCGGTTCCGACCACTAAACCTTGGCAAAATGCAGCAATTTCGTATTGTGCAATCATGCGTTGACGGGCTTTAACATTACCCTTAATAAAATCAATTTTTTCTTGCTCAGGAAGTGATTCACCGTTACCAACAATAGCCGCCATTGTTTGTTCGTGTAGCGCATCAGTTGCGGGCTTAATATTGACGGTCATGCGGCTGCTAGGTTGAATAAAATCAACCGCTAGTTGCGCTTCATTTTCGTCGGCTTGCACACCGTAAGGTAAGCGTACAGCAACAAATTTATAATCAGTAGTGCTTTGCTCTTGGTTAAGTTCATTAACAGCAAGTTGGCATAAACGACCGCACACTGAAGAGTCGACTCCGCCACTAATACCTAATACCAAAGACGTTGCATGGGCTGCTATTAAGCGGGCTTTAATAAAGTTAACACGACGGCTAATTTCAGCATTTACATCAATAACTGGCTGCACTTTCATTGCAGCCATAATCTCGGCGCGCATGGCCAACTCCTTAGGGTTAAATAATTATTTCGCTCAGCAGAGCGCTTGTATTATGTGATTTAGGGCTAACAAATTAAAGCCCTAAGTGAGCTTTAATTTTTTGTAACTCGGCTTTTAACTCGTCTACTTCGGCGAGTAACTCATTGAGTTCTTCATTTTTTAATTCATCAGTCGCTTGCTCTGCAGGGCGTGTTATTTCACTTATTGCCTGCTCGCCAAGCAAATGCATATAACGACAGTCACGTTTACCAGATTCGCGCGCAAGTTTGGTTATTATGTCATTTTCAATTAGTTTATTAAGTGCAAGCTCAACGTCATCTACACTATTAAAATTTGCTAATCGTGCGCATCGCGTTTTTAATTCTCCGGGAGTTTGCGCACCACGTAACAGTAACAAGCAAATAATTGCGCGTTGCTGCGCACTAAATTTTAAGCTACTAAACTCGGTGTTACAAAAACGGTGGTCGTATTTATTTACTCGCCCAGAAAGCCCTTCATCAATGGTAACCAGTCGGGCATTTATTAATTCATCGAGTGCAATTTGCACTTCGCTGTCGGTTAAGTTTAAAACCGGTGCACGATTTGATTTTTGATTACACGCATTAGTTAGCGCATTTAACGACAAAGGGTAGTGTTCGGGAGTTGTACTTTGCTTTTCTAGTAAACAGCCAATAATACGCTGTTGATTTGCTGATAATTGCATAACTCATCTCAACTAATAAACTATATGATTAGCTTACACTTTTATTGAGTGCCAAGCCATTGCTGAAGTTTGGGGTGCAGTGCACTAAAATCGAGTGGCTTACTTAAGTAATCATTCATACCTGCTGCTAAGCACTTTTCTTTATCTCCCTGCATTGCATTGGCAGTTAAAGCAATAATGGCTATGTTTTGATAATGCTTACCCGCGTCACCATTTCTAATCGCTTTAGTTGCTTGGTAGCCGTCCATTTCAGGCATTTGGCAGTCCATTAAAATTAGCTGATAAGTATTAGCGGGTTGATCATTTAATTGCTTTATCGCCTCACATCCGTTTTCAGCAATATCAAATGAAATACCGGCTTGTTTTAATAAAGCCCCAGCAACAACTTGGTTAATTTTATTGTCTTCTACTAATAAAATTTGTGGCTCACTTGCATTAACTAATGGTGTTTCAGTGAGTTTATTTTGCAGTTGTGCCTGTTGTTGCTGTTGTTCTATGTATTTATCATTAGCGAGAGAGTCAAATAAGTCTGAGGGTGTTAATGGCTTAAAAATCATTGAGTCTACTTTTAAATTTAGCGTAGAGTTATCTTTGGAATAGCTCATAGGTGCCATTATTATCAGCTTACAACTGTGCTTAGCTAAGTAATTTTTAACCTCAGTAACTTGCGATTGCGGCGCTTGTTCAAAAAAATAATAGTCGATTAAAATAGCATCGAGAGTTTTATTTGCCTGGTCTTTAAAATACGCACTTACAGCAGTGTAATCGGTTAAGGTATTGGCATTTGCTTGCCATATAATCAGCTGCTTTTTGGCTATGGTTGAGTTTAATAAGCAGCTATCAATAATTAAAATATGTTTGTTTTTAATTAAATGGCTAGGTAGGTCTTGCTGCTTACTTAATTTAGGTTGTACTTTTATTGAAAACGAAAAAGTGCTGCCTTCGTGTAGCATACTGGTTACGCTTACTTCACCTCCCATCAGCTCACATAACTGCTTTACAATAGCGAGGCCTAAGCCTGTGCCGCCATACTGGCGTGTTGTAGAGGTATCTGCTTGAGTAAATGAGTCAAATAATGTGGCGTGTTTTTCTGGTTTTATGCCAATACCGGTATCAATAATTGAACAAACTAAAGATGTACCATCGGTTGTTTCATCAATTTTTGCGGTGACTACTATTTTTCCGTCAAATGTAAACTTAACTGCGTTACTAATTAAGTTACTTAATATTTGTCGTAACCTATTAGGATCGCTAACTATTTCGCTGACAGTGATGAGAGTTGCATCTAAAATTAATATGGTATTATTTTGCTCCGCTTTAAGCGCAAATGATTCAACAACCTCACCTAACAAACGTGGTAAATTAAATTGAATTTTCTCAATATCTAATTTACCAGCCTCTATTTTAGAAAAATCTAAAATATCGTTAATAATATTTAGTAATGATTGCGCCGACGACTGAGCAAGCTCTATATGGTGCATTTGTTGTTGATCTAACTTTGTGTTTTTAACAATATTAAGCATGCCTAACACCCCATTCATAGGAGTGCGAATTTCATGACTCATGCTCGCTAAAAACTCACTTTTAGCAGCTACAGCTTGCTCTGCCGTTTCTTTGGCTGTTACTAGTTGTTGCTCTGTTTCTATACGTTTTTGGCTAGAGTAAAGGCTGCCAATAAGTGCCGCTACAGCAATTAAAAAGCTTTCTTCGTTGTGCGCCCAAGCGCGGGTTTTGTTACATTGCTCGGCGCAAACCATGCCTATGATCCCACTTCCGGCAGGAATAACTGCACACAACATGGCATTTATTTTTAGTGGCTTTAGGTAGTGCTCTTTAATTGGCATTAAAATAGGGCACTGCTGTGCATCTGCTGCACTAAATATGGCTTTTCGCTCTATGGCCTCAAAAAAGTCAGGAATATCTTTTTGCAACCATGACTCATTGTTGTTATTTATGGTGGTGTTTACATTATGAAAAGCAATGGGCTTGAGCTCGGTTTTATTGTCGCTAAATAGCCAAATACTGGCTTGATCGATGTTGAGTGCCTGACAAATTGCTTGAGTAATCACACCTTTAGATTGGCTTAATTGCCCGTTTAAAATTTGATCGTTAACGGTTAAAGACGCCAAGGCTTCGTTAAATAGCGATATTTTATTATTTTCTAATTCTATTTTTTTACGGGTATCAATATTTTGTAATGAGCCAAATATTCTTATACAGCGATTATTTTTATGCTCAGCTTCACCGTGCACTAATACCCAAATAATATTACCTTTAGCGTCAATAACTTCAAATTCAGCTTCGTAGCTCTCACCAAATTTAATTGCTCGTTCAATTAATTTAGCCGCCGTTTCTCGGCTTTTTCCGGGCTTAAAGTAACCAAGATCCTTTGGCCATTGAGGTTGTTCGTCAGGTGCGTATTTAAATATTTTTTTGGTCATATCAGACCAATATGCTTGTTTATTTTCTAAATTAAACGACCAAGCGCCTACGAGTGCCAGATCACTCATAACCTCCAGCATTTTTTCATTTTGTTGTTGGCGGTTAAACATTTTTAAAAAGAATAAAAACGCCCAAATTAATAGGCCGCATATAATTATTATAGCTACACGCAAAGGCCAAATAGAGGAGCTTACAGGGCTCCAACCCTTTTTAGGTGCAACATAAAGTTGCCAATTACCGCCTTGAAAACTTAAAGAAAACTCAAGAGGATCTTGCTCTATTATGGTGGGCTCACCGTAAAAAAAATCGCCTTCTTTCCCCAGTCCATTGCGCCCTTGTATCGCCACATTGTATTGTTTTTCGAGTTCATTAATTCCTGCGTTTGCATATACTTTTTCAAGATCTAATACGACAGAAAGCAGCCCCCAGAAGGATTTATCCGCATTATAAACAGGCACGCGAGCAATGAGTGCAGAACCACCTTGTATTAACGTTAATGGGCCAGCCATTACAATTTTATTTGTGTCTCTGGCTCTAATTGCATCGATACGTTGCGCTTCATTATCTAAAAAATTAAGGCCTAAGGCTTGTTCATTACCGGCAAGCGGATAGATCATGTTAATTATCATGTCGGGTGCGCCACCAATATTTCGTAGCTCATTGGAAGTGTCAAATAAGGGGGCAGCAATTTGCGCAAAGCGTGCTTGCTGTAAATTTGGTTCTGCGGCAACAGCAACACCTAAACCACGAATTAGCTGAATATTAGACACTAAAATAGCTTCAAGTTGTGCTCGATAAGTGCTTACTTCAGAGAGTATTTGTAATCGGTGTGCATCTTTTGCTCGGTTATAGTTAATCCGATCAAGTACAACACTTACTAATACAATAAGAGTAAGTGATAGCCAGAAGGTCAGCTTAAAATTATGAACTTTATTATTTTTACTATTATTCATTGGCGACATTAGCTACATTTTGCTTTTATATTAGACAGTATCCACTATAGCTAATTTATTGTACAAATAAAAATGGCGCATCAGGTTATGCGCCATTTTATTTTTATAATTAATAGTTTAACTAAATTACGAGTCGCTAACCTCGCGTGCCCAATGCTGCTGTTTAGCTACATGGAGTTTGCGATAACCATCGAGTAATGCGGCATGCTTTGTAAAGCCAGTAAGCGATAAGCCTGGGAAGGTTAAACCGTTAAATAATTTACGACCTTCGGCTATTTCAATTGCTAGCGTTACATTGGCAGTACCAAACATTAAGCCTAATGCATCTTGATAGTCTGCATATTCGCGTTCGTCATCGTATTTTATTTCTAAAATAGCTTTTAAACAGCGAAAGTGACGCATTGCATCTTCGTTTACTTGCCCGGTATGTAATATCCAGTCAACCCAATCAATGGCTTCTTCGTTACCTGCGGCTAGGCAAAGATGCGCTTTTAGTTCACCAATACGCAGTGTATCCCAAGATGTATTAGGGTCGGTTACTAAACCAATAAACTCGGCGGCGCGAATGATATCGCTATGACCCGCTTCTTCTAGTGAGTCATAAATATCCATCCATTGCTCAACGTCGTACTGATCAAGTGATAAAAATGTTTCGCGAAACTTAGCGCCTTCATTGTTGTTACGCCAAATTAGTTCATCAACTGGGTAAATGTCTGACATACCAGGGACTAAAATACGACATGCATATACGTTTAAGTGGGTGTAATCCATTATGTAAATATCATGCCCCATGCTATGAATTAAGTCGGTACAAAAGTTATATTCTTGCTCAGTTGTGCCGCTAAAGTCCCAATGCACAAAGTCAAAGTCGGCCTTTGCGCGGAAAAAATCATGAGAAATTAAGCCGCTAGAATCAATAAAGTGCAGCTCAGTGTTTTCTGGAGAGGCAACTTCATCATTATCAAAAGTAGCAGGTTGGAACACATCAAGTTGATCTAAGCGACGACCTTGTAATAGTTCTGTTACGGTACGCTCAAGTGCCACTTCAAACGATGGGTGAGCACCAAAAGAAGCAAATACAGAGCCATCGGCTGGGTGAATAAGGGTAACGCTCATTACTGGGTATTTACCGCCTAGAGAGGCATCGGCAATACGTAAATGAAAACCATGGCTGCGTAACTCTTCACACGCTTCATGAATTTTAGGATACAGCTTAACTACTTCTTCAGGCACGATAGGCAGACACAAGCCCTCAGTAATAATGCGGCTTTTTATAGCGCGTTCAAATACTTCGGATAAGCCTTGTACGCGTGCTTCAAATTTAGTGTTGCCGGCACTCATACCGTTAGATACAAAAATATTACCAATAACGTTAACCGGAATATACACATCTTTGTTATCGCTTTGGCGAGTGTATGGCACAGTACAAATACCACGCTTAACATTACCAGAGTTAAAATCGAAAAGGTGCGATGCATTAAGTTCGCGCTCAGGGTCAAAGTAGTCCCATAAGCTTTCATCCATAATGCCTTCAGGCACTTCATCGTTTGTTACTGTAAACCATTTTTCGGTTGGGTAATGGGTAAACTCTGCATGGGCAAACTCTTCACCTAAATAAAAGTCAGCAAAAAAGTAGTTACAGCTTAAGCGTTCAAAGTATTCGCCTAATGCCGAAGCTAACGATGCTTTGTCGTTTGCGCCTTTACCATTGGTAAACATTACGCCACAGTCTTGGTCACGAATATGTACCGAATAACAGTTAGCTACAGGGTTAAGCCATAACGCTTCCTCAATATTAATATTAAGGGCTTTTAGCTTATTTTGCATAGTAGAGATCGACGATTCTAAATCGCGGTCTTTACCTTTTATAAATGTTTTATCAGTCATACTCATCTCAACTAGGGCTGCACAATATGTGGATTAGCTATTATCGTGGATTTTGATGTTTATTTCATCCTTTGTGCCGCAGAATATGACTTTTTAATAGAAGGATAGTAAATATATGTTAATAATACTTTATTAGAATTTTCAAAGGATAGCTGGATGTTTAAAGTAATCAAGCGCTTGCTACTGTTAGTAGTAGTTTTAGGGCTGGCCGGTACTGCGGTTGTTTATGGTGTACTTAGTTTGAGTTTACCAGCGCTTGACGGCAAAGGTCATAGCGAAGCGATTAATGAGCCGGTCATTATTTCGCGTGATGTACTTGGTCAAGCTGTTATCAAAGCACAAAGCCGCAACGATGCCGCTTATGGTTTGGGGTATGCGCATGGGCAAGACCGGTTTTTTCAAATGGACTTACTGAGGCGTAATGCCGCCGGTGAGTTGAGCGAAATTTTTGGTAAGGCAGCGCTAGCACTAGATAAAAAAATGCGTTTTCATCAATTGCGTAAACGCAGCCAAACTATTTTAAAAAACCTTCCTGAGTCGGATAAGCAATTACTTAAAAGCTATGCCCAAGGGGTTAACGAAGGATTAGCGCAAATAGGTTACTCAAGCTTTGAATATTTACTCACTGGTGCACAGCAAAGAGCATGGCAAAGCGAAGATAGTCTATTAATAATTTTTAGTATGTATCTTGATTTACAAAGTGCCACCTTTGAGCGCGACCAAGCATTAATTCAAATTGAGCAGCAATACGGCAAACATATGCTCAAATTTTTAACGCAACCTAGTCAATACCAAGCTGCGCTTGATGGCAGCCAATTAGCACCTTACAGCGCAGGCATACCTAAGCTACCAATACCTAAGCTACCAATACCCAAGCAACAAACGCAGCAATCATCCACTGTGCAAACATCATCAACACCAGCAATGTATGTATTTAATTCTTTTGCAGCAAGCCAAGAGCGCGGCAGTAATAACTGGGCAGTTACCGGCGCATTAACTACAACCGGAGCCGCTATGCTCTCCGATGACATGCACTTAGCAATGGCAGTGCCTGTTATTTGGTACAAAGCGCAACTAAATTATGTACATAATAATGTAAAAACCCAAGTAACAGGCGTGTCGTTACCGGGTGCGCCAGCTATTGTAGTGGGCACTAATAATCATATCGCATGGGGGTTTACCAATGGTTATATTGATACAGCAGATTGGGTTGCGCTTACAAGTAACGATAAAACGTGGCAAGTAGATGAGCAAATAGTATTACCTAATAATGAAGCCGAAACTTACACTCTTACCCTGAGCGAATATGGTCCGGTAAAATATATTAACGGGCAAGCTTATGCACTGAGTTGGGCGGCGCATCAAAGTTATGCGGTTAATATGCAATTATTACAGCTCGAACACGCTACCGAAGTTGATGATGCCCTAGCTATAGCCAGCGATGTAGGTATTCCGGTACAAAACTTAATTGTAGTTGATAGCCAAGGCAGTGCCGCATGGAAGCTAATGGGGGGTATTCCAGGGCGTAAAACACCCAGCGAGCTTAGTGTGAAAAGTACTGATTACTCGCCGCTTTGGATGCAAAATGAGGCGCAGCGACCCGTGGTTAAAAACCCAACAAGTGGACGAGTATGGACTGCAAACTCTCGGGTGGTAAGTGCCCAAGATAATGCTCGCTTTGGTAACGGCGGCTATTCACTTGGCGCGCGTGCAACACAAGTGCGCGACCGCTTATTTGAAAAGCAAAAATTTGTTGAGGACGATTTTTATCAATTACAGCTTGATAACCAAGCACGATTTTTAATTCCTTGGCACGCTTTATTGCTCAAGCAACTCAAAGCCGATGAAGGTAATAACGCCGCGTATATTAGCGCGGTTGAAAACTGGCAGCAGTGCGCGTGTGCAAGCTCAGTAGGTTATACCTTGGTAAAGCATTATCGCGATGAAGTGATTAATATTACCTTTAGTACGTTGCAGCAAAGCTTAAGTGAGAAAAATGGCACGTTGAGCTACGTAAGGCGTGATTTAGAACCGGCAATTTGGCAGCTTATTAACGCGCAACCAAGCAGTTGGCTCAATCCACAGTTTTCAACTTGGGAGCAGCAGCTGCAGGGTGCATTTAGTCAAACTATTGCTAAACTCAGTACGCAATACGGTAATAACATTCAAGGCTGGCAGTGGGGCAAAGTAAACGAGTTGGTTATAGAGCATCCGTTTGCTAAACAAATACCAATACTTGCCCGCTTTTTAAATATGCCAAAAACGCCAGGGTTTGGTGACAGTTACATGCCAGCAGTGCAGGGGCGTAGTTTTGGTGCTTCACAACGCTTTATTGTGCAGCCCGGACATTTAGAAAACGCTATTTTAACCGTGCCTGGCGGGCAGTCGGGGCACCCGTTATCAAACTTTTATCGTGCTGGTTTTAGTCAGTATATTAATGCAGAAAACACGCCATTATTACCACAAGCGCTAGTACATCAAATAATAATATCGCCAAAAGGCAAGTAGCTGTTTAGTGAACTAAGCTAGAGGCTGTTTATCTTTTTAGGGTGAATATACAGTTGTGTGTTTTTAGGCAGGCAGGGTCTATGTAGTGTGGTTATTCCCCATAAATAGACGATAATTAATTATAAATATAAGTGAGCACTAAAATGAAAAAATTACTTCCCGTGTTAATCACTGGCTTATTGTTAAGTAGTGCGGCTTATGCCGATGAAAGTGTAGTTAAAGCGCAAAAACTGAGCGAGCATATTTATATGCTACTTGGTCAAGGAGGCAATATTGCTGTAAGTGTCGGCGACGATGGTATTTATATTATTGATGATCAATTTGCCAAGCTTTCAAGCGATATTAAAAAAACGATTAGCGATTTACAGCCCGGCAGTACTGAGTTTGTAATTAACACCCATCATCATGGCGACCACACCGGAGGTAACGAAAACTTTGCTAAAGCAGGTGCCCACGTTATTGCTCACGATAATGTGCATAAGCGCTTAGTAGCAGAGCATGGTGAAGGATCAGATTTTTTACCACGGATTAGTTTTAGCCACGATTTAAAGCTGCACTTTAACAACGAACATGCTCATGTAGTTCATTATCAGCATGCGCATACTGACGGTGACGCAGTCATATTTTTTAACAAGGCTAACATTGTACACATGGGCGATATTTTCTTTAACTTTGGCAGCTTACCGTTTGTAGACGTAGATAGTGGTGGCAGTGTTGATGGTATTTTAGCGGCGGTAGATGACGTAGTGAAACAAATTGACGATAATACTAAAGTGATCCCAGGACATGGTCCGCTAAGCGATCGTTCAGGGCTGGTGGTGTATCGTATGCTGGTGCAAAAAGCCAAAGATGTTATGCTTAAAGCAATGCAAAACAACACAAGCTTAGAGCAAGTACTTAACGCCGACCCATTGGCAGAGCTTGGCCTTGAATACGCTAGCTGGTTACCTAAAGAGCGTGTAACTACACTTTTTTATCGTAGTTTAAAACAATAAAAATGAATTAAGTAATAGCACATCAACTATTTTATTAAGCTGGGCACATGTTCGGCTTTTTTATTCCCCATTCCTCAAGGAGTTGTGTATGACGGTAGAAAAAACCCATCTCGAAATTTGTAATTTAACTAAAGAGCAATACCCACAAATTAAAACCTTGATGGATCAAGCATACCCAGATTTAGGTGGTGCATGGCCTAGCCATACAATTTTTAGATTAATAGACCAATTTCCAGAAGGGCAAATAGGCATTGTGGATGATGGTGTGCTGGTAGGCTTAGCATTAAGTGTGCAAGTAGATTATGCCCGCTTTTCTAACCCCCATACCTATGAAGACATAGCCGATGGCCATGACCGCGTATTTAGTGATACCGCCGGCGATGCACTGTATGGCTTAGATGTTGCGATTAGCGAAACGCACAGAGGTATGCGCCTTGGGCGTAGGCTGTACGATGCCCGCAAAGAATTGTGCCGCCAATACAACTTGCGCGCTATTTTAGCAGGTGGTCGTATTCCGCGTTATTACAATCACAGTAATGAAATGACCCCAATGGAATATATAGCTAAAGTAGATCAAAAAGAGCTGTACGATCCTATTTTAAGTTTTCAGCTAGCCAACGATTTTCAAGTTAAACGCTTACTTAAAAAGTATTTACCCGAAGATCAAGAATCAGTAGGTTATGCCACATTACTGGAGTGGAATAACATACTGTACGAACCTACCGATACCGTGATTGGCACAGTAAAGTCGATTGTGCGTGTAGGCGCGGTGCAGTGGCAAATGCGTAAGGTGGAGTCGGTAGAAGAAATGCTCAAGCAGGTCGAGTATTTTGTTGATACAGTTTCTGATTATCAAAGTGACTTTATTTTATTCCCTGAATTTTTTAATGCTCCGCTAATGGGGTTAACCGAGCAAGTTAATCAAACCGAAGCGATCCGCAATTTAGCCGAGTACACAGAAACCTTTAAAAATGCTATGTCGCGAATGGCAATTGAATACAATGCCAATATTATTACCGGCTCAATGCCAGTAGCCGACGGGGATAAAATTTATAACGTCAGTTATTTATGTCACCGCAGCGGTAAAATAGATGAGCAACGTAAAATTCATATTACCCCGCATGAGCAAAATGACTGGGTTATTCAAGGCGGCGACAAAATAGCGGTATTTGAAACCGATGCAGGGCGTGTTGGTATTCAAATTTGTTACGATGTTGAGTTTCCAGAGCTATCTAGAATTATGGCCAAAGAAGGCTTAGAAATTTTATTTGTACCTTTTTGGACTGATACTAAAAATAGTTACTTACGGGTACGTCATTGTGCTCAAGCACGCGCTATTGAAAACGAATGTTATGTGGTTATAGCGGGCTCTGTTGGTAACTTGCCAGAAGTAGAAAGCCTAGATGTACAGTTTGCACAATCGGCAGTACTTACACCGTCTGATTTTTCATTCCCACATGATGCAACACTTAACGAAGCCACCACCAATACCGAAATGTTGTTATTTAGTGATCTTGATATGGATAAATTAAAAATTCTTCACAGCGAAGGGACAGTACGTAACTTAAAAGATCGACGTGAAGATTTATACGACATAATGCTAAAAAAAGTCAGCGATGATAAAAAGGTCAGTGCGGATAAGCAAAAAAGTAGCTTTTAATCACTACAAAGTAGGTCGCTTATTAAAGTGTGAGTTGGTTAATTAGCATTAATTTTGTTTTATGCTGTTAATGAATAAATTAGCTCGCTAAAATACCGCAAATTTTTAATATAGTGGGTACTTTAAGTGGCTTGGATGTATTTAATAATTGCGGGCTTGCTTGAAATTGGCTGGCCAATAGGCTTAAAAATTTCGCAACAAAGTGACAGCCGCTGGTTAGGTATTGGCATTGCGGTTGCATTTATGGTGGTTAGTGGCTTTATGTTGTGGCTAGCCCAACGTGATATTCCTATGGGTACATCTTACGCGGTATGGACAGGCATTGGCGCTGCTGGCACCTTTATTGTGGGCATTTTGTTTTATGGTGATGCCGCCACTTTTGGCCGTATTGCCGGTGTATTAATGATTATTTGCGGTGTGATCACACTTAAAATAAGCCATTAAAAAGTAAATTCAACGCGGTTTAAACAAAAGTAGCGCAGGATTAAAAGCCTGCGCTTTTTTTTGCCTGTAATTAATTGGGCAACATGACTAAAATAGCGGCAACTGCAATGAGTAATAACCCGGCGCTGTCTTGTTTTTTAAGCGGTTGTTTTAGCCACAGTACGGCAATGAGTATGGTAAAAAACACCTCTATTTGGCCAAGCGTTTTTACATAGGCAACATGCTGCAAGCTCATGGCGCTAAACCAGCCAATAGAGCCTACACAGCTAAAAATACTAATTGCGATAGTTGTACCCTTATATTGCCAAAGTTTACTGAGGGTGTGTGGCTCTTTTAATAATAAATAACCCAGCAATATTAGAGTTTGTAAGCTAATAACAAAAAGCAGTACCCAAGCAGCAGAGTGAGGAAATAACAGTCCTGAATTTAAACTGCCCTCACGTACCCATAATGAAGTAAGTGCAAAGCAAGTACCACACGCAAGTCCTAATAAAGCTGTTTTGGCATCAAAGCGTTTAATGCTGGTTATACCGCTCATTAGCAGTACGGCAATAGCCCCTAAAAACACTCCCAGCCAACCTAATAAGGTTAACGCTGAGCCAAAAAATAATACTCCTAAAATAGCGGCAACCAAAGCCTCACTTTTTGCAAGCCCAGCGCCTACGGCGTAATTATTCATTTTGAATAATTTAACCATTAAGCCAGTAGCAAGTATTTGCATAATACTTGCGCCAATAATAAAGCCCCAAAAGGCATTATTAAAACTAGGCATAGCGGTATCTTGGTATTGATATAAGCCATACAAATAAACGGCAGCAATAGGGCCTGCAACAATAAAACGCGATAACGTAACGCCAGCTACGCTCACATTACTACTTAACTTACTTTGCAGTGCATTGCGCCAAGCTTGCATAAAAGCGGCTAAAAAAGTAAAAAATACCCAAGTCATAATAACAATACAAAAATAATAGAGGGCGATAAGTTAACAAGGTATACAAAGTAAAGCGATAGTGCTTTAGGCTCAGCTGCGACAATATGCCGCAGTTTAACTGCCGTAAAATTAGTTTATAGTTAGTTTGATGTTACTGCTTAGCCGTCAGGCACTTATCTGGCGGCTTTTTTATAGTGGGTGTGTTATTTTAAATAATTAACAATAACAAAGAACCGTACTATGACTATTTTAATCGCTTGTGCTTTATTGGCCGTTGTAATGCCTTATTTAGCAAGAATCCCCGCAGTAATCGAACTTAATAAATTGGGCGGCTACGACAACAAGCACCCGCGCCAACAACAAACTCAATTAACCGGTTTAGGAGCGCGTGCTTTAGCTGCACACCAAAACTGTTTTGAGTCGTTAGCAGTATTTGCCGTTGCACTTGCGGTGGTGTTAGGCACTAATAATGTTAATGCGGTAACCGAAATCTTGGCGATGAGCCACATTGTAGCGCGTGTTTTATTTTGTGCTTTTTACTACCTTAACCTAGATATTATGCGCTCAATTATGTGGTTTGTTGGTATAAGTACAGCTATTGCAATGATTGCAGTGAGCTTTTAAATTTATTTTAAACCCTCAAAGCGCTTTAAAAGGCGCTTACTTTATAATATCGCTTTTATTAATTGCAATATATTGTCCTTGGGCAAGGTTTAGCGTTTGCAGGGTTAGCTCGCTAATTTGCTCGCGATACAAGTCAATTACCTTGTAACCACAATAGTGTGCCATTTTTCTAATTTGCCTATTAAGCCCTTGCTTTAAAATAATACTAAATTGTTTGTCTGCTATTTTTTCAACGCTACAGGGCAAGGTTATTTGCTTATCTACCGGTACACCTGCGGCCATTTTTGTACAAAACTCGGCATCAATGCTTTTATTTACGCTAACTAAGTAACGTTTTGGCTGGTGGAAGTCGGGGTGAATTAGTTGGTTACATAACTTCCCATCGTTGGTTAATATAAGTAAGCCACGGGAGTCCTTATCAAGGCGGCCAATAGGGTAAACCCGCGTAATAGTAGGCAGGTGGTGATAAAGGCTAGCAGGGTCATTTTGATCAAGCTTGCAGTCAATACCTATAGGCTTATGATATGCAAAATAAATTAACTCAGCAGCGCCTTTAATAATTTGCCCGTTAACTGTTATGTGGTCTTGTTCATCAACATGGTCAATATGATTAGCTGGGCGGTTATTTACTATCACTGCACCTTCGTCAATTAAACGTGAGGCTTGCTTACGCGAGCAAACACCAGCATGGGCAATGTATTTAGCAAGTCGAATTTTGGTGCTCATAAATGGTTGCTGTTAGTCGTTAAAAAATGTGTGCAGCAGATTATAGCAAAGCTGCCAAGTAAACATTACTGAAGGTGGGTAAATAGCTATAAACTTAGTGTTAGGCGCTACAGAGTATGCATTTTATAAGTAGTTGTTGGTTTAATAATTTTTAATTTTATAAATATTAGAGGCGTTAATGTATCAATTATATGCAAATAATGACGATTGCTTAAATCAGGCGCTTCGTCAAAAAATAGTGGCGTTTAATAGCGCGCATTTTGATGCTGAGCGTATGCCTCTTGGTTATCAGTTTTTAGACGCACAAAAAGAATTGGTCGCTGGGATTAGTGGCTGTGTATTTGGCAATTGGTTGCAGATAAATTGGCTTTGGTGCAGCGAGTTAGTACGTGGCAATGGCTTGGCGACTAAGTTACTAGTCGCACTTGAAGAGGCGGCAGTTGAGCTTGGAGCAACGAAGGCGCAGCTCGATACGCTTGATTTTCAGGCCAAGCCTTTTTATGAAAAGCACGGTTACCAAGTTAAGTATCAACTTAATAATTATCCGCGCACGGGTACTCGCTACTTTATGGAAAAGCCGCTTATTTAACCCTTGCAGGGTGATTAAATAGCGTTAAGTGGCTCGCCTGTAAAGGTTACGCCTAAAAATGGGGTAACTTCAGGAGCAAGCATAAAGGTGCGAATATTCATATGATCGCTACCTTTGGGGTTGTTAAGCACATCTTGATGATAAAACTGACCAAAGCAATCGAGCGTATTTTGTTTACTCAGTTGGTTTAGTTTTGCAAAAGCGAAAATTTTGCAAGAACCATTGTTCTCGCTCGCAGCACTGAGTAAACCATGATTATTAAATGCGCAAGGAGTGAAGCGGTAATGTGTATCGATAATTGCCATAGTGTCGGTAAATTCGATGCATTTTGGCTCATTTGCCAATTTTTCTAGGTAGTCACTTAGAGTCACTTTCTGTCCTTAGGATTATTTTTATACTTAACTCTAACCTATCTGTTTACTGATTTATATTAAATTTAATGGTTAATATACTTACGCTTAGATTAAGTGTGATAAGGCATTAATGTTAGTTATTTCAATATCGGCAAGGCCTTTGTAAGTATAGTTGGCAGCTTGGTTATTTAACCATACAGATTGGCAGCCGGCATTATTAGCGCCTTGCACGTCGCTATCTAGGCTGTCACCAATGTGTAAAATAGCTTTGTGTGGCACCTGTAAATGTGTAGCCGCTTGATCAAACAAGTTGTTGTGCGGTTTAGCTTTACCGTGTAAACCCGCTTGCAGTACCAAGTTAAATTTATTATTTAAATTAAACTGGCTCACATCGGCATTGCCGTTTGTTATGGCTATAAGGGTAAAACGAGTAGCGAGCTTGTCGAGTAAGTTAAGTACGTCATCGGTCACGGTTATATTACTGCGAACTTGAGCAAATACCTTGTACGCAGCACTTGCAAAGTGTTTTGCGTCGTCGGCATTAAAGCCTTGCTTGGCAAGAAGTAAGCCCAGTGTTTGTAAACGCCACTGCGTTATATCTTCAATTAATTTTGGCTGCTGCTGCAGTGCACAATCACGACAATGCAGCCATTGCTGCAAGCCTTTATGTTGATAACCCGGTAGGGTATTTAAATAATCAGTTTGCGCTTGTACGGCGGCTTTAATAATAGGGCGATTGTCGTAAAGGGTATCGTCTAGGTCGAAGCTTAATACCGACACAGGTGCAATGGCACGATTAAAACGGATCATATTATGGTTTTTCCTAATCGGTTCGCTTTTTTGCCCTTGGGTGTGTGTTGTCGTACACCTTGGCTAAATGCTGAAAATCTAAATGAGTATACACTTGAGTGGCCGATAAACTACTGTGCCCGAGCAGTTCTTGTACTGCGCGTAAATCGCCAGATGACTCTAAAATATGCGATGCAAACGAGTGGCGTAATTTGTGCGGATGCACTTGCGAGCTAATGCCTTGCTTGATGCCCCATTCTTGCATTCTTAAACGTACTTGGCGTACCGAAATGCGATTTTTTTTGCTACTTAAAAATACCGCCACTTCGTCAGGGTTTGCAAATTGAGGGCGTATTATTAGCCATTTTTTTAGCGCGCTTAACGCTTTACTGCCTACTGGAATTAAGCGTTCTTTATTGCCTTTACCGCGTACTAATATTTCACCATTTGCGGCGCTTATATCTTGTAGGTTAGCACCAACTAACTCGCTAATACGTAAGCCTGATGAGTACATAAGCTCCATCATGGCTTTATCTCTAATGGCCAGAGGTTCGTCGTCGGGTATTTCGAGCAAGCGTGCCATTTGATCTACATCGAGATTTTTAGGTAAAGGCTTAGCAAACTTAGGCCCTTTTATGCCTACCGCTGGGTTATGGTAATGCGCTTGTTTAGCAATGTTTTTGGCTTTTAAGAATTTATATAAACTGCGAATACAACTGAGCTTTAAACTAATAGTGCGGCCACTTAATTGTTTTGAGCGCAGTGCCATGCTGTAACGGCGAATATGCTCACCCTGTACGCTAAACCAGTCGTCGCAGAGTTTACTAAAGTAAAGCGCTGCAAAGCCAAGCTGGCTGACATATTGGTTAACAGTGTGCGCTGAGTACTGCCTTTCAAATTTTAAATAGTCGCTAAATAAAGTAATAGGCGTGCGCCAGTTATCGCTTAAATCGCTGATATTAGGCGCAGGGTTGTCACTCATGCAAGTTCCAGTAACCTTGACTGCAGAGCGAGTACAAAGTCGAGTACAAAAAGGGTGTCTTGCGCGGGTTCAAAGTGGTTCGCGTTATTGCTGGCAAAGGCCAAAATAGCGATGGGCTTTTTAATATCGCCAATTAAATAAATAGCCGTTGATTGCGCCGTATCGCTAAATAACAAATCCTGCTCTTGTTGATTAATACGCCCTAAATAGTGCCCAGAATTACTCAGGCGATGCTCAACAAGTTGAGCATATTGAGTGTCGTACTTTACTAACCGACACTCGCTAATATCTGGATTACTACAAATAATATTTTGTAAGTTACTGGCAAGCGCATCGAAGTCGTTATTAGTGTAAAGCTGTTGATGGCATAAGCTAAATAAGCGATACACTTGCTCATTTTGTGCAGCGTGTTTGCTCATGCTGGTAATTTGATTTTTTAACAACGTATTGTGCTCGCGCAATTGGCGCTGCTGAATATGCACCAAAGATGTTGCACCTTGAGCTTGTTGGTGTAGCTCAAGCTGAGCAAGTAGCTCAGGGTGCTGAATTAAAAAATCAGGGTGGTGTTTTAAATAATCAACAACTTGCTGCGCACTTAGCTCACTCATAGTGCTACTTGTCCATCAAACACATGCTCTGCTGGGCCGGTCATACGCACTGGGTGACCTTCACCGTTCCAGCGAATTTGTAAACTGCCACCGGGTAAGTCTACTTGTACTGTGGTGGTTAACTTATTTTGAATAAACCCAATAACCATGGCTGCACAAGCACCTGTACCACATGCAAGTGTTTCGCTTACACCGCGCTCCCATACTCGTAATTTAATATGTTCTTTGGAAATTACTTGCATAAAACCAATATTAGCTCGCTGCGGAAAACGCTCATGGTTTTCAAGTAACGGACCCAAAATATCAACTTGTGCGGTAGTAATATCGTCAACTTCTAATACACAATGTGGGTTACCCATAGAAACCGCGCCACTAAAAACAGTATGCTCTTCGGTACGAATAATATAGGTCAGTTCGCGCTTGGTTGCTTTGAGTGGGATTTTACTTGGCTCAAAATTAGGGTGGCCCATATTTACAGTTACTTGGCCGTCTTTTTCTATGTATAGGGTTAAATTACCCGATTTAGTAGATACAGTAATTTTGTGTTTATTGGTAAGGCCTTTCATACGTACAAAGCGGGCAAAGCAACGTGCGCCATTGCCGCATTGCTCTACTTCGGTGCCATCGGCATTAAAAATACGGTAATGAAAGTCGAGATCTGGGGAGTATGGTGCTTCAACCATTAGCAGTTGGTCAAAGCCAATGCCAAAATGGCGGTCGGCCAGTTTTATTATTTGATCTCGCGACAAAAAAACGTTTTGTGTAATGTTATCAATCACAACAAAGTCGTTGCCTAAGCCGTGCATTTTGGAAAAATTAACTAACATAGCGCTCTAATTCGGTTTTGCTCTGCGCTAATCATGCCACAGAGCAGGGACTTACAAAAACGTTTAAGGTAAAATTTTCTCACCTTGATACAGGCTCTCTATGGTTTCGCGTTCGCGAATAAGATGGTGTTGACTGCCATCTACCATTATTTCTGCAACGCGCGGACGAGAGTTATAATTTGAACTCATAGTAAAGCCATAAGCACCGGCACTTCTTTGTACCAGTAAGTCGCCTTGTTTAAGTGCTAACTCGCGGTCTTTACCTAAAAAGTCACCGGTTTCGCAAACAGGGCCAACAATATCAAAGTTATGAGTAGGGGTTTCGTCGTCGCGTACCGATACCGGAATAATTTTTTGCCATGCCTGATAAAGCGCTGGGCGCAGCATGTCGTTCATGCCAGCATCAACAATAGCAAAGTACTTATCTTGGTTTTGTTTAATAAATTCCACTTGAGTAACTAAAACTCCAGCGTTAGCAGCAATGGCACGGCCGGGTTCAAATATAAGCTCAAGGTGGCGATAATTAACCAAACGCTCAGTAACTTGCGCGGCATATTCGCTAGGGTGCGGAGGTTGCTCGTCATTATAAGTTACCCCTAAACCGCCACCAATATCTAAATGGGTAAGCTCGATGTTACACGCTTTTAATTCATCTATTAGCGTGAGTAACTTATCAAGTGCTTCGAGGAAGGGTCTGGTTTCGGTGAGTTGCGAGCCAATGTGGCAATCAACGCCAATAATGTTTAACCCAGGCAGCGAAGCGGCATGTTGATACACGCTCACAGCTGTTTGAATATCTATACCAAACTTGTTTTCTTTTAAGCCGGTAGAAATATACGGATGCGTTTTTGCATCTATATCGGGGTTAACACGAATAGAAATAGGCGCTGCTAAATTTAGCTCACAGGCCACTTCAGAAATACGTTCTAGCTCCGAGACCGACTCAACATTAAAGCATTTAATGCCGAGCTTTAATGCATAGGCTATTTCGTCTGCTGTTTTAGCAACACCCGAAAACACTACTTTAGAGGCATCGCCCCCGGCTTTAATTACTCGCGCCAGTTCGCCCTTAGATACAATGTCGAAGCCCGACCCTAAACGCGCTAATATATTGAGTACCGCAATATTAGAGTTTGCTTTTACGGCGTAGCACACCAGGCTTTTATGATTTTTGGTGGCGTTAGCAAAAGCTAAATAATGGCGCTCAAAGGTGGCTCGCGAATAAACGTAGCATGGCGTACCATATTGCTGAGCAATACTTGCAATGCTTACGTCTTCAGCAAATAATTGATTGTTTTTATAATTAAAAAAATCCATTTATTGCTCCTGCTTTTTAGGTGTATTGGTTTGCTCAGTTTGAGTTGCTGGATTAGCTACGTCTTGAGGTTTATTTTGTTCTACTTTTTGCTCTGGCAAATAGAGCGGACCGCTTTGACCACAGCCAGCTAATGCGCTTAGCAGTACAGTGCTTATTAATAGTTGCTTAAATTGTGAAGTATGTATCGCTTTCATTAGATTAATAGTGTTGCTGGCTTTATAATCGCAGAGTAACAGAATATCTAAAAAATGCAGCTATTCGCGGATGATTTTATTCCTGTTACACTAGCTGTACAAAAACGCACCCACTATTAGGCGGCTCGCCTGCAAAGGAAATTAACCATGACTGATCATGAATATCACCAATTAGCCGAAGCACTTATGTTCACAATTGAAGAACAAGTTGATGATTGTGAAGCAGATTTAGATTATGAGTCGGCACAAGGTATTTTAGAACTAATTTTTCCTGACAACAGTAAAATTGTGATTAACAAGCAAGCACCTTTACACCAAGTATGGGTTGCGACTAAATTTAACGGACATCACTTTGAATTACGTGGTGATAAGTGGATAGATAATCGCTCTGGCGCAGAGTTTTGGCAGTTTATTAACGAGGCATCAACTCGCCAAGCTGGCCAAGACGTTAAATGGCAATCATCGTTATGAGTTTAGAGTTTGTAGAATATCCGGCTCAAGGTGAGCATAAAGCAACCGTTATTTGGTTGCACGGCTTAGGTGATTCGGGGGAAGGTTTTGCACCCGTAGCACCACAGTTACAATTACCAAGTGAACTAGGGCTGCGATTTATTTTCCCGCACGCGCCTGTGCAACCGGTCACCATAAATGGTGGCATGGAAATGCGTTCTTGGTATGATATTAAATCAATAGAATTAGATAAACGTGCCGATGAGCAAGGTGTAAGAGATTCTGCCGCTAAAGTAGAGCAACTTATTAACCAAGAAATAGCCAATGGTATTGCTGCTGATAAAATTATTTTAGCGGGTTTTTCCCAAGGTGGCGTTGTAGCTTTGCATTTAGCCCCACGTTTTGAGCAAAAACTGGCGGGTGTAATGGCGCTTTCAACCTATATGTGTGTACCAGAAAAACTAGCAGATGAAGCGCTACACACAGATTTAAATGTTTTTATGGCGCATGGCAGTCAAGATAACGTAGTGCCGCCTAGTGCCGGTAAAAGTGCGTTCGAAGTATTAACAGCACTTAGCATGGATGTAAGCTGGCAAGAGTATCCTATGGCTCACCAGGTTTGCGCAGAAGAACTGCAAGCTATTCGCCATTGGTTAATTGCTCGCTTAAGCTAATAATGGAGCCGCTGAGGTTAAAATGAGTCAAAAAATAGTTATTAAAGCAAATGTTAAACGCGAACCACAAGAAAGTGTAGCTACACTAACCTACGAGTGGAATTGGCGTCGTATTGTGAGTATTTCTATGCTGCTACTCATGACCTCTGCTGCCGTTATATATGGCTTAACCAGCGCCGTTAGTGCCGAGCAGGACGATCACCCAAATGAGCCAGAAGATAGGGTGTTGGCGCAAAGTAACGATACAAACCAGCGTGCTGTTACTGCATTACAAACAACGCAAGCAGGGCTAAATAGTCCTGCAGCAGTTGCGCCTATTAATTTAGTTGCAGAGCAAAAAGTAGCAGAGCCTGATAAAGTAGTAGCGGCAGAGTTACCCGTAGCCTCGCAAGCTGAGATTAAAAACAACTCACCAGAGCCGGTTAATATTGAGCAAGTACCCACTCCCGATTTATTAGTTGATACAGATCTTGCCGCTATTAGTGATACAGCACCTTCTAGCACGCAGGGCTTTGCCCCTTTGGCGCAGCTAGCGAGTGTGGCACTTGGCGCGCAAATAGATACTGATAAAATAAGCCGAGCCGTGCTTACACGTAAAGTAAGCAAGCGAGAGCCGGTAAATGTATTTGCTGCAGATATTCGTTTAAGTCAATTTGACGATACGTTATCGTTTTTTAGTGAACTAAAAAACTTACAAGGCCAACAGGTAAAGCATGTATGGTTTTTTGAGGATGATATTGTGGCTGAAATTGAGTTAGATATAACATCCTCTCGTTATCGTACATATTCGACTAAGAATATAATGGACTCGCAAATAGGCCAATGGCGGGTTGATGTAATTGATGAGCAAGGCCAATTAATTGCTCAAAAAGAATTTAGAATATTAGCTGATTGAGCCAGCTAAATTGCAATTATTAAGTGAGTATTTTTTATGACCCAAACAACAAATATAGTGCGTATTGCTACTCGTAAAAGTGCATTGGCACTTTGGCAAGCTGAATTTGTAAAGGCGCAACTAGAGCATTATCACCCAGGTATTTTAGTAGAATTAGTGCCTATGTCGACCCAAGGCGATATTATTTTAGATACCCCTTTAGCTAAAATTGGTGGTAAAGGTTTATTTGTTAAAGAGCTTGAACAAGCCATGCTAGAAGGGCTGGCTGATATGGCCGTGCACTCGATGAAAGATATGCCTGTAGAGTTTCCAGAAGGGTTAACACTACACACTATTTGTGAGCGCGAAGATCCACGTGACGCTTTTGTATCAAATAACTTTGCCAATATTGACGAGCTACCACAAGGTGCAATTGTGGGTACTTCAAGCTTACGTCGTCAGTGTCAAATACGCGCATCACGTCCAGATCTAAAAATTCATGACCTTCGCGGTAACGTAAATACACGCTTAGCCAAACTAGATTCAGGCCAATACGACGCAATTATTTTAGCGGCAGCAGGCTTGATCCGTTTAGAAATGAAAGAGCGCATTCGTGCTTATATTGAGCCAGAAGTGTCATTGCCTGCCAATGGACAAGGTGCTGTAGGTATTGAGTGTCGTACTGATGACGAAGCAATAAAAGCATTACTTGCTCCACTGGAGCACAGCGAAACACGTATTCGGGTAAATGCCGAGCGCGCAATGAACCGCCATTTAGAAGGTGGTTGTCAGGTGCCAATTGGTGCTTATGCGCTAGTTAGCGGCGATCAAGTACACTTACGTGGTTTAGTAGGCGCAATAGATGGTAGCGAAATTTTACGTGATGAAGTTAGCGGCCACGTTGATGACGCAGAAAAACTAGGGGTTGAGCTGGCTAAAATGCTATTGGCTCAAGGTGCAGACAGAATATTAGCTGAAGTATATAGAGACGCGTAATGTTAAATATCTTGATAACTCGTCCCCAAGGAAAAGGCGCAGCCCTTGCACAACAACTTGAGCAAGCGGGTTATCAAGCGTCTTTATTCCCCGTATTAAAAATAGAGTATTTAACCCCCGACAGTATTGAGCTCAGCCCATTAATTAATGCCGATAAAATTATTTTTGTGTCGCAAGATGCGGTTTTAGCGCTGAGTGAATTAAAGGCAGATATTAATATAAAAGCGCAATTTTATGGGGTTGGCCAACAAACAGCCGACACTATTTATGAGGTGTTTGGCGTGCGAGCGGCTGTTCCTAAACAGCACGACTCAGAGGGGTTATTAGCGCTTAAATCGCTTGCCGATGTTGATAGCAGTAATATTGTATTGGTTAAAGGAATAGGTGGGCGTCCTGATATAGCTAAAACATTAAAGCAGCGTGGTGCCTTTTTAAATAACTGCGTAGTGTATCAGCGTACTCCCATAGACCCTGAGCCTAACAACTGGATAGACCACTGGCAAAGCCAAAATGTACAGGGTATAGTCATAACAAGTAATGCGGCGGTTGATGCTATTTTTAAAAACCTTGCTGCACCTCAAAAACAATGGTTACAACAGTGCCGATTTTATGTAGCTAGTGAGCGTATAGGCGCTTATTTACAGCAGCATCAGGTAAGTTCGGCTAATATACATATTGCAGCAGGAGCTAGCGATAACGCTATGTTTACCTGCATTAATCAGCAAGGTAGCAAAATGAGCGAACAGTCAGTACCGTCAACGGTAGATAAAGCAGCGCAAAAAACGACTAATGCAACAGCCAACAATGGCAAAGCTACGGCTAAAAGCGATACGCACAAAGCAACTGATAAGGCTGACAATACTAAGCAACGAGTAAGTAAAGTCGGGAGCTTAGCACTTATTATTTCGCTAATTGTTGCCTCTGGAGTTGGCTTTGAGTTTTATCAAAAGCTCAACGCGAGCAAGACGCAAAGCTTAGCTGTTAATCAGTTAAATGAGCAAAATAAATTACTACAACAAGAGCTGCAAGCACTTAAGTTAGCTCAAGCTAACTTGCAACAGACGCTATTAACGTCTGAGCAAAAAGTAACAGCCGCAATGCGCGAAAGTACTACAAAAAATCAGCAAGAATTAAAAGCTGCCTTACAACAAGCGCAGCAGCAAGGCTCGTCTTTAAATCCACAAGAAGTTACCAGCTTGCAGCATATGGCTGAGTTTAAGTTGTGGGCCGAAAACGACTATCAAGGAACTAGCGCTGTATTAAAACGTTTAGATGCTTTACTTAGTGACCACCCCGGTACTATTACAGTGCGCCAAGCCATTACACAAGATATCCAAACTCTAGATGCCATAAAACCAATTGCCGTTGAAGCTATTTATTTACAGCTTAGTAGTGTGCTGAAAAATATTGATGAATTGGTATTTAATGCGGTGAACCTGCCCGAAGAAGTGGCAAAAATTGATGACAAGGTATTAAGTGAAGATCTTAGCGATTGGCAACAAAACTTAAAAAATAGTTGGGATCAATTTTTAGATGGGTTTATTACTATTCGTCATCGCGAAGGTATTGCTATAGAGCCATTATTAAGTGAACAACAGCGACACTTAGTAAATCAAAGAGTTAAGCTTTATATAACACAAGCGCAAGATGCATTATTGAGCAAGCACGCCAGTGTTTACTTTGCAGCACTAAGCGAAGCAAAACGTTTAGTGGCTGAATACTTTAAACAAGATGATGATGTTACAAAAATGGTTTTAAAGTCGCTGTCTAATCTAGAAAAAGAGCAGCTAAACTTTAACCCTAAAGTAAACTTACAAAGCACGCAGCAAGTTAAGGAGTGGGCAAAATGATAGGGTTGATCATTTTAATTATTGCACTTGTTGTGGTGTTAGCGGCAGCCCCTTTTTTATTGGACGAAAAAGGTTATGTACTAATTTCGTTTAACAACACCACAATTGAAGGCACAATTGTTTCGTTTGCTGTGCTAACGATTGCAGTATTAGTCGTTAGTTATTTAACCTATAAACTCGTGCGTTATTTATTCTCTATTTATCGTAATACCAAGCATGGCTTTTTTGCTCGTAGCCAAGGGCGCAAGCAAGCCGCAATTGAGCAGGCGCTGTGGAGTGTAATTAATGACGACTATGCACAAATAGAGCAGGCGCTATCTGGCAAGGTGCCTGATCAGTATCAAGATATACGTTTAGCACTGCTTGCTAAGGCGGCACTAGCTAATAATCAAACCGACAAAGCCCTAGAGTACTTATTTGACATAAACCCAGAGCAGCAACTAAAAGTCGCTAAACTATGGCTAGCTAGTGGTAATAGTAGCGCTATAGAGTCGCAATTACGGGTTATTGCAGAATCGAAAAAAGCGACAGCGCTTGAGCTGAAAATTTACACCGAAGTGCTAGTACAGCAACAGCATTTTAGTGCTTTAGAAGCATTTTTACCGCGCCTTTTACGCAAAAAAGTACTAACAAATGAGCAGTGGCATCGCGTTTTTAATGCCTATTTTGCCTCATTCCCTGTTGATGAAGTAACAGTTAAATATAAGCAGCTACCTAAAAAGCTACATAGCTACGCCTACAGCGCTTATTTAACGCAAATGGCTGCTGCAGGACAATTAAGCGTAATTGAAAATGACTTAATAAAAATGGTTAAGCATGATGAACAACATGCACAATTAGCTAACATATTAAGCAAAGCAACAACGGCAAATGCCCGTAAATTACAAACGAGTATTCAAGATCGACTTAAAAAAGATGAGCAAAATAACTCATTACTGCTCGCTTTGGCTTGTCTTGCTAATGCGCAAGGTGATTACGACCTGGCGGCTAGGGTGTTTGATAAAGCACTTAATAATGAAAATAAAAATCAATATATGCAGCAAGCAAAGTTAAGTTATGAAAAAAGTGCACAACTAGATAAAGCATTGGTACTTTATAAGTAATGAGTTACATTTAATAAACATCATTTAATACTGCAAGGAGCAAAAGGCGATGAAAGGTTTGTTTAAATTGTCTTTTAGCTTAGCTTGCGCTTACTTTATTACAGGCTACTTTAGTAATTTATTGCTTGCTATAGATGGTTTTGCTGTGGCTTCTTGGCCTCCTGCGGGCATAGCTGTAGCAAGCTTTTTGTTATGGGGCCGCAAATCTTTTTTAGGTATTATTGTTGGTGCATTACTTACTAGCTTAATTCACCTTGATAATGTTGTTGATATACTAAACTGGCAAGTTTTTTTCCAAGCCGCTGCAATTGCTATCGCTGTTGTTTTTCAAGCATGGCTTGGCGCGCAAATAATAATTAAAGTTATTAAAGCCCCCCTCGATTTATCGTCACTAAAACACAGTGTACAAAGCTTAATTATAGCCGGCCCTGTATGTTGTATTATTGGCGCTAGTGTAGGCACCAGCTTACTTGTTTTTAATAATATAATTGCACAACATGCCGCGCTAGATAGTTTTATTGCGTGGTGGATTGGCGACAGTATTGGGGTGCTCATTTTTACGCCATTGATGCTGGCTGCATTTAATTACTCAGTGATGCGATACCGGCTACAAGTTATCCTGCCTTCTTTACTTATTTACATTCTTATTAGTGTGAGCTTTTATGGCGCTGCCAGTGTTAAAAAAGAAAAAAACATTCAAAAACAAGAGATAAAAACATTAGCCGTACAAGATTCAATTGCTCATAAATTAGATGAAATAACCGCACACTTGGCATTACTGGCTACTTTTTTTTCGAGCAGTGAAGATGTGAGCTTTAAAGAGTTTCGGCAATTTACGGCAAAACAGTTGAGCTATAGCGAAGAAATATTGGCGTTTGAATGGGTACCGTATGTTCCTAAAAGTGCGCTGTTAGAATATCAACAAATGACGCAACTAGCCGATGTTGATCATTTTTTTGTAAAAGAAAAGTCACCAACCAACCAATGGCAAGCCGTTGCTGAGCGAGATGTATATTACCCAATTAGGTATGCATACCCATTAAAAGGCAATGAAGATGCTATTGGCTTTGATTTAGCGTCAAACGGCTTTATGCAAGAGGCATTAAATAAGTCAAAAGTGCTCAACGAAATGGTCATTAGCCAACCGGTTAAGTTGGTGCAAAATCAGGCTGAGTTAGGGGTGCTATTTTTACATCCCGTATTTGGAAGTATAGAGACTGAAGATGACTTTAAAGGTTTTGCAGTTGCGGTAGTGAGCTTAAAAAAGCTATCGCAGTCGTTACTTTTTGATCATGAAAACTTAGTTACAGCAAGCTTTTTAGACATTAACAATACCAATAATACCCGAGCTATTTATATTGCCAACAACGAGTCAATGGAATTGTTAAAGTCCTACCAGCTACTCATTGGTAAACGTATGTGGCAGGTTGAGTTGCACGAGCCCTTAGTTACAACCTCCTGGCTAATATATTGGTTGGCACAAATAGTGGGGATGCTGTTTGTGTGGTTACTGGTAGCATTTTTAATTTCTGTTACAGGCACAAATATTCAAATACGCGAGCAAGTTGCTAAGCAAACGCGCACATTACGCCAAGAAAAGCAAAAAGCTGATGAAGCGAGCCAAATAAAAAGTCAGTTTTTAGCGAATATGAGCCACGAAGTGCGCACGCCAATTAATGGTATTAAAGGCTTACACTACTTAGCGTTACAACAAAATGATTGGCAGCAAGCCCGTACTTACATAGAGCAAGCTGATGGTGCGTTAGGGGTGTTACTTAGAGTATTAAATGACTTGCTCGATTTTTCTAAAATGGAGGCAGGTAAACTTGATTTAATGCAAGAACCCGTAGATATAGGGCGCTTGGCCGAAGAGATAATTAACTTAATACAATTTGAAGTAAATGTTAAGTCGTTAGAAATAAAGCTAGATTACGATAAAAACACAGACTTGGTGATTAACACCGATGCTATTCGTTTAAAGCAGGTGTTACTAAATTTACTCAATAATGCGGTTAAATTTACTGCTCAAGGGAGTATTACACTGAAAATTTGGCAATCAAAAACCATGACCTATTTAAGTGTAAGCGATACAGGTATTGGTATTAGTAAAGAGGCACAAAAGAAATTATTTAGGCCTTTTGCTCAAGCAGATAACTCTACGTCACGCCAATATGGCGGTACAGGGTTGGGCCTCAGTATTTGTAAAAAGCTAGTTGAGCTTATGGGTGGAGCTATAGATTTAAAAAGTACTGCAGGGCAAGGTTCAACATTTACCTTTAGTTTACCGCTTAACTCCCCTTTACCTAAAGTAGAGAAAAGTGAGCAAAGCTTTAGTGACGTGGATATAGAAAACGTATCATTTGCGAACTTCACATTACTTTTGGTTGAGGATAACCCGTTAAACCAACATGTAGCCACTGCCATTTTAAAAACCAAAGGGTGTGTTGCTGATATTGCTAATGATGGCTTTGCCGCAATTGAAATGTTAACTGAAAAAAGTTATGACATTGTTCTGATGGACATTCAAATGCCCAAAATGGACGGCTTACAAGCAACCAAGGTAATACGTAATGAGCTAGGCTTATTAGATTTACCTATTATAGGTTTATCGGCTAATGCGCATGATGACGATGTTAAAAAAGCGCTTGCCTGTGGAATGAATAGCTATATAACAAAACCAATAGATGCGAATATTTTGTTTAAAGCTCTTTGGCATTATTTAGCGGCGATAGAAAAATAAAATCATCTGCTTTTTTTGCATAAAAAGCAGACATATGGCCTCAAAAGTATATTTTAAATAAACTAGACTTGAATTATTACTATAGCTGCGTATTATGCGCGCAATTTTAACCTAACTGAGTTGCTACTATGATCAATAGAAAACTACCTTTGCTAGATATTCATCGCCATTTAGATGGTAATGTACGAGCGCAAACCATATTAGAACTTGGTCGTCAGTTTAATATAACTTTGCCTGCTGATAACGTTGCAGCACTTATTCCTCATGTACAAGTCATTGATCCTGAGCCAAACCTGATGGCATTTTTACAAAAATTAGATTGGGGTGTAACAGTATTAGGTGACTACGATGCTTGTAGACGTATAGCGATTGAAAATATTGAAGATGCACAAGCCCAAGGGCTCGATTATGTTGAGCTGCGCTTTAGTCCTTACTACATGGCACAAAGTCAAGGCTTACACCCTCAAGGTGTGGTTGAAGCGGTAATTGATGGCATTAAGTCGGCAACTAAAGGTGCTAATGTAAAAGCTAATTTAATTGGTATTTTATCACGCACTTATGGCGTAAAAGTTTGCCAACAAGAGCTTGATGCCTTACTCGCTTTTAAAGATGATTTAGTGGCTGTCGATTTAGCCGGTGATGAAATTGGTTTTCCGGGTGAGTTATTTGTAGAACACTTTAAGCAAGTACGCGACGCATACTTAGCTGCAACAATTCATGCTGGTGAGGCACTAGGTGCGCCAAGCATTTGGCAAGCAATTAACGAGCTAGGTGCGAGCCGTATAGGCCATGGTGTTAAAGCAATTGAAGATATTGAACTTATGAACTATCTGCGCGATAAGCGTATTGGTATTGAGTCGTGCTTAACCAGTAATATACAAACCAGTACCGTAAATGATTTAGCTCAGCATCCGCTAAAACAGTTTTTAGATCATGGTATTTTGGCCTGTATTAATACCGATGACCCTGCGGTTGAAGGTATTGAAATTGAACACGAATATTTAGTGGCAGCGCCACAAGCTGGTTTATCACAAGCCGATATAGAAAAAGCGCAAGCTAATGCGCTTGAAATTGCCTACTTAAGTTACAGCGATAAAAAAGCACTGCTAACAATGGCAAGTGCGCGCTAATTTAATACTATTAGTATAAAAAATGCCGCTAATAATAGCGGCATTTTTGTATCTAAGTAACCAGAGTTCAGGTTAAGTATTTATAAATTAGTGGCTTAGTGTGTTTGACAAGCTAGGTAGTTATCGTAAAGAGCTTTGAGAATATCGGCTCTGCTGATCATTCCTATTACTTTTTCTCCGTCAACCACAGGGTAATTTTTCGGTTTACCGGGTCTCATTTGCTCAGCAAGTTCAATAATGTTGGTGTCGCCATTTACAGTCACTACTTCTGTTTGCATTAGTTGCGATACTTTCACCACCCCATCACAAAAATAACTGCTTTGCATGAGTGGTTTAAGCAGCTCTTGCTCAGAGATAAAGCCAACTAAAAACTTATTGCTATCGAATACTGGGGCGCCAAGTAATTTAAATTTTTGCAGCTCTGCAATGGCAGTGGTCATTTCGGTATCTGGGGTAATGTTTGGCAACTTGTGTTGCATAAAGTCTTTTACTTTTGTATTTAGCATATGGGTCTCTCCCGCTGAATGTTCTATACAAAGTATGGTTTATAGATCGACTTTTAGGAAATTGTTTATGTTGATGATGTTGATAGATTTTAACTATTAATTATTTATTGTTATAAAAATAATTAAGGCACCTATTTAGATGCCTTAATATTTGAATTGAGAGCGTTAAGTGCAATTATTTAATAAATGCAAACGCATCTGCGTACATGTTTTCGCGAATAGCACCATGAGCAATAAAATCATCACGAACTATGCCAATCATGTCAAAACGTCCAGCCATGTAAATATCGTAAGGCGCTAGCGATACTATATCTTGCATTACGGCTTTGTGTACATAACCGGTATGCCCTTGCCAATCAGCCGATGGGTTTTCTACTACCGGAATAAATTGAAAGTTTTTGTGGCTATCGGCCCATACTTGCATTTCGCGGTGTGCATAAAGTGCCGATTCTTCTTTTACGCCCCAGTATAATAATACCGGGCGATCGCAGCTAATTTCAGCTAGGTGATCAGCCATTGATTTTGCATATGAAAATCCAGTACCGCCAGCAAGTAAAATAATTGGGCGTTCACACTGTAAACGAAGTTGCGATATACCTAAGCCTGCTTCTATTGCTATTAGCTGCTTTTCGTTAAGTGCATTGCGTAAATGTTCAAGCGACTGCATTGCATACGTATCGGTTCCCGAAGCGCCAATATGTAACTCTATTTGATCACATTGTGAAGGGCGACTGGCAATCGAAAATGCACGCTTGTCATTTTCGCTCAATACAAGGTGCATGTATTGGCCTGCTTCAAACGAAACCGGTTGTTGTGGTTTTAAAATTACTTTATGAACAAATTCTGTAAGTGGGCTGATAGCAACAACTTCAGCTTTTAATGTTTGCATTTTTTACCTTTTAGCAGCGCTTTTCATAGCAGATACGCAATAGAATGTGTTGATTCTAGCATATCTGTAGGGTTGTTTTATAGCCTATTGGTCTAGGATATTAGAGAATGTTAAGGCTCTGCCAAATGTCGTCAACGCGATCTTTGGTGGCTTTATCCATCTCAATCGGCTCGCCCCATTCACGGTTTGTTTCGCCAGGCCATTTGTTCGTTGCATCCATACCCATTTTAGAGCCAAGGCCAGAAACTGGTGACGCAAAATCTAAATAATCAATTGGTGTGTTTTCTATTAAGGTGGTATCGCGAGCGGGGTCCATACGCGTAGTAATTGCCCAAATAACATCTTCCCAATCTCGGGCGTTAATATCGTCATCGCACACAATAACAAACTTGGTATACATAAATTGACGTAAGTAAGACCACACTCCCATCATTACGCGTTTTGCATGGCCGGGATATTGTTTTTTCATGGTAACAATAGCCATGCGGTACGAGCAGCCTTCTGGCGGTAAGTAAAAATCAACAATTTCAGGGAATTGTTTTTGTAAAATAGGTACAAATACTTCGTTTAATGCCACCCCTAAAATAGCAGGCTCATCAGGCGGACGGCCGGTAAAGGTACTGTGGTAAATAGGGTTTTTACGGTGGGTCATATGGGTTACTGTCATCACCGGAAAGTCGTCAACTTCGTTATAATATCCGGTGTGATCGCCATACGGACCTTCAGGTGCCATTTCACCTGGCATTATGTAGCCTTCAAGTACTATTTCGGCGCTTGCGGGTACTTGTAAATCGTTTGATATTGATTTAACTACTTCAGTTTTACTACCGCGCAGTAAGCCTGCAAAAGCGTATTCGCTTAATGTGTCGGGTACGGGGGTTACTGCACCTAATATAGTTGCCGGATCGGCGCCCAATGCCACAGATACCGGGTACGGTTGGCCTGGGTTTTCTTTACACCATTCTTGAAAATCAAGCGCACCGCCACGGTGTGATAACCAGCGCATAATAATTTTATTTTTGCCTAACAGTTGCTGGCGGTATATGCCTAAATTTTGGCGCTTTTTATAAGGCCCTTTAGTAACGGTAAGGCCCCAAGTAATTAACGGTGCGGCATCGCCTGGCCAGCAATGTTGAATAGGCAGTTTAGTTAAATCGACCTCATCACCTTGTAAAATAACTTCTTGGCAGGGGGCTTTTTTGACTTCTTTAGCTGGCATATTAAGCACTTGTTTATAAACAGGTATTTGCCCTAACGCTTCTTTAATGCCTTTTGGTGGCTCTGGTTCTTTTAAAAAAGCCAAGAGCTTGCCAACTTCACGTAATTCGCTTACATCTTCTTGGCCCATGCCCATGGCAACACGCTTGGGTGTGCCAAATAAGTTAGCCAATACCGGAATATCGTAACCTTTAGGGTTTTCAAATAATAACGCAGGGCCTTTGGCACGTAATGTACGGTCGGCTATTTCGGTCATTTCAAGATACGGGTCGATTTCTTGAGTGATGCGTTTAAGCTCACCTCTTTTTTCAAGTAAATCGATAAAATCACGAAGATCTTTGTATTTCATTGTGGGCCGCTATTAAGCAATAAAGTTAAAAGTATTATACCCAAGTAACGTAAAATTGCATGCTCAGTTACTTAGCCATTAGCACTTGGAAAAATACAGTTACTTTGTATCGCTAAACTTGGTTTATCACGGTTTAATTTTATTAGTTTTACTGTATCAGCTACTGTTGTAGGCAGTGGTATTTTGTCCCTTCAATAATAAGCATGGCTTCACTATCTTTACTCCAAAACAACACACTTTTATTTATGTATTTATTACCAGAGGCACTTTTTTCTCGGCTAAGCTGATAAGTATTACTATTAAGTGTTAGTGCTGCTGTTTGCTCATTGATAACACTAAGCGTGGCTTCTTTTTGATTACACAGGTAGCGAGTATTAATTGTGGGCTCATTACAAGCAGATAAGCCTAATACACTTAATGCGATTATCAGCAGCGCTTTCATTTATATCTCCAGTGCAAACAGCAAATAATTACCGATATTTGCGTATTAATTTTAATCAGCATAACAAAGCAAAATTAACCGTTGGTGAAAATGTAGCTTTAAGTTATGTTAATAATATTATTTTTAAGCTAGGTATATATATGGCAGGTACTAATCTTTTAACCTTATTAGACGACATTACTGTGCTGCTAGATGACATTGCAACTATGAGTAAAGTTGCTACGAAAAAAACAGCGGGTGTATTAGGTGATGACTTAGCGCTTAATGCTCAACAAGTTACCGGTGTAGCTGCAGAGCGCGAGCTACCTGTGGTGTGGGCGGTAGCAAAAGGATCGTTTTTAAATAAAGCAATATTAGTACCTACTGCATTATTAATAAGTGTGTGGTTACCTTGGTTAATTACGCCATTATTAATGCTAGGTGGATTATTTTTATGTTTTGAAGGCGCAGAAAAAGTATTTGCCAAGTTTTTGCCTCATGATGATAAAAGCGAAAGTGAGGGCGACAAATTAGACCTAGTAGAATACGAGAAGCAAAAAGTTAAAGGCGCGATTAGAACCGACTTTATACTTTCTGCAGAGATAATAGTAATTACGCTTGGCACAGTTGCAGCTGCAACATTAATAAATCAGGCATTGGTATTGTGTGTTATTGCCATAATTATGACCATTGGCGTTTATGGCTTAGTTGCAGGAATTGTGAAGCTTGATGATGCAGGGCTATATTTACTTAATCAATCTAAGCAATCGGCTAATAAATTTAAAGAAATACTAGGCAAAGGGTTGTTAGCGGCAGCACCACGGCTTATGCAGTTTTTGGCATTTGCGGGTACAGTTGCAATGTTTTTAGTTGGCGGCGGCATTTTAGTGCATGGCATTAAAGCTTTGCATCATATTCAAATAGCGGTAACCAATTATGGGCAAACAATTGTAGGTACTACCGGTGAAGTGCTAGCACCACTTATATTTGATGGCTTATTGGGTGTGATAGCTGGCTTAGTTGTTGTGCTTGGGCATTTAGCTTATTTAAAAATATTCAAAAAATAGCGCTAATTCACAGCTTACAATTATTGCCTGTTTAACAACCGTATTGTTAAATAAGCCCATACAGTTAAATGTGTATGGGCTGTATTAATTAAAAGCTAAATTGTGCTGCTAAGCGTACGCTCGCTCCTTCGCCTATGGTTACATTATTTAAGCCACCGCCTGCTAGGTAGTTAGTATCAAATAAGTTTTCAATATTGAGGCGTAAGTTAACGTCGGTATTGTTTAAGTTTATTTTATACGTTGCACCCACATCTACGCGGGTATAGGCATCTTTAGTAACGGTATTGGCATTGTCGGCAAAGCGTTCGCCTTCGTAAAATGCACCTGCGTTTAATGCAATTACGTCGTTTAATTCGTAACGAGTCCATAGTGATGCAGACCATTTAGGGGCATCGGTAGGACGCTTACCTTGCAATGTTGCGTCGCGCTCATAGTTGGCATCTAAATACATAGTTGATGCCATTACAAATAAGCGGTCAGTTGCTGCGCCTTGTGCTGCTAACTCAAAGCCTTTATGGCGCTGTTCGCCAGCTTGAGTGGTGATGCTTGTTATATTATCAATAGGGTTAACAAGATCTTCGCTCACTAAAGTGCCAGTTTTGCTAATATCAAATAATGCGCCACTGAGCATTAAGCGATCGTCAAACAGCTGCCATTTAATACCAATTTCTTTTTGCTCAGAGGTAATCGCATCGAGCTTCATACCATTATTAACATCGTTTGTATTTACTAACGTTTCGTTTTGCGGCTCAAAGCCCTCAGAGTAACTGCCGTAAATAGTGGCTGAGGCATTAGGGTGATATAGCACACCCACTTTAGGAACAAACGATTCATTATTACTATTTTCTTTACTTTGCTTATCGTAACGACCACCTAAAGATAGCTGCCACTCTGGTGAGAACGAAATGAGATCTTGTATGTAAATACCGTAATAATCATAAGCAGATGAGCTAATAGTGTCATCGGTTTTATAGCTTATAGTTGGGCGAGATGGTTCGTTTTGCCCGGCGCTAAAGTCAAATGAGTCGGCATTAGTTTTTAATTGGCCGTAATAATAATCAAGCGAATTTGCGCCAATTAAAAATTGATGCTGAATACCAAAGGTTTCAAATTCACCAATAAAGTCAATAAAGGCGGTTTTAAACTGCCAATCATCAAAACGATCGTAAGGTTTTGAGGTGTAGCTATCACCCTCGATAAAGTTACTTGGTTTACGTGGCGATGACTCAAAGCGTTGACGCTCAAATGTTTGCTCGTTGTAACCAAGCTTTACTTGCCAGTTTTCGGTTAAAAATACTTCTAGCTCAACACCTAGGTTTTCTACCGTTATATCGGTAAACGCCCAAGACATATCGCGAATTGTTTTATCGTCGCCAATTACATTGGCATTACTATCAATCCAGGCACCCGTATCTAAACCGGCTTCGTCATCTGTGCGGTCGTAATGTACGCGTACTAAGGCGTTATCGCTAATATCGTAATCAACAATTAATGCACCTAAAAAACGATCGCGTTCACGGTTTTCACCATTTTGGTATTCACGCCAATAATCAACATCTTGCTTTACTAAAATACCGCGAGCACGTAAATCTTCCGATTCAGTAAGTGCACCGCCCGCATCCAGCATAAAGCGCGTTGAACCATGTTGATCAACATCGGCACTGGCTTTAAATAATGTTTGTGACGTGGGTTTTTTAGTTACCATATTAACCAAGCCACCAGGACCCGACTGGCCATATAAAATACTTGATGGACCTTTAATAACTTCAACCTGTTGTAATATTTCGATAGGTTGTTGGTAGTGAGACCAGTGCTGATGGCCGTCACGTAAGTAACCTGTAGATGAACTCAGTTCAAACCCGCGTAAATTAAATACTTCACGGTTACGTTGCTTTGAACCTGGCGTTAAGCTGGCGTCATTAGTAAGTACTTCACCTAACGTAGTTGCGAGTTGTTCATTTACTATAGTGTCGGTAATAACGGTAACCGACTGTGCGGTATCAAGTAATGAAGCAGACGTTCTCATTGCGCCATTAGCATTGTCTACTTTATAGTCATTAAAATAACTTCCTTTTACTTCTATATGTTCTATATCTGTTGCGTTTGCATAAACACTCGCAGTAGTACTTGCTAGCAGTGCGATAAAAAGTGGGCTTAGTTTCATTAGTTGTTTCCGGGTTAATAGAATTAATGATGAGTTAATCTTAATGAAAACTAGTATCATTTGCAATGCCTTTTGGTGTGTTTTTTTATAATGCTTAATGGTTGCCAATTAGGAATTCTGCTATTATTAGCAGCATATTGAGTGGGGCTTTCCCCCATGTTATTTTTTTTGCATTGGAATTTACTGTGACCACAACTGCTTTTTCATCTTTGGCTTTACCTTCTGGGTTAGTTGATAACTTATCAACACTCGGCTACACCCACATGACACCTGTTCAGGCGCAAAGTTTACCGCCAGTACTGGCTGGAAAAGACATTATTGCTCAAGCAAAAACGGGGTCAGGTAAAACTGCGGCGTTTAGCTTAGGCGTATTGGCTAAATTAAACGTAAAACGTTTTCGTATTCAATCTTTAGTATTGTGCCCAACACGCGAGTTGGCAGAGCAAGTAGCTGTAGAAATGCGCAAATTAGCGCGTGGCATTCATAATATTAAAATACTTACTTTATGTGGTGGTGTATCAATTGGCCCACAAATTGGCTCACTTGAACATGGCGCACATATTATTGTTGGTACACCGGGGCGAGTTGACGATCATATTCGTAAAGGTACTTTGCGTTTAGATGATGTAGAAACGCTCGTACTAGATGAAGCCGACCAAATGCTAGATATGGGTTTTCAAGATACCTTAGATGCAATTATTGAGCGTATTCCTACTAATCGCCAAACATTACTATTTAGCGCTACGTTTCCACGTGCAATAGAAGCTGTTGCAAAGCGTGTGCTTAGCAATCCAGTAATGGTTAAGGTAGAAGAAGAGCAAGCTAAAAGCACTATTAAGCAATACTTCTATAAAATGGATAACAATAAACAACGCTACCCAACACTTAAATTATTGCTGCTTAAATTTACCCCGCAAAGCTGTGTCGTGTTTTGTAATACTAAGGTAGAAACACAGCAATTGTGTGATGATTTAGTTGATGAAGGCTTTAGTGCGGTATCTTTGCATGGTGATTTAGAGCAGCGTGATCGTGAGCGTACGTTAATTCATTTTTCTAATAAAAGTGCATCAATACTAGTGGCAACCGATGTGGCCGCGCGTGGTTTAGACATTGACGATATGGATATGGTGATTAACTATCACTTAGCTCACGACACACAAACACATGTGCATCGTATTGGTCGTACCGGTCGAGCGGGTAAAAAGGGTATTGCATGCTCTATTTATGGTGAAGCAGAAGCGTTTAAAATTGCACAAATTGGTGATCATTATGAACGCGATGTGATCCCAGAGCCAATGCCATCGTTTAGCTTATTAGAAAAACCACCGTACAAACCAGAAATGGTAACCTTAATGCTTGATTCTGGTAAAAAGCAAAAAGTACGTGCAGGTGATATTTTAGGTGCACTTACCGGTAAAGACGGTATTGCAGGGCGTCAAGTTGGTAAAATAAACGTACTCGACAACGTTGCGTTTGTTGCCGTAGAGCGTAATTCTTCAAAGCCGGCACTGCGTAAATTAACCGAAGGTAATATTAAAGGCCGTAAAATACGCGCTCGTCGCCTTACGTGCTAATAATTATTGAAAAACTAATTCAATAATTACTTACCAATTGAGCAGCTTGCCCTAAGCTGCTCATATTCACACTTTAACTGTTTAAATTTTTCTGCATTACCAACTGCTTTATCAGGATGACACTGTAATGCCAGTTGCCGCCAACGTTTTTGTACTTCTTTTAGCGTGCTTTGCTGAGATAGTTGCCACTTTACTAATAGCTGTTTATGAGTGTCTGGATCTATTATTTGTGCAGATTTACTGTGCTTGGTAAAACGCTGCCAAAACTGGGTTAAAAGAGCATCGATTTCGGCGCTAGAGGTTTCAAAGTTTTGCCAATCAAGGTAGTAGTCTCGTAGCGGATCGGTACTTTTTACGAGGGTGTTACTGGCTGTGGTAATAAGTTGTATTTGTAAACCACCAATAAGGAGTTGCTGCTTAGGCATAATTTGCTGCTGTAGCTGATAAAGCGCGTTCATAATTAAAAAGTTACGTTTGAATAAATCACGATCAGGGGCAGCATCAAGCGTGCTAATCACTTTACGTTGTTGTAACTCTGCCGCTAAAGTATGCACCATCCATACTTTTTTTTGCAAAAGCAACTCAAAAATCTCATCTATCAGTGGGTTAAGCATTGTTTACAATCTAGTTATTAGTGTATCTTGGGTAAATTATCATAGTGGCTACAAAAGTTTCAAGGATGTAATTATGCAGGGTTGGTTACAACGCTTCTTTTTTGTTGGCTTTATGGCTGTATGCAGCATTTTTTCTACATTGAGTTTTTCTGTTACACCAGCAGACTTATTTGAACAATTTAAGTCGGCTAAAAGTTGGTCAGATAAACAAAGCTTTGCCTCTACACTGTTAACTAAAAAAAATTTACCGCACCAACAGCGCATTGCTATATATAGCGACTTAGCTGAGCTTGCCTTTAATGCCAACGACCTTCCTCACGCCTTAGAATATTATAAGTTATTAGAGCGCAATATTAGTTTTGATGAATTGCCCGATCTGTATTTTAGAGCAATAAAAATGCAAGGTGTGGTGTTGTATTATCAAGGGTTTGTACAACAAGCAGTGGTTGATTATAGCCGGGCTTTAGGGTTAGCCATACGTTTAAAAGGCTCGTTAAAACAAGCCAATTTATTAAGTAATATAGGCTTGGCTTACTTTGATATGTATAACATGGAACTAGCTCTGGATTATTATCAGCAAGCAAAACTGATCTACGAAAAAGAGGGGAGTGCGCAAGACAAAGCCGATATTTTACACAATATTGCTGGGATATATATTCGCCTTTCTCGTTACGAATCAGCACTTGAAATGTATCGTGAGGTATTAAAGGTATTTCAACAACTTGGTGATGAAGATGGCGTAGCTCAAGTCTATGGCAATATGGGGGTAGCTTATACTGAGTCAAAACAGTATCAATTGGCACTACATTATAATCAGCTGGCACTACGTTACTATCAGAGCATAAATAATGCATTCCAACTCTCTACTAAGCACGCTAATTTAGCGAGTATTAATCTGCACTTAAATAAATTTGATGTGGCCTTGTATCATGCAAAGGCGGCGCAGCAATTCGCACTTGATGCAGGGAATAAATCATTGCTAGCGGCGGCATTGCATGTGCTCGCTACCGCGCAATTTGCTCAAGGCGATATTGAAAATGCAAAAACAACGTCAGAACGCTCAATTGCATTAGCAAAAGAATATAAAAATGGCATGCGTATTAAAGACGGCTTAGGTATTGAGGCTTTGATTTATTCAAGCTTAGGCGACTTTAAACAAGCACTGCAATTGCATCAGCAGTATGTTGACTACCAACGCAGTATAAATACAGAAGAGGCTTCAAAGGCTGTTAGTATTTTTCAAACTCAATTTGAAGCAGATAAACTAAACCAAGAAATTAAACAGCTAAAACAACAACAACACTTACAACAACTGCAAATATCTAAACGTTTTCAATTAACTATTTTGCTTGGCATTGTGGCAATTCTTATTTTAATTACAGTTATTGCAATTTACCGTCGCAGAATAGAAAGTAATGCAAAACTACAATTAACAGAGCAAGTAGAGCAACGTACGTTAGAATTACAAAGTGTGGCGCAAGAGTTGCGCGAAGCAAACGATGTTAAAAGTCAGTTTTTAGCAAATATAAGCCATGAAATTCGCACCCCACTTACCGCTATTTTAAGCCAAACCGACGACTTAATTAATGGTTTGTATGAGCCTGAGCAGTTACAAGATGAGCTTAAAGTTATTCAGCGTCAAAGCGAGCATTTAAAAAGTTTAATAAATGATGTGCTCGACTTAAGTAAAATAGAAGCTAACAGATTGGAGCTGTCTATTTCTTGTTTTGACATTGTACAAGTGCTGAATGACATACATGGGATGTTTAGCGTACAAGCAAAAGCTAAAAACTTATCCTTGGTATTTGACAACCAACTTGGTAATGAACTGTATACCAGGCTTGATTTAACCCGCGTAAAGCAAATTTTAATAAACCTATGTGCTAATGCAATTAAATTTACTCACAGCGGCCAAGTTACGATTGTGGCCAATAATACCGAGCAAGGACTGGTGTTCACGGTAAAAGATACCGGAATAGGTATGAATACAGCACAACTTAAGCTTATTTTTGAATGTTTTAGCCAAGCAGATAATAGTATTAGCCGTCGTTTTGGTGGTACTGGTTTGGGGCTTAGTTTGTCACAACAACTTGCTGCCATGATGGGGGGATATATTAGTGTGCAAAGCGAATTTAAAAAAGGCAGTCAATTCTCATTTTTTGTGCCGTGCGTACCAGTAGATAAAAGCGAATGTACAGTTACAGCTAAAGACAATATAAATAGTGGCCATAAAGCGCTAAGCGCTAAAGTGGTACTTGCTGAGGATCATGACGATAATCGCAGATTAATAAGCCGTTATTTACGCGCCATGGGGCTTGACGTTATTGCTGTTGAAAATGGTGAGCAAGCTGTAGAGCAATGTTTAAAAGAGTATCCTGATTTTGTGCTATTGGACATTCAAATGCCTATTATGGATGGCATTACTGCTTTTGAGTTACTCAGGCAGTGCGGTTATGAGCTGCCAATATTTGCTTTAACCGCCAATGCAATGAGCCATGAAATCGAGCAGTATTTAGCACTTGGTTTTACTGATTACTTAGCTAAACCAATTGATAAAGAAAAGTTTTATAGCACTATAGCTGAGCATCTCGCATCAATAAAAAATGAGCAAAACAGCACAAACGTAAAGATAGATATGAGTGACTTAGTGGCTAGTTTCAAACAAAGCTTATCAATAGAAAGTGAGCTAATTAGCCAGCACTTTAATAGTGGCGATTTTGTAGCGTTACAAAAAGATAGCCATCGTATTTTAGGGGCAGCACAAATGTTTAAGTTGTGCGACATTGCAGACGCTGCAAAAGCGTTAGATGATGCGTGTAAAAATCCAGAAGAAGTACAAAATATTGCAGTGTTAGTTGATAAACTACAAGCCTTATTTTTGCACTACAAAGAGCATGATTAAAGCGGTACAGCGCTACTTTTTTGCAGGCAAATAAAAACGCCTAATAATTGATATTCAATTGTTAGGCGTTTTTTTATAAGCTTTAAAACTTATATGGAATTACTGGCGTTTCATCGAATCAAAAAACTCATCGTTGGTTTTGCTCATCGATAATTTATCAATTAAAAATTCCATCGCGTCAATTTCTGACATGTCATGAACAATTTTACGCAAAATCCACAGCTTTTGTAGCTCATCTGGTTTTGTGAGTAATTCTTCACGACGAGTGCCTGAACGGTTAAAGTCGATAGCTGGGAATACACGTCGTTCCGCAATTTTACGGTTAAGATGTAGTTCCATGTTACCAGTACCTTTAAACTCTTCGTAGATAACTTCATCCATTTTAGAGCCGGTATCAATAAGCGCAGTAGCAATAATTGTTAAGCTGCCGCCTTCTTCAACATTACGTGCAGCACCAAAAAAACGTTTCGGTTTATGGAGTGCGTTTGCATCAACACCACCGGTAAGTACTTTACCAGACGATGGAATAACGGTGTTGTAAGCACGGGCTAAACGTGTGATTGAGTCAAGTAAGATAACAACATCTTTTTTATGCTCTACTAAACGTTTTGCTTTTTCGATAACCATTTCGGCTACTTGTACGTGGCGAGAAGCAGGTTCATCAAATGTTGATGCAATTACTTCGCCTTTTACAAGACGCTGCATTTCGGTTACTTCTTCCGGACGCTCATCAATTAGTAATACCATTAATGTTGCATCTGGGTGGTTGTGAGTAATCGATTGCGCAATATTTTGTAGTAGCATGGTTTTACCCGCTTTTGGCGGTGCTACTAATAAACCACGTTGACCACGACCAATAGGAGAGGCTAAATCAAGTACTCGGGCTGTAATATCTTCCTTACTACCGTTACCGCGTTCCATACGAAAACGTTCGTTTGCATGCAGTGGTGTTAGGTTTTCAAAAAGAATTTTAGTGCGAGAGTTTTCAGGTTTATCAAAGTTAACTTCATTTACTTTAAGTAAAGCAAAGTAACGCTCACCATCTTTAGGTGGACGAATAAGACCTGAGATTGAATCGCCAGTACGCATACTAAAACGGCGAATCTGGCTAGGTGAAACATAAATGTCATCTGGGCCAGCTAAGTAAGAGGCTTCTGATGATCTTAAAAAGCCAAAACCATCTTGCAAAATTTCTAATACACCGCCACCGAAGATATTCTCTCCGCCTTTGGCATGTGATTTTAAAATAGCAAAAATGATGTCTTGCTTTCTTAAGCGGGCTACGTTTTCGAGCCCCATGGACTCAGCTAAGTCTACAAGCTCTTTTATAGATTTGTCTTTTAGTTCGCGTAAATGCATATTGGTGGGTTCTTTATTACAGTTGTCATACTCAAAATCGCTTTGTTTGATCGTTGAGTGAGGTTTGTTGAATATAACTAAGGATTAGTTGGCTTTATAAACTAGCAGCTCATTGACACAGCGTCCAGTGTTTATACAAAAAAATAATAAAAAAAGGGCATTAAGCCCTTTTTTATTATTTAAATTTAAAGATTGTTTTCTAAAAACTCGATTAATTGAGTTTTTGAAAGTGCGCCAACTTTAGTTGCAGCAACTTGGCCATCTTTAAAAAGAAGTAATGTAGGGATACCACGAATACCAAATTTAGGCGGTGTACCCGCATTTTGATCGATATTAAGTTTAGCTATGGTAACGCGACCATCAAATTCCTCAGCAACTTCACTAAGGATAGGGGCGATCATTTTACAAGGTCCGCACCACTCAGCCCAAAAGTCTACTAGTACAGGCTTGTCTGATTGTAATACGTCAGCTTCAAAGCTATCGTCAGTAATTTGGATTATTTTCTCGCTCATTGCGCTCTCCGGTTTAGTTAGGCGAAATATTTAGTGCGTATTTAAACACTCTTGTTTCTTATTGCAAGTTTAAACGTTATGCTTAAACGCTATGACTAAGACACATTTGACCGATAAAAAGTTTTCAGACTTTGCTATTGCACCGGAAGTGGTTGCCGGTTTAACCGAAAGTGGGTTTGAATATTGCACACCCATTCAAGCTAAATGCCTACCTTTTATTTGTGAGGGTCGCGATATCGCAGGCCAAGCACAAACAGGTACAGGCAAAACGTTGGCGTTTTTAACTGCCACGTGCCATCGGTTATTACAATCTAGCAAAGCCCCTAGTAAACATCCAAGAGCCCTGATCATGGCCCCTACAAGGGAGCTGGCGATTCAGATACACAAAGATGCAAAAATTTTAGCGCCGCACTGTAATCTTAACTTAGGTTTAGTATATGGTGGCGAAGATTACGAAAAACAACGTGCACAACTAGAAAAAGGCGTTGATATTTTAATTGGTACTACAGGTCGTTTAATTGATCTGTATAAGCAAGGCTGTTACACCCTTAATGAAATTGAGGTAGTCGTGCTTGACGAAGCAGATCGTATGTTTGATTTGGGCTTTATCAAAGATATTCGTTATATGTTCCACCGTATGCCAGATACATCAAAGCGTTTAAATTTATTATTCTCTGCAACGCTATCGTATCGTGTACAAGAACTTGCGTTTGAACATATGACCAATCCTGAGCACGTACAAATTGAGCCAGATGTAAAAACCGGTAAACGCATTCAAGAAGAGCTATTTCATCCTTCACAAGAAGATAAAATTAAGCTGCTGCTGACGTTAATTGAAGAAGAGTGGCCTGAAAAAGCCATTATCTTTGCTAACACTAAGCATAGTTGTGAAACCGTATATGCCTGGTTAAAGGCCGATGGACATCGGGTTGGCATGCTTACTGGTGACGTAAATCAGAAAAAACGTCAATCAATTTTAGCTGAGTTTAGTAAAGGCGACTTAGACTTTTTAGTGGCGACAGATGTTGCAGCACGTGGTCTACATATTCCTGAAGTAAGCCATGTATTTAATTTTGATTTACCAGATGATTGCGAAGATTACGTACACCGTATTGGCCGTACAGCTCGCGCTGGCGCGTCTGGTCACGCTATTAGTTTCGCATGTGAACAGTATGCTTATAACTTGCATGAAATTGAAGAGTATATAGATCACAGTATTCCATTATCACATTACGATAAAACAGCATTACTGGATGATTTAACTAAACCTACTATTCATAGAAAGCGTAACTTTTCTACAGGTCCACGTAATCGCAGTAACAACAGCGGACGTCGCCCAAATAATAGTTATCAAAAAGGACGGTCATAAACGACCGTTAGTTTAACTGTAATAGTAATTAGAGGTTTTTGAACGGTGGGGCAACTTAAACCGCAAAAAAATGTATATGCAGTTATTGATTTAGGTTCAAATAGCTTTCATATGCTTATTGCTAAATCAATAGCTGGCGGCCTACAAACCATAGGTCGTGTTAAACGCAAAGTAAGGTTAGCTGCAGGGCTTGATATAGACAATGTATTAAGCTCAGAAGCAATGCATAGAGGATGGGAGTGCCTAGCGTTATTTGCTGAGCGCTTACAAGACATCCCCAAACAAAACATCACTATAGTTGCCACCGCCACATTACGTTTAGCTAGTAATGCTGATGTATTTAAAGCGCAAGCAGAAAAAATCCTCGGTCATAAAGTTAATGTCATTAGCGGCGAATTAGAAGCGCGCACTATATATAAAGGCGTTGCTCATACCTCATCTTGTACCGGTAGTCAGCTTGTTATCGATATTGGTGGTGCTAGCACTGAAGTGATTATTGGTAAGAACTTTGATGCATTACTCTATAAAAGCCTTAACATCGGGTGTGTTACCTACCTAGAGCGCTATTTTAAAGATTGCAAATTAAGCAATGTAAACTTTAACACCGCAATAAAAGCCGCACGCACAGTCATTGATGAAATTGCATCAGAGTATAAAGTTAAAGGCTGGCAAGTAGCCTCAGGTGCTTCGGGTACAGTGCAAGCAATTCAAGAAATCATGATAGCGCAAAATCTAGATGAGCTATTAACCCTTGAAAAACTCTACACTATCAAAAAGCAATCAATCGCTTATAAAACGATTGCCGCATTAGACCTACCAGGGCTAAGTGAAGACCGCCGTTTAGTGTTTGTATCAGGGCTTGCCATTTTAATTGCATTATTTGAATCGCTCGAGATAGAAAAAATGGGATTAGCAGGTGGAGCACTGCGTGAAGGTGTTTTATATAGCATGCTACCAGAGCTGCATAATAGCGATATTCGTAAGCGTACAGTCGACGGCTTTATCGATCGTTACCATGTTGATCAAAAGCAAGCTAGTCGCGTCGCCAGTCTCGTATTAAACTTAGCTTCAGAAGTAAATGAAAGCTGGCCAATAAAAGCACTTAACGGGTTGCCTTTATTAACGGCAGTTGCACAGCTACATGAAATTGGTTTATTGATAGAGTATAAGCAGTATCACAAACACAGTGCTTATATTTTAAAAAACACTGAGATGCCAGGTTTTTCGCAGTCAGAGCATAAAGTCATTGTTGCGGTAACTAAAGGGCATCGCTCTGATCTGCAAAAAGGGTATTTCGATTCGCTTGGTGCAAATAGTGTACTTGCGCAGTATTTAGTAAGACTAATACGTATAGCCGTCATTTTATGTATGCGTCGGCAAGATGATGTACTCCCTGAGTTTGCGGTAACTGTTAAAGACGATGTCTTAAATCTGCAGTTTGAAAATGACTGGTTGAAAAACCATCCATTAATGGCAAGCGAGCTGCAACAAGAATCTAAGCAGCAAGCGAAACTTGGCTGGAAGCTCATAGTAAATTAACTAAACAGGCCCACAAGGGCCTTTTTAGTGTTTAAAATAACCACTTGGTTTAAATATCAAGCGAACAGCACTTTATTTTAANTTGGTTTAAATATCAAGCGAACAGCACTTTATTTTAAGTTTTCTTTAAAAAACGCTTGCGTAAAACTGGCTGCGCCCTATAATGCGACCCCACTGAGACGGCAGACAGCAACGCTTAGCGAGGCAAGAGTCAATCAGTGAGTCGAGTAAAACTTAAAGTTAGATTTTTATAAAGTTTACATTTAAGTGTTGACAAAAAAATAGGAAAGCGTAACATGCGCAGCCCTAGCGAGATAAATTTTTACTTTATTGTCGCAACGTTCTTTAACAATATAAAGCAATCATCTGTGTGGGCACTCGTACAGATTGAGTTCTAACAGCCAAACTTAGTTCGCTAAGTAAGGCAAACAAATTAGAGTCTCAATTGAAACTGAGTGACCATATGTTATTAAAAGATTCAGCCTTGAGCTGTTTTGATTTCACTTTTTTAAAAGTGAAAATAATAACGCACAGTCAATTCGTTTTTGGCAACAAAAACAAAAAATTCAGAATTCATTGAGCTGTCGAAAGACATAAAACTTTTTAATTGAAGAGTTTGATCATGGCTCAGATTGAACGCTGGCGGCAGGCCTAACACATGCAAGTCGAGCGGTAACAGA
>NZ_JADYWN010000015.1:0-112825 GCF_015864805.1 Pseudoalteromonas sp. NZS127 | reverse complement strand
TTGAGCAACTTAATAATCGTCCGAGGAAGACACTTGGATTTGAAACGCCTGCAAAATTGATGCAGGATCACTTGGCGGCTAAAGCCGCCTAAACGTTATGCACTTCAGATTTGAATCCGCGTAATTTAATTATAAGGAAGTTGTATGTACACAGGTTCATGTTTATGTGGTGAGGTTACAGTAAAAATAACGGGTGCTATTACGAGTATTATCCATTGTCATTGTTCACTTTGCAGAAAAAATAGCGGAACCGCTTTTGCAACTAACGGGTTTATAAACGTGCATGAATTTTCAATTTCAACAGGTAATAATTTACTAAGTGAGTATTCTTTTAAAGCAGGGCGTACGCGTTATTTCTGTAAGTGTTGTGGTTCACCTATTTATAGTGCTAATGCGGATGATAAATCTCGGTATAGAATTCGCTTAGGTCTTATAGATTCAACGATTACAGAAAAGCCATTATCACATAATTTTGTGACTTCTAGGGCTAATTGGGAACTGCTAGAAACGAGCTTACCTTGTTACGATACATTTGAACCTGGCCGTTAAGTTTTATTTTGCTTCTATATGGTAAATAGTATTTATATTGCTATGCAAGTTTGGCGCTATGCTTTGCATTACTGTTGAGGCTTGTATTGCCTCTACCGTTATATGCTTTAACGAAAGGTTACTTAGTATAAGTACAATGTTTTTGTACTCATTAAACTCTATAAGTGCAATACAGTTAAAGTAATGGCGTAACAATACTAAAGTGGTTTGTAATTCTTGCCCTGTTTTGGAGTTTAGGTTAATGATTGCCTGGCCGCTTTTATTAATGCAGTGGTTAATGGCGTGCCAAAACGACTCGCTTTGAATAAACGTTTGGTGGTGCTCGCCACTAAATATATCTATGTAAATTAGGTCGTATTGTTGAGTGCATTGACTAATAAATTGCTGAGCACATTGCTGGTGCACAGTATGATCACTGGGTAATTTAAAAAATTGCTTAGCGATACTTATAACATCAGGGTTTATTTCTACACTTTCAAACGTATCAATTAAATTACGGCGGCTAGATTCAATGTGTTTAAGTGCGCGCTCTATTGCTGCAGTGCCTAAGCCCAAATTTAAAATACGTAGCTCACTAACCGGGGCTAATAAAAATAACAACATGCTTTGATATATTGGTACACATAATAGTTCAGGCCGGGCTTTGCTCATTACTCCTTGAAGGGTAGAGCCTAGCGGCGGATCGTTATTAAAAGTGAGCCATCTATAATCTTTATTTTGATAAACGCGTACCGGACCAAACTTACTGTCGGCATGATAGATTTGATTACTAAGCTTGGTATCGTTTTTTAATTGGCGCATAAAGTTTTTAATACATAAAGAAGCTAGTGTGACATAAATAAAATAACTATATTACTAAATATTGTAGTTGCTAATTATTTGGCTTAATTAAACCTTTAACCTGTACTCTAGCTTACTTTTTTGTGGTGCCTACCGCAAAAGTATTGCGCAATAAGCTTACTTGCGTAATGGTGATTATAATAAAAATAAGGAGCTATAAATGCTTAAAACACCTTTTAAAATAACAACAAAATTACTTAGCGTGAGTACCCTTACAGCTGCTTGTTTTGTGGGTTTAACTTCGCAAGCATTGGCAGCGGGCGAGATTAAATACACTGATCAACAAAAATTGCATGCTATAGCCGGTGATATTTCAGCGCAGCGTATTGGTGGCGATATTCAAACGCTGGTGGATTTTGGTACGCGCCATACATTATCAGACACTAAATCGGAAACCCGTGGCATTGGTGCAGCAAGGCGCTGGATAAAACAAGAGTTCGAAAAAATATCAGCACAATGCGGCGGATGCCTAGAGATTATTGAAGTAAAAGACACTATATCGGGCGAAAAACGAATTCCTGATGCAACCGAAGTGGTTAATATTGTCGCTATTCAGCGCGGTATAAGCGAGCCTAACCGTATGGTAATAATGTCGGGCGATATAGACTCACGCGTAAGCGATGTGATGGATTTTACTAGCGACTCGCCGGGGGCTAACGATAACGCCTCTGGTGTGGCGGGCGTAATAGAGGCGGCGCGTGTATTGAGTAAACATAAATTTAATGGCTCTGTGGTGTACGCGGCGCTGTCGGGCGAGGAGCAGGGTTTATTTGGTGGTAAAATTTTAACCGCTTATGCGCAAAAACACGACTGGCAAGTACACGCAGTACTAAACAACGACATGATAGGCAATATTACCGGGGTTAATGGCGTAACCGATAACACCACAGCGCGGATATTTTCTGAAGGTACGCGCGTAATAGAAACTAAAGAGCAAGCACGAACGCGGCGCTTTACGGGGGGCGAGGTTGACTCAGCTAGTCGTAACTTGGCGCGTTACATAGATACCATTGCCGACAGATACATTGCTAATTTAAATACTATGTTAGTTTATCGGTTAGACCGATTTGGTAGAGGTGGGCACCATAGACCTTTTAATGACGCGGGCTTTGCTGCAGTGCGCATTATGGAAACAAACGAGCATTACGATCGCCAGCATCAAGACTTACGCATTGAAAACGGCATTGAATATGGCGATACGATCAAAGGCGTTGATTTTGACTATGCGGCCAAATTAACCGCACTTAATGCTGTAAGTTTAGCGTCGATGGCGTGGGCACCAGCCCCTCCTAAAGACGTGAAAATCGCGGGTGCGGTAACGGCTAATACGCGTTTGTCGTGGCAGGCATCTAAAGACAATAATATAACCGGTTATCGTATTTATTGGCGTTATACCAGCGAGCCACAATGGCAGTTTAGTAAAACCGTGGGTAAGGTTACTCAAGCTACACTTAACAATGTAGTAATTGATAATTACTATTTTGGTGTTGCAGCCATTAATAAAGAAGGGATTGAGTCGCCGGTGGTATTTCCGGGGGATGTGGGCTCATTCGATCATAATATTAAAATAGTTAAGTAAAGCTTATGAATTTGGCTAAAAACCAAGCAAACAGCGGGTTTGAGGCCAAAAAATACTATTTTTGTACTTGCACCTTATTTGTTAAGCCCTTAAAGTGTTAAAAAAGAAGTAAAAGGTTATTAATAATGACACAACAAGAAAAAAAACCGTTAACAGCACAAGAACAAGCTCAAGTAGAGCAGCAAAATATATTATGGCAGCGTGAATGTTTTCAAAACGCACAAAAGCATTTAGCTGAAAAAGGCATTATGCCTAAAACGTTGATTGAAAAAGACAGTCGTTTTTTAGCCCCATTTTGTGCTCTATGGAAATTTAAGGCGCAAAACGGTAAAAACTATTGGGTAATTACCGGTCGTTTACCAACTGATCATGCTGAAGTGAGTGCTGCAAAAGATGCTCGCGATGCAATACGTTATTTTTCACTGCAATGGCAGTTAAAAGCTGATCAAATAATGCAAACAGGGGCGAGTGAAAAAACCAAGGTTGATTTTGCCAATTTACTGATCAATCGTGCCCATGGTTTATACGAAATGCACGAAAATGAACAACTGTGGGCTAACGAGCCTAAATAAGTTTAATATGTTTGTATAACAAATTAAAAAGCGAGCTACTTTATTTATTGTAGCTCGCTTTTTAATGCGTTAACGTAAATGGACGAGTTTCAAAGCTGGTAACAGGGCATTGCATTCGTAGCTTTGCAATGCCAGCCTCCATGAATACATTGCCTTGTTGGCTAAAGCCATTTTGTTTAAATAATTCAACTTCTTCTAAAATGCAGTTAATACTCAGTACTTCAATATTTTGCTCTGCAGCAAGTGAAACAATAAAGTTAAGTAGGGATTTGTAAACATTGCGATTGCGGTGGGCGGGTAATACAGCTATACGGCCTATAAGGCCATCGCTACACAGCCTGCCTGTGGCTACAGGAGACTGTGTGTCGTTGGTAATACAGGTGACAAGAATATGTTGGGCAAGTGGGTCTAGGTTGTCAAATTCAATATGTTTAGGAATATGTAACTCATAAACAAATACACGCTCTCTTATTTGCTGCAGTAGCGCTTTTTGGCTGTGCCAATCGACCTGTTCTACCCGGTAGTCCATAATACACCTCTAATTGAACCAAATACCCTCATTAATTAGTGTAGTGAATATTTCAATAAAAACTAGGCTTGGGGCCGTGTTTTTTAGCTGTTGCGCATTAAAACCTGTAAAATCAGTAAGTAACTTAACAGCATTCAAGTCACTATTTGGTACAGAGTAGTTTTCTCCGTTAACACTTACTAATAATTCATCAGCTGTTTGCTGATATATAGCACGCGTTCCACCTAGGCGTTCAAAGCTTATGTCGTCACTGTTTATTGCATCGGCTATTTGCGCCGCATTAAACGGTTGCTCAACAGGCATTAAGTCCATATCGTGCTTTGGTTGGCTTAAAGTTGTGCCAAGCCATTGTTTAAATAAGGTGTGGTCGTTTAGTAATGCCTGCATTAGCACTTTTACTTTATCAACCTCAGTATCGCTCAGCTCGCCCTTAGACTCTCTTAATGTAAGGTTGTGGTCGGTGTAACGCTTTTGTCCGCTTTCGGTATCAATAATATGATCGGCAAAGCTAGAGAGTAAATCTTGTTGATTTGGCGCTCTAAAACCCACCGAATAATTAAGGGCGTTTTCTACGGCATAACCTTCGTGCGGGCAACCTGGTGGAATATATAAAATATCGCCGGGTTCTAAAATACAATCAATAACCGCAGTAAACGCTTCTACTTGCAATAATGTTTTATTTTGGGTGAATTGTTTAAGGCTAGGATCTGGCAGGCCTACTCGCCAATGGCGTTTGCCTTCACCTTGAATAATAAATACATCGTATTGATCTAAATGCGGGCCAACACCACCGCCAGGCGTTGAATAGCTGATCATTAAATCATCTATGCGCCAGTTTGGGATAAATCGAAACGGCTCTAGCAGCTGTGCTGCATCGTTATGCCAATGATCAACCGCTTGTACTAATAAAGTAGAGTGTTGCTCTGTAAGCTGTTCAAAGTCTTCAAACGGCCCTTGGTGCGATTGCCATTCATTATTATGATTAGTAACAATACGCGACTCTATGCTGTCTTCCATTGCAAGGCCTGCAAGTTCATTCGCATCAAGCGGGTCCTGAAAATTACTAAAACCTTGTTTAATTAAGAGTGGTTTTTTTTGCCAGAACTGAGTTAAAAACTCTTGCTCTGATAAGTCATTTATTTTTAATTGATACATACAGTGGCCCTACAAATTAGTGCAAGTGGTATTAAAACAAAAAAAGCGAAAGGAGACCTTTCGCTTTTTCATTGATTTTAGTTTAGTTATTAAACTAAATCATCAATAAACTCAACAGCGCGGCCAATATAATTAGCAGGTGTTAGTTTTTTCATTTCTACTTTAGCGTGTTCAGGAAGGTCTAAACCATCGATGAAGTCTGCCATTATTTCTTGGTTTACACGTTTGCCACGGGTTAAGTCTTTAAGCTTTTCGTATGGCTTTTCGATACCGTACTTACGCATAACTGTTTGAATTGGCTCTGCTAGCAGTTCCCAGTTTTGATCAAGCTCTTCTAATAAACGTTGCTCGTTTACTTCAAGCTTACTTACACCTTTAAGTGTTGATTGGTATGCAATAAGTGCATAACCCATACCTACACCTAAGTTACGTAATACCGTTGAGTCGGTAAGATCACGTTGCCAGCGAGAAACAGGCAGCTTTTGTGCAAGGTGAGAAAAAATAGCATTTGCTAAACCTAAGTTACCTTCTGAGTTTTCAAAATCAATAGGGTTAACTTTATGTGGCATTGTTGATGAGCCAATTTCGCCAGCAATGGTTTTTTGCTTAAAGTGATTAAGGGCAATGTAACCCCACATGTCACGGTCAAAATCGAGCAGTATTGTGTTAAAACGGGCAATAGCATCAAAAAGCTCAGCAATGTAGTCATGCGGTTCAATTTGTGTAGTAAACGGGTTTAGAGTTAAACCTAGGCTTGATACAAATTTGTCTGCATGTGTGTGCCAATCGTAATCTGGGTATGCACTAAGGTGAGCGTTGTAGTTACCTACAGCACCGTTAACTTTACCTAGCATTTCTACTTGTGCGATTTGGTCGCGTTGGCGCTTTAAACGCATGTAAACGTTAGCAAACTCTTTACCCATAGTAGACGGTGTAGCAGGTTGCCCGTGCGTACGTGTCATCATAGGGATTGTTTTGTACTCAATCGCTTTTTCTTTAATTGCGCTAAGTAACTGATCGCAATATGGTAGTAATACATTATTGCGTGCTTCAGTTAGCATTAAACCATGCGATAGGTTGTTAATGTCTTCTGAGGTACATGCAAAATGAATAAATTCGTTAATTGCATGAAGCTCTGCGTTATCGGCTACTTTTTCTTTTAGAAGGTATTCAACCGCTTTAACGTCGTGATTTGTTGTGCGTTCAATATCTTTAACGCGCTGTGCATCAGCTTCGCTGAAGTTATCAACAATGGCGTTTAGTAATGCATTAGCTTGTTCGCTAAATGCAGGGACTTCTTTAATATCGCTCGCTGCAGCTAACGCTTGCAACCAACGCACTTCAACGGTTACGCGGTATTTGATTAGGCCAAATTCGCTGAAAATACTGCGTAGTTCAGTGGTTTTGCTGCCGTAGCGACCATCCACTGGAGAGATAGCCGTTAACGCTGAAAGCTCCATAATAACTCCTAAATTTTAGTTTGAACGATAATTAAATTTTTGCTTTAGCAATGGCGATTATTTTTCTTTTTGCAAAGAAAAAGTGACGGCGTTTACCGCCCATCTGTCGCCATAAAACTGCACTTCTAATGCCGGCTAATAATAATGCGCGGATTTTATTTTGAGTGAGCTGCTGCTTTAGTAACTCAGGTTTACCATAAACCTGTATACGGTGCCCAAGGGGGCTTAGCACCGTTGAGTATATATCCGCTAAACCGGCGACAACGCTCTCGTCGGTTATAGCAAAATGATCTAAACGTCGATGAATGTCATCAATACGTTTACCTAATTCGTTTAAGCTTTTGTCGTTTGCACTCAAGGCACGTTCTAGCTGCATTAAACCACCGACGTATTTTACAATTTCAACATCTTTTTGCGCGCCAGCACTTAGCTGTGCCAACAATGTTTTGTAGCCATCGCGTAGGTTATCTGTGCCTTGGTATACATCCTCTGGCGATGCCGGTGAGGTTTGAATAATACTCGAAAGTAGTATTTCTAAATCGTGTTCATTATTATTGCCGTATTGAGCAACTTTTTGAACTTGTTTAGCAACTTGGCACATGGCGGCAAGCGCCATGACTTGGTGTTCATTCATTACTTAATCACCGAATCAATAATACCACCACCTAAACACACATCTTCTGCGTAAAATACGGCAGATTGACCTGGAGTAACGGCTTTTTGTGGCTCGTCGAATAATACGCGTGCCATGCCGTCTTCGCCCACAAGTAGCGTACAGCTTAAGTCTTCTTGGCGGTAACGGGTTTTAACTGTGCAGCGAGTAGTGCCTTTAGGGCCAATTCGGTCAACCCAGTGCAATTGGTTAGCATTAAGGCCATTACTGTATAGACGAGGGTGATCTTTACCTTGGCCAACAATAAGTACATTTCGCTCAAGGTCTTTATCTACTACATACCATGGCTCGCCTGAGCCTTCTTTCATACCACCAATAAGTAAGCCTTTGCGTTGGCCTAGGGTGTGGTACATTAATCCTTCGTGCTCGCCTACATTGTTACCATCAGTGTCTTCGATAACACCGGGTTGGGCAGGTAAAAACTTTTGTAAAAAGTCTTTAAATTTGCGCTCACCAATAAAACATATACCTGTGCTGTCTTTTTTATCGTGAGTAATTAAGTCTTGCTCTTCAGCTATGCGGCGCACTTCTGGCTTAGCAATATCGCCAACAGGGAATAATGTTTGGCCAATATGTTCGTGGCTAAGCGTGTATAAAAAGTAACTTTGATCTTTATTATCATCTAACCCGCGGCACATAACGTATTTGTCATCGCGTAGTTCGCGGCGCACATAGTGGCCGGTGGCAATAAAGTCGGCGCCTAATGCTTGGGCAGCAAATTCTAAAAAGGCTTTAAACTTAATTTCTTTATTGCACATTATATCTGGATTAGGGGTGCGACCAGCTTTGTATTCAGCTAAAAAGTACTCAAATACGTTATCCCAATACTCAGCAGCAAAGTTAACTGTATGCAGTTCAATACCGAGTTTATCGCAAACTGCTTGGGCGTCTTTTAAATCATCAGCTGCGGCGCAATATTCATCATTGTCGTCTTCTTCCCAGTTCTTCATAAACAGGCCTTCTACCTGATAGCCTTGTTGCTTTAACAAATATGCAGATACAGAAGAATCAACACCGCCGGACATACCTACGATGACTTTAATGTGACTATTTTCGCTCATGAATAATTTCGCTTATACAGATTACTGTTATTAATAACATCTTGGAAAGGCCGCGATTATAGCATGTATTTAAGCAGCGCTTAAAGAGGCTTAGCTGTAATGCAGTGCTTTTGTAGTTATTTTTTATTTAGACTAAACTTATTTAGCAGTTAGAACGTATGACAAAGGCGAAAGTAAAATATATAAAAATGAATGTTAAGTTTTAAGAGGATTATAGCTTATAGCTTTACGTAGTAAGTTAGTGCTATATTTACATTGCTAGTTATTGTGTATTTGCTAAGTTTTAATATTATATGGTAATTAGAATTATTATAAATATAGTCAAAGGAATGAATATATGAATTATGCCTCTCACGTTAATAGAGTAAAATCTTTTATTGTAGATTACTCAAAAAAAACCGATATAAGTGAGTTGCTCAACAACCCGTTGAGTGAACTTAAAGAAACAGCTTATTATTTGTTTGATGAATTGATCACAATAACCCCCCCTATTTTTTTTCAAGAGCCGCATCCTATTGTTGAGTTATTTAAATTAATTGAACAGTCGTTGAGCCCTAATCTAAAAGTAGAAAAAGCATTATTAGAGCATTTAGAAACATGGTGGGTTGAATGGCACTTTGTAGCGACTATGAATGCCAAATTACTTAACGAACATAACGACCCACAACAAAAATATTTAATTGCTCACACGCATCATCCTATGCGTAATCACGAGCTGAGCCATTATGCAAAATTATTTACAGTGCTTCCTATGCCTATTTGTAATGTGTGCGTTGAAACGGGTGATATATTAAAAGTTAACCAGCGATATATTGATGTATTTGGTTTTACTATAAATGATACGCCCAATGTAGATACCTGGTGGGAAAAAGCCTACCCAGATATAGATAAAAGAAATACCGCTCGGGCATTATGGAACGCATCGCTTGCACAAGCCGAAAGTAATAAAGGCGATATTCCTGCAAACGACTACCAAATAACCTGCAAAAATGGTGAACAAGTCGTTATGCAGGTATCGGGTATTAGTATTGGTAACGAGTTTTTGATTGTTTATAACGACGCCACTGAGCGGATTAAAGCGCATGAGATTTTAAGCGAAATGGCGTTTTTAGATTCGTTAACCAAAATTGCCAATAGGCGCCGCTTTGATGAAAAAATTGTTGATGAATACTCTCGTGTTAAATTAGCAAACTGTCAGCTTTCACTCATTATAATTGATATTGATAACTTCAAAAACTTTAACGACCGTTACGGGCACATTGCAGGCGATAATTGCCTACACGCTGTGGCACAAAAAATTGCCGATACAGTGAGCCGACCAGAGGATTTTGTTGCCCGTTATGGGGGCGAAGAGTTTGTTGTATTACTTCCTCAAACAGATAAACAAGGGGCGTTATTTGTGGCTGAACAAATTCAAAAAGCAATTGAAATGCTGGCAATTGTGCATGAAGATAGCTTTACAGGATATTTATCAGTAAGCATGGGAATTAATACTGTTAATCATCATCAGTGTGATGATCATTTAACATTTATTCAAGCTGCCGATGATGCTCTTTACTATGCAAAAAACCAAGGGCGTAATTGTATTGCGCTAAGCCCAGGAAAATAGTGTAAACGCTAATTTAAAGTTAATAATGGCTTATAAATTAGCGATTGTAGGTTGGTTTACATCAGTTAGGTATGCTCTATACCTGTAAGCACTTTATACTCGCCGTTATTAATGCCATCTAGGGTATATTTACCAATACTATAGCGAATTAAGCGCAAAGTAGGGTGGCCAATATGAGCTGTCATGCGCCTAACTTGGCGGTTACGCCCTTCACTTATTGTTATGCTGAGCCAAGTTGTAGGTATTAATTTTCGCTCTCTTACTGGCGGATTACGCGCCCATACTGTTGGCTCACTGATGATGCTCACTTTAGCGGGTAATGTAAGGCCATCTTTTAATTCTACGCCTTTACATAATGCAGCAATTGACTCTGAGCTTGGCTCACCTTCTACCTGAACCCAGTAAGTTTTACTGGTTTTTTTACCCGGTGCGGTTAGGGTGTTTTGTAATTTACCGCAATTGGTGAGCAGTAATAAACCTTCACTGTCTCTGTCGAGTCTGCCTGCAGCGTAAACTTCTTTTATAGGAATAAATTCAGCAAGGGTTTTTCTGTTGGCATCATCAGTAAATTGACATAAAACGTCGAAAGGCTTATTAAATAAGACTATTTTTATATCTTGCGCAGCTATTGCTGGTTTTATTTCTCTTTTTGAAGCGACGCTTTTTAGCGCGCTGCGAGAATAGGTTCTGCCAGTATTACGTTTGGGTTTAGCTGTGTGGTCTTGCTTATTAGCTGACTTATTATTCATTATATGCACCTGGCAGGTTTTGGTAAGCCGGCAATTTTAGTCGCTTGTTTTGCCGGGCCTTTAGGAAATAATTTATATAAATATAGGCTATTACCTTTATCTTCACCGAGCGCTTTAGCCATCGCTTTTACCAGCATTCTGATAGCGGGGCTGGTGTTGTATTCAAGGTAAAAGTTGCGCACAAAGTTAATTACTTCCCAATGCTGCTCAGTTAAATTAATGTTTTCTTGCTGTGCAATAATGGGCGCTAATTCTTTTGACCATAAAGTATGGTCAAGTAAATAACCTTGTTTGTCTGTTTCAAGCTGTTGGTTGTTAATTTCAAGCATAAGTTACCAGGTAATAGATTGATTGGTTGATAAGCTAAGGGTTACAAATTCGTCATAGCTAATTACTTTATCGTTATCATTAAGTTTAATAGCGCGGGCATTCGCATCAGGCGCTAAAATAAACAATGAGTCGGCAAATTGTCGATACTGTTTTACTGCATAACAGGCATCCCCAACTAGAAGTACAATATCGGTTGCTTGAATTAGGTTTTCTAATCGATTTGCGCTGTAGTAGCTAAGGGGTTTAGAAAATATATGTAAGGTGCTCAAAGCATTAGTTTGTAGGTTACTCATAGGTTCACCACATGTTGCTGGGTTTTAATTAGCGTTTTTTGCTGATCAAAGTTTAGTGCTTGCACATCTAACAATAAATCATTTTTGTTTAGGCCATAATCGAGCAGTGACTTTTCGCAGACGTAAATATTTTCAACGTCATAAATTTCTAATGTTTTAATGTTTTTAAAAAAATCTTTTATACCCAGCATATTTGGTTGTTGTTGCTTTTTTAATGCCAGTACAGCTGGGCCACTAAATAGCCAACTGATATTCTGATCGACAGCTGCAAATATGAGGGTCATGTCTAGGGCGTCGCGAATATGCAAGTCATCAAAAGGGCTGCATTGGCTCATTACGAGTACGTTAATCATTTAAACTGTATCCATTTGTCGGCATCACTAGCAAGCATGGCAAATTCAGCAAGCCCAGCAACATTAAACACATTGGTGTGTTTAATGTCTAACCCCCGTTTTTCAGCGGCGGTTACACATAACATTAAATTAATTTTTTGATCGGCTAATTGCTGCCATAACATCGGAATTTGTAGCTCATCAGTGGGAAGATCAAAGTGGTTTGATGCATGATAAACCCCTTGCTGATATAAAAATATAGCGTCTATGGTGTGTCCTTGCGCTAAGCAAGCGTGCGCAAATTTAACTAAACGCTGCGTAGTATCGTGATCAGAGGGTGGAGTATGTAAAGACAAGACGAAACGCGACAAAATTATTCCAAAAAAAAGCCCCAATTAAGGGGCTATTTTAACAGAACTTTTTAATTAGTCATTATTTGCGCCAAGCAGAGCAAGTAATGAAGTAAATAAGTTATATACACTTAGGTAAAGTGACACAGTTGCGCGAATATAATTTGTTTCGCCACCGTTAATAATACGGCTGGTATCAAATAAAATTAAACCAGACATAATTAATACCACAGCAGCATTAAGTACCATAAACATCAGTGAACTACCGATGAAAATATTAACAATGCTTGCCACAATAACAACGATTAAACCAACCGTTAAAAAGCCACCCATAAATGAGAAGTCTTTTTTAGTGTTAAGTGCATAAGCCGATAAACCAAAAAATATCAGCGCGGTAGAGCCCAGCGCTTGCATAATTAGCATAGGGCCATTAGGCATTTCTGCATAGTGGTTAAGCATTGGGCCAAGGCCTGCGCCCATTAAGCCGGTAAAAGCAAATACCCAAAATACACCAGATGCAGTTTCTGCTTTTTTATTTACTACAAATAATAAGCCGAACGAGACAAGTGTGAACACTAATCCCATAAAGTATGGTAACTGTAGTGCCATTGAAATACCCGCTGTAACAGCGCTAAATGCGAGTGTCATAGCAAGTAATAGGTAGGTGTTTTTAAGCACCTTGTTTGTTTCAATGGTAGACATTACCGGTTTAGCGGTATTGTACGATTGATTAAACGCCATTGTAGAGCTCCTGTGGTTGAAACTGAGTAGTTCCGATAATTTAACTAAATTTAGATTAACAACTCTTATATGTTTGGGCAAACCTTTGTAGTTCAATAGAGTGAAATATTTAAATAAAAGTTCAATTACAATTAATACAGGCCACTTTTGCTTTAACTTTAAACAAATTAGTTGTTTTTTAATCACTTAAACAATTAATTTAAAATAAAGCTTCACAAACCTCTGCGCTTTCCCTATTATTCAGGCCGTGCGGAGAGATGGCAGAGTGGTCGAATGCACCGGTCTTGAAAACCGGCATGGGTTTATAGCCCATCTAGGGTTCAAATCCCTATCTCTCCACCACTTATTTAACAAATAAATGGTGTTTTGGTTTTTAAAATCAATAATAAGCATTTATTTAAAATAGTTTAAAATACACTCTTATTTTTAACTATAGCAGTATCGGAGAGATGGCAGAGTGGTCGAATGCACCGGTCTTGAAAACCGGCATGGGTTTATAGCCCATCTAGGGTTCAAATCCCTATCTCTCCACCATATAACAAAACAGCCCGCTTAATTAGCGGGCTTTTTTGTACCTCATATAAAATAACGCGTTTGTTTTGTAAGTTTAAATTACGACCATAGTCTCTATTTATAAGCTACCTCGCTTAGGGCATGCTTATATTATTGAGGCTTATGTTTGTATATTTAAGGATTTTACGATGAAACATCAACTTGCAAAAAGTGTCGGGCTTTCATTACTCTCCCCAATCATTATTGGTGGTATGTTGGGTGTTTATTATGGCCTTGCTATGAGTGGCGACTTTTTATCAATATTTTTTCAATTATTGATGACGGCAATAGCAAACGCACATATTGTAGGGTTAACGATGGCCGCATTTGTAGTGCCAGGTTACTTACTTATGTTTAAGTACGCTAAAGTAAATTATTCAGGGGTTTTAACGCTTGGTTTATTAGGCGGCGCTATTTTTAGTTACTTACTTAGTGCTACTACGGGCGAGATATTTTTAATAAATAGTGTGATGTCTGGGTTTGCTGCAGGGCTGTTTTTGTTTGGGCTGCGTAAAACCGCAAAAAAATAATCGTAGCATTATTAAGCAAGCATGCTGATAAAGCGTGCATTTTCCTTTTTTTTAGCCGCAAAAGGTTTCAATTTTTCACGACAAAGAGTACCTTTAGCTACTGTATGTTTAATAAGAAGTAGTTTGGTATGCAAAAGCACGATTTTTACCAGTCATTAGTTAAGCAAACGCAATCGCTGATAGGCGGTGAATCGAATGTAATTGCTAATATGGCAAATATAAGCGCGCTGTTATTTACTTCATTAGATGATGTAAATTGGGCGGGCTTTTATTTTATGGATTCACCTACCGAATTAGTGCTTGGTCCGTTTCAAGGTAACCCAGCTTGCATTCGAATTCCGGTAGGAAAGGGTGTATGTGGAACCGCCGCTGCAACCGGACAAACACAATTAATAGAAGATGTTCACGCTTTTGATGGGCATATAGCCTGTGATGCAGCGTCAAATTCTGAAGTAGTTGTACCTATTATGAAAGCTGGTAAAGTATTTGCTGTACTTGATATAGATAGCCCAAGTATTAGCCGATTTGATACTGACGATCAAGCGGGTCTTGAAGCATTAGTAAAATGCTTAGAGGCAAGCCTATAATGAAAGACTTGCTAAATGTTCAAGACTACCTTTTTGCCGTACAAGATGTGGGCGATTGGGAAGGCGATGAAGAACATGTAGCGGAAACGCTCAATGATTTGATTCATATTGCTTGGGATCGTCTACCAGACGAAGCCGAGTGTGAATTTATCGATGAAACAATTAATGGTATTTGGGAACACCTTCGTGGTGATATGGCTGTAATTGAGGCCGACTTCGAAGAATTGGTCGACTGGGTAATACACTATGTTGATTCGTCCCTTGATGAAAAGATGTGAAAAATAGGTTCTAAAATGGAAACCACAAACAAGCTAAAAGATATGAACGAAGTGTTGGAATTTTTATATCAAGAATTCCCGCAGTGTTTTAAACAAAAAGACGGTATCAAACCGCTTAAAGTCGGTATTTTTAAAGATATTGCTGAGCGTATTGAAGGGTCTGAAAAAGTAAGCAAGACTCAAGTGCGCCAAGCGCTTAGAAAATACACGTCTAACTGGCGTTATTTAGAAGCTGTGACTAAGTCAGAGTTTCGTATTGATCTTGATGGTAATCAAGCTGAAAAAGTTGAGCAAGAGCATATCGACCATGCACAAAAAGCATTGGAAGAAAGCCGCGCGAAAATGGCTAAACGCAAAAAGCAGCAACGTCCGCGTCCAGATGCAGATGCAAAATCTTTCAAAAAGAAACCTGCTCATGCCGCTAAAAATGCTACTTCAGCAGATAAAACAGCTAAAGCCGCACCGGTTAAGCGTTCAGGAAAAATTGAACCTTTACCAGCAAGTGAGGTCAAGGTTAATAATAAGGTTAAGGTTAAACTTGGCCAAGCACTTGTTAATGCAATAATCACTGAAGTGAACAAAGACGACGTTCATGTTGAATTAGTGACTGGTATGCAAGTTAAAACCAAAGCTGACAGCTTATACATTATTTAAGCTGAAAATAAATTAAGGAGTTGTGTATGAGTAAAAAGTTTACGCTCATTCCGTTAGTTGCTGCCCTGTTTTCAGGTTCATTATTTGCTGCCGTTGAAGCCGTTACGTTAAAAGACTTACCGTTGCTCAAGCAAGAAAGTCAACATGCTACAGCCAGCAAACGAGTGGTTAACTTATTTACTCGTTCACACTATACACCGGTTCGATTTAACGATGAGCTTTCAAGTAAAGTGTACGATCGTTATATCGAATCCCTTGATTTTAATAAAAGTGTATTCTTAGCCAGCGATATTGCGTCATTTGAGCAATATCGTAATGGCTTTGATAACGCATTGGTAACCGGCAAGTTAGGCTTTACGTTTGATATTTTTAACCTAAGCCTTAAACGTCGCTTTGAGCGTTATGATTACTCGCTTTCATTACTTGAAAATGAGATGACGTTTGATAAACAAGATGAATACTTTTTTGATCGAGAAGATGCTGATTGGGTAACCACCCAAGACGAACTTGATGAAATATGGCGTGAGCGCGTTAAATATGACGCACTACGCTTAAAAATGACCGGTAAAGATTGGGAAGGTATAAAGGATGTACTTGTAAAGCGCTATAAAAATGCACAAAAGCGTTTAGTACAATCAAAATCCGAAGATGCCTTTCAAATAGTAATGAATTCGCTTGCACGCAGTATAGAGGCGCATACCTCTTATTTATCGCCGCGCCGTGCAGAGCAATTTAAAATGGATATGGACCTAGAGCTTGAAGGCATAGGTGCAGTATTAAGCCCAGACGAAGACTATACCGTTATTCGCAGTTTAGTACCGGGTGGTCCTGCCGATAAATCACAACAAATTAAAGCCGATGACCGCATTATTGGCGTTGCCCAAGACGGTAAAGAGTTTGTTGATGTGATAGGTTGGCGCTTAGATGACGTGGTTGATTTAATTAAAGGCCCTAAAGGTACAAAAGTACGTTTACAGTATCTAAAAGGCGCTGATGCGCACGGTACGCCTAAAATAGTTGAAATAACCCGAGATAAAATACGCCTAGAAGACAGAGCAGCCAAATCTGAAGTGTTTGAAGCACAGTATTCCGATTTAACCAGTAAAATAGGCGTTATTGAAATACCTGGCTTTTATAATAACTTGTCGCAAGATGTAAAAGTTGAACTAGCTAAACTAAAAGAAGCTAAAGTAGACGGTGTTATTATAGATTTACGTCAAAATGGTGGTGGTTCTTTATACGAGGCAACACAGCTTTCTGGATTGTTTTTCGACCAAGGTCCTGTGGTACAAATTCACACTCTTAATAATCGTATTGAAGAGCAGAAAGACCGCGATGGTATTACGTACTACGATGGCCCGTTAACTGTTCTAGTAGACAGATACAGTGCATCTGCTTCTGAAATTTTTGCAGCAGCGATACAAGATTATGGTCGCGGTATTGTGATTGGCGAGCAAACCTTTGGTAAAGGCACTGTACAACAGCACAAAGGCTTAGGGCGAGCGTACGACCTGTACGACAACGAGCTTGGCAGTGTGCAGTATACAATTGCTAAGTTTTACCGCATAAATGGTGGTAGCACACAACACAAAGGCGTTATTCCTGATATTTCGTTTCCATCTGCAATCGATCCCGCAGAGTGGGGAGAAAGCAAACAAGATAATGCACTGCCGTGGGATAGCATAGTACGCGCTAGATACCAAGAAATGGGTGACTTAAAACCGATTATTACGTATTTAGATAAGCAACATGCGCAGCGTATTCAGTCAGAGCCAGAGTTTAATTATGTATTTGAAGACATTACTCGCTACAACGAAGAGAAAGACCGCAAAACTATTTCGTTAGTAGAAGCTCAGCGTATTAAAGAAAAAGATGAAAATGAAGCACGCGCTTTAGTGCGTACTAATGAGCGTTTAGCGCGTTTAGGTGAAAAACCAATCGAAAACCTAGATGATGTGCCGGAAGTAATTGAAAAGCTGGATCCATTTTTAGAGGAAGCAGCCCTGATCACTCAAGACTATATTAAATACGGGCGTATAGCCAAAAAGTAATAATTGGTTTACCTCTATAAAAAAAGGCGCAATTGCGCCTTTTTTGCTACCCATAATTTACAAGATTGTTATAATCGCTGATTACACAAAGTTGAGCTAGATCAATGTTGCTCGATTAATGCGCTGTATGTGCTAAGAAGAATAATTAACATGCATTAGATGTGTGTAGGAGTCTTTATCTTGAAGTCATTAGAAGAAAAACCAATAAAACCCGCCTCGTTTTTTGATGCACTCATTCCAATCTCAGTTCTCATTTGTTTACTTGGTGCGGCTGTTTATCTATTTGGTGATAATTCCTCTTCTGGGCCAAATCAAATAGCTTTGTTATTTGCTACTTTTGCAGCAGCATTAATAGGTCTAAAAAATGGCTACAATTGGAAAAAACTAGAAGATGCGATGATTGAAGGGATCACCTTGTCGTTAGGTGCTATCTTAATTTTACTTATGGTAGGTGCGTTAATAGGCACTTGGTTGCTTTCGGGCACAGTACCTACGCTAATTTACTATGGCTTACAGGTTATTAATCCGAGTTGGTTTTATGCAGCTAGTTGTTTAATTTGTGGCATTGTAGCAATGAGCATTGGTAGTTCGTGGACCACAGCGGCTACAATAGGTGTGGCTTTATTAGGCGTTGCTACAGGCTTAGGGTTAGAGCAAACAGTAACGGCTGGTGCGGTTATATCGGGCGCGTATTTTGGCGATAAGCTTAGTCCACTATCAGAGACTACTAATTTAGCGCCTGCGGTTGTGGGGGCAGATTTATTTGAACATATTCAGCATATGCTATGGACTACAGTACCGAGCTTTGTAATTGCCTTAATAATCTTTATATTTATGGGGTTTAACGCGACTGCATCGAGTGAAGCAGGGCGTATTGATGAAATTACTGCTATTTTGCAGCAAAACTTTAATATTGGTTTAGAAATGCTAGTGCCTTTAATTGTACTTTTAGTACTTGCGATACGCAAAATGCCAGCGTTTCCTGCTATATCGATAGGCGCGGTACTTGGCGCTGTGTGGGCTGTGTTGTTTCAATCTGATTTAATTGCCAGCCAAATAGATATAAGCCAAGGCCAGCTAATAGGCTACTTTAAATTAATTTGGACCACTTTTTTTGATGGTTTTAGTATTAGTACCCAAGACGACAATATGGATGCACTCCTCAGTGGGGGCGGTATGTCAGGTATGCTTACAACAACCTGGCTAATTATGACGGCACTGATGTTTGGCGCTATTATGGAAAAAACGGGGCTGTTAGATGTGTTTGTTAAGAGTATTCTTAAAATCGCAAAAAGCACAGGTTCGTTAATCACTGCAACTATAGCGACTTGTATTGGTACAAACGTCATTGCGGCGGATCAATATATTGCTATTGTGGTACCGGGGCGGATGTTTAAAGAAGAATATGCAAACCGTGGTTTAAAACCGGTTAATTTATCGCGTACCTTAGAAGATGGCGGCACAATTACCAGCCCGCTGATCCCATGGAATACCTGTGGTGCCTATATGCAAAGCGTGTTACTGATCAATCCATTTGACTATGCACTGTATGCTTTCTTTAATTTAATTAACCCTGTATTGGCAATTATTTATGCTTATTTAGGTATTAAAATATTACGTATTAAACCAAAACAGACTGCTTAATTTAAACAGCCTCTTTTAAACATAAAAGGGGCTTTTTTTGGAGTATTTATGACTGCCGCACAAAAACCGCAAACACAATATTTAAAAGATTACCAAGCGCCAGACTTTTTAATTAATCACACCGAGCTTAACTTTGATTTACAGCCATTAACAACAAGAGTCACTGCGCTACTTACATTGAGCCGCGTGGGCGCTAAAACGGCACCTTTAGTACTCGATGGCATTGATTTACGCTTAGTGTCGCTTTCAATAGATACTCATGATATTAGCGATTATAAAATAGTGGGTGAGCAACTCATTATTAATAATTTACCAGATCACTGCCAACTTAGTATAGTGACCGAAATTTCTCCGCAAACAAATACTTCTCTAGAAGGACTTTATTTATCGGGTGGGGCTTATTGTACTCAGTGTGAAGCGCAGGGTTTTAGAAAAATAACTTACTATATGGACCGTCCAGATGTTTTATCAACATTCGATGTAACCATAATAGCAGACAAAAAATACCCGCAGTTACTCTCTAATGGCAACATGGTAGATAGCGGTGAAACGCAAGACGGTCGTCATTTTGCTAAGTGGCAAGATCCGTTTAAAAAGCCAAGTTACTTATTTGCGTTAGTGGCGGGTGACTTTGATGTATTAAATGACAGCTATACTACAAAAAGTGGTAAGAATGTCGATTTAGCCTTATTTGTAGATAAAGGTAACTTGTCAAAAACACCGCATGCAATGAGCTCACTTAAAAAAGCGATGCAGTGGGATGAAACACGCTTTAATTTAGAATATGACCTTGATATTTATATGATTGTTGCCGTTGATTTTTTCAACATGGGAGCGATGGAAAATAAAGGGCTTAATATTTTTAATAGTAAGTGCGTTTTGGCAAATCAAGAAACCGCTACCGATAAAGACTATCACACCATTGAATCTATTGTTGGGCATGAATACTTTCATAACTGGACCGGCAACCGCGTAACCTGTAGAGATTGGTTTCAGTTATCGTTAAAAGAAGGTTTAACAGTATTTAGAGATCAAGAATTTAGCAGTGATTTGGGCTCGCGAGCGCTAAACCGTATTGATGCCGTTAAAGTAATGCGTACTCACCAGTTTAGTGAAGATGCAGGGCCTATGGCGCATCCTATTCGTCCAGAAAAAGTAATTGAAATGAATAACTTTTACACTGTGACTGTATACGACAAAGGTGCTGAAGTTATACGTATGATGCACACCTTGCTTGGTGAAACTAACTTTCAAAAGGGCATGACACTTTACTTTGAACGCCACGATGGCCAAGCGGTTACCTGTGACGATTTTGTAAGTGCTATGAGTGATGCATCTAATATTAACTTAGAGCAATTTAAACGTTGGTATAGCCAATCGGGTACTCCTCGTTTAAATGTACAACAAAGTTACCATAGCGAGACGCAAACGTTTAGCCTTACCATTGAGCAGGCTGCGCCAATTAATCAGCCACAAAACGATACTTTGCATATTCCTTTTGCAATTGAGCTGTTAGATAGCAAGGGAAAAAGTGTACCGTTACAATATAAAGGTCAGAGCGTTGATCATGTGCTTGATGTAACTAAAGCAACGCAAACATTTAATTTTGATCAGCTAGCAGAGCAACCTGTTGCCGTTTTATTGGAAGACTTTTCAGCCCCGTGTATATTAAAGCAGCACAGTAACGATCAAGACCTATTGCACATAATGCGCTTTGCGCGTAGCGATTTTTCGCGTTGGGATGCACAGCAACAGCTATTTATTAATGCGGTTAAGCGTGGTATTGCAAGCAAAAAACCTGAACCATTAAGTAATGAAATAATAGCAGCATTACAGGTATTAATAGCCAGTAGAGCAGGTGACTTGGCATTACTTGCTGAACTGTTAAAACTCCCTAGCTTTGATACCTTAGCAGCTGAGTTTGAGACGATCCCAGTTGATGCCATTCTTAATATTACACAGCAGTTTGAACAGCAAATAGCCGATACCCTTGAACAAGAATTTATTAATTGTTACCAAGCACTTGAAGACGATGGCAGTGTTAATGCGGCTGCTGTGGCAATACGTTCATTAAAACAACAATGTTTGTATTACCTAGCAAAAACAGACAGTTTATCAGCGGCTGAATTTATAAAAGATGCTGCAAGCTCAACTAATATGACCAATGTGCTCGGTGCGCTCAGTGGTGCTATAAAAGCGTCGCATACATTAAGTGACACCTTGCTTGCACATTTTGATAGCCAATGGCGACACGACGTATTAGTAATGGACAAATGGTTTGCACTGCAAGCCATGCAGTCGGGTGATGATGCAATTGACAATATTAAAGCACTGTATGAACATCCTTGTTTTGACTTTTCAAACCCTAACCGAGTGCGTGCTTTAATTGGCAGTTTTAGTCACTTTAATACCGCGCAATTTCATCGCCTAGATGGTCAAGGTTATGCTTTGCTTGGTGATTTACTCATTAAGCTCAATACTATTAATCCGCAAAATGCATCACGCATGTTAACTCCTTTTATGTCGTGGAAACGTTACGATAAAGTACGTTCTGCAGCAATGAAAACACAACTGCAGCGTTTAGCTGATTTAGATACGCTGAGCGACGATTTATTTGAGAAGGTTGAAAAAGCCTTAAATTAAATCATGATTGAATATTATTTTAGATTAAATTTGAGCTACAACGAATGCATGGATTACTACCATGGACGTTATAGCTCAGTACAAGTTGTAGATGACAGCGGTAAAACCATTCGATTTGCCGCAAACTACCTGCGCCCCTACATTTCTAGTTTAGGGGTGCGAGGTAGGTTTAGATTGATACTTACCCCCGAAAATAAGTTTATCCGCCTCGAACGAGTAGCCTAAGCGCTTGTATTTATGTTATAGATATACATAAATATTGCCTTTTTGTTAATTTCGATTTGTCCTATTGTTAATTTGCGTGTATAAATTACTGGTATGACGTCTTACCATTGCGTAAACGTCAGTGAATAAAAAAAGATTATGACTGATTGAAGGCGACTGTTTGTAATTTGTTTAATTCGCTTCTATCGTTACGATTACACTAAAAACAATAACTTGATCACACAAAATGACCCGCGACAGGGGGGAAACCAAAATGATAAGAAGATCGCTTTTTGTTAAAAATAAAATCGCTATAGGTTTAGCAGCCGCAAGCTTAGGGTTATCTGCAATGACTGCACAAGCGGCAGTTTTTGAAGCCGGAGGTTTTGATATAACTTTCGACTCCACTTTTTCTTATGGGCAAAGTATTCGTGTAGAAGACCGAGACTTTGGCTTAATAGGTAAAAGTAACAACCCTTCATTCGATTGGACGGGTTATAACCCAGCCTTAAACAATACCGTTTACTCATCGCAAGATGTGTGGGCGCAACCAGGATCATATTCAAACAATGGTGATGCAGGCGATTTAAACTTTGATAGTGGTGATTCGTTTTCAAAACTATTAAAGGGCACCCATGATCTATCTATCAGTAAAGATAATTATGGTTTGTTTACTCGATTTATGTATTTTTATGACTTTGAGTTAATGGATGGCGATCGTGCTTATGTAAACCCTACCTCAGGCCAAGGCGTCGATCCATGTGATGACAAAGATACAAAAGCACAAAGCTGTGCTGACATCCGTTTATTAGATGCGTATGTATGGGCAAGCTTTGATTTAAATGAAGGAAAAAACCCACTATCAATTCGCGTTGGTCAACAAGTAATAAATTGGGGTGAAAGTACATTAATATCGCATGGTATTAACGTTAACCCAGTTGACATAGACCGTTTAAAAGCGCCTGGTGCAGAGCTTAAAGAAGCCTTTATACCTGTTGGTATGTTATGGGCGTCGTTAGGTATTACTGATAACGTAACCTTAGAGGGTTTTTATCAATACCAATGGCAAGAAACACGCTTACCAGCAACGGGAACGTATTTTTCTACCAATGACTTTGCCTCTGAAAATGGTTATCAGCAAAATGTGCAGTTAGGTTTTACTTCAAATCCTGATATTGATTTAGCATTTTTAACCGACAGTTTAAATAATTTAACCTCTGACTTTGCCCTAGCAGCCTCACTCAAAGGCGTTGATCCTTCAAGTGCTCAAGGCAAAGCGCTACTGGCCGAAATGTATTTAGCCTATCCAACTAAGGTAGCACTAAAAGGTAAAGGCGATGAAGGTAAAGTAGAGCCGGATGACGGCGGCCAATACGGTTTACGTTTAGGCGTGTTTTTACCTGAATTTAATGACACGGAAGTGGCATTTTATCATGTGAATTATCATAGCCGTCGCCCGTTAGTATCTGGTCGAGTGTCTAATTTTACTCAAGCTTCACTTGCCCAAGATTTAGCAATGATTACAACGACTGAAATCACTGAAGATAATATTCATAATTTAAGAGCTTTCTCTTTAGCAAAAAATGAATACCCAGAAGACATTAAACTCTATGGTTTGAGCTTCAACACATCTTTAGGTGAAACTGCGTTTGCCGGTGAGTTTACTTTTCGCGAAGATGAACCACTACAAATTGATGACGTAGAGCTACTTTACGCTGCAATGCCAGAGCAATTAGCAGTGGCAGGTTTACGCCCTGAATTTGCAGGTATTTCACAAATGAGCCAAGGCAATGCTGTCAGTGTTGTTGGCCCAGGCGAGCTAGCAAAAGGTTATATAGAGCGTAATACCAGTCAATTACAATTTACCGCGACGCATTTATTTGGCCCATCTTTGGGTGCAGATAGCTGGGCTGTGGTAGGTGAGGTTGGTGGCGTGCGTATTCATAGTATGCCGGAGTACGATGAAATGCGTTTAAACGTTTCTGGTACTGGGCGTAGTGGCATTATGACCGGCCCAGGCAGTTCTGATTATTCTGCGCTACATATGGCGTTATCAAATGGAGCAGAGCAAAAACAATTTGCTACGGCTACATCGTGGGGTTATCGCTTAATTGCTAAAGGTGATTATTATAACCTGTATAACGGTATTAACTTTTCGCCACGTTTTGTATTTTCTCATGACGTAAATGGTAGCACGCCAGATCCTATGTTTTTGTTTATAGAGGATCGTAAATCGTTAGGTGCAACCATGAACTTTAACTATCAAAATGCGTGGTCATTAGATGTTAGCTACAACTCATTTTGGGGTGGCGGCGACATTAATACCTTCTCTGATCGCGATTACATTTCATTTAACTTAAAATATTCTATTTAGGGGTAATATTATTATGATTAAAAAACCTACCCTCATTGCTACTGCATTTTGTAGCTTGTTTGCAAGTCACGCTGCTTTAGCTAAAATTAGCAGCGAAGAAGTTGCGCGCTTAGGTGCAGACTTAACGCCACTAGGCGCTCAAAAAGCAGGCAATGCAGATGGTTCTATTCCTGCGTGGAATGGTGGTATTACCGCAGCACCGGCAGGTTATAAAGCAGGTATGCATCACTTAGACCCGTTTAATACGGATAAAGTGTTGTTTACTATTGATAAAAGCAATATTGAAAAATATAAAGCGAACTTAAGCCCTGGCCAAATTGCGTTATTTGAAGCGTATCCTGATACCTTTAAAATGCCAGTATATGCAACTCGTCGCTCTGCTTCGTTCCCGCAATTTGTATATGATGCAACTAAGCAATTTGCACCCACTGCAGAGCTAATAGAAGGCGGTAATGGGATTAAAAGTACAGCAATTGGTATTCCATTTCCTATTCCTAAAACTGGTTTAGAGGCAATTTGGAATCACTTGCTACGTTACCGTGGTCAGTCTATTGAGCGTTTTGGCGGCCAAGCAGCACCTACCGCTTCGGGTTCGTATAACTATGTTGGTTTTGATGAGCAACTACTAGTTAAATACTCAGATCCAAGTGCTACACCTGCGCAACTGCAAGACTCAAATATTTTGTTTAAGTTTAAACAAAAAGTAACCGAGCCGGCACGCCTAGCGGGTACTGCGTTATTAGTGCATGAAACCATGGACCAAATATTAACGCCACGCCAAGCATGGACCTACAACAGTGGTCAACGTCGTGTTCGTCGTGCACCTAACGTTGCTTATGATGCACCAGGTACAGCAGCTGACAGCTTACGTACCACTGATGACTTTGACATGTTTAACGGGTCACCAAACCGTTACACCTGGACATTAAAAGGTAAGCAAGAGCTTTATATTCCATACAATAGTTATAAGCTCCATAGCGATAAACTAAGCTATGACGAAATATTAATGCCAGGACATATTAACCCTGAGCATACACGCTACGAAAAGCACCGTGTGTGGGTGGTTGAAGCTAACTTAAAAGATGATACGCGCCATATTTATAAAAAACGTGTGTTTTATATTGATGAAGATAGCTGGCAAGTACAGGTTACCGATATTTACGATAACCGTGACCAACTTTACCGTGTAGCTATGGCTTATGGCCTTAACTACTATGAAGTACCAACGCAGTGGAGTACGTTAGAGGTTTATCATGATTTAAACTCTCGTCGTTACTTAGCAATTGGTTTAGATAACCAGCACAAAATGTATGATTTTTCTCAGTCGTTTAACGACAATGAGTTTACATCAAGCGCATTACGTCGCGAAGGTAGATAGTTAATAGTAGGCACCTAACCGATTGGTTAGGTGCCTTTTTTCCTTTCTCATCGCGTTTGTCTTTTTGACGCGCAGGGCTTTTCCTCACCTAAATAGACAAACAATTCCCCAGTTCAAGGCGATTTAAATTTATGAAGTATTTGGTATATGCCAGCCTGATCCTCAGCGGTGCGAGTGTTGCACAAGAAGCTCCTCAATTTGCTATTAGTGCAATAAACGCCGATAAAACGTTATTGACTGATATTACCCAAACTAAAGCGGGTTTAGTGGCTGTTGGTAAGCATGGCACTGTAATTACAAGTATTAATGGTATTGATTGGCAACAAGCAGAATCGGTGCCAACTCAAATATTGTTAACTGCGGTTGATTTTACTAATGAAAACAATGGCTGGGCCTGTGGGCACGATGCAACAATTATAAATACTACAAATGGTGGTAAAACGTGGCATTTACAACAAGCTAAGCCAGAGATAGATAAACCGTGTTTAGATATTTTATTTAAAGATGAGCTACATGGTTATGCTGTGGGGGCTTATGGCATGTTTTATCAAACCAGTGACGGTGGTAAGCACTGGCAAAAACGTTTTTTAGACTCGCTATTATTTAGTGACGATAGAGAATATTTGAGTGATTTAAAAGAACACGACCCAGAAGGTTATGAAGCAGAAACAGCCTCAATTTTGCCGCACTTTAACCGCATTGAGCAAACTCCAGACGGTTTAATGTTAGTGGGTGAAATGGGCTTAATGGCAAAAAGTACCGATGCAGGCTTAACATGGCAGCGAGTTGACGAAATTTACCCAGGATCATTTTTTGCATTTAGCGCCAATGCGCAGCAAGAGGTAGTGGCAGGATTACGAGGCAATGTTTTTACTCGCCAGCAAGGTGATCAAAATTGGCAGCACCTTGATAATAAAAAAACAGCAACGATTAACAACATCATAAATTATAACAATGAACAATGGCTAATGTTGGCCAATAGCGGCGTGATTTTTCATTTGCAAAACGCTGAGCTTACACATGAGCAGTTGGCCGACGGTAAAGCAATTCTAGATGGTGTGATTTTAAATAATAAACTAATCATGGCAACAGAAGATGGCATTAAAGTGAAGGAGTTGACCCCTTAATGCATAAGATTTTAGACTTTATAGAAAATGCGATATTTAAACATCGCTTAATTATGCTTATAAGTTTTGTGCTTATAACCTGTTTATTGGCATTTAAAGCGACACAAATTCAACTTGATGCCTCGTTTAATAAAAACATTCCGTTAAACCACGATTATATGAAGGTATACACCAAACATGAAAAGCAGTTTGGTGGCGCTAACAGTATTTTAATTTCGGTGTGTGACGACAGCGGCGATATTTTTAATCCTGAATTTTTTACCCAATTAAAAGCGGTACACGACCAGCTATATTTTATCCCTGGTGTTAATCGACCTTTAGTAAATTCAATATTTTCACCCAGCGCTCGATTTGTTGAAGTAGTTGAAGATGGTTTTGCCGGCGGGCCAATAATTCCTGCTAATTTTAAAGCCGATAAACAGGGTTTAGGGGTCGTTAAAGAAAATATCGAAAAAGCGAAAGTAGTTGGGCGCATGATTGCCAGTGATTATTCGTGTGCGATGGTGACAGCGCAATTAATGGAAACCGATCCGCAAACCCAAGAAAAGCTCGATACTTTAGCATTTGCGCAAAAACTCGAAACACAACTACGTGAACCGCTAAGCACCGACAAGGTGAGTATTCATATAATTGGTTTTGCTAAAATGGCCGGTGATATAGCCGAAGGTGCAAAAGGTGTGGTGGTATTTTTTGCCATCGCGATTGCCTTTACTTTTATTATGGTTTGGCTATTTTGTGGCAGTTTAAAGCTGACTATTTTACCTATAATGTGTTCGATCATTGCTGTAATTTGGCAATTAGGGCTACTGTCGAGTTTAGGCTTTGGCTTAGATCCTATGTCTATTTTGGTACCTTTTTTAGTATTTGCAATTGGTGTGAGCCATGGTGTGCAGATGATTAACGCGATAGGTAAAAAAGTAGGCGAGGGTAAAAGTACGCGAGAATGTTGTCAGTCAAGCTTTAGAGCATTATTGATCCCAGGCGGCATTGCGTTGTTATCGGATACGGTTGGCTTTTTAACTCTGCTAACCATTGACATTGGTATTATTAGAGAGCTTGCTATAACTGCTAGTTTAGGTGTTGCGGTAATTATATTTACTAACCTAATTTTACTCCCTGTATGGGCGTCGTATATGCACTTTGAAAATAGTGTACATATTCAATCGGGTGATGCTAAAAAACCAAATATGCTTGATGCAATTAGAGATTTATTGGTTAAAGCCACCGATCCTAAAATTGCTAAAATGATAATTGCTTTTACTTTAGTGTTATTTGCACTTGGTTATTGGCAAGCAGATAAAATGCGTATTGGGGACTTACATGCTGGCGCACCTTCATTGCACCAAGATGCACGCTATAACCAAGACACATTTTTAATCTCGGACAAATACACCATTTCGTCTGATATCTTAAAGGTAATTGTAGAAGCGTATCCTGCAGCATGTACTGAGCATGATGTGATGCAGCGTATTAGCCGCTTTCAGTACAAAGTAGAGAATGTGGCCGGTGTGCAATCAGCGGTAAGCTTAAGCTCGGTAGCGCAGTCGGTAAATGCCGGTTATAACGAAGGTAACCTTAAATGGCAAAGCCTGCCACGTAACTCTGCAAGCTTAGTACAATCTACCTCGCGGGTAGAAACCAGCACGGGATTACTCAACGGCGATTGCTCAGTGATGCCAGTGATTATCTTTTTAGATGATCATAAAGCGCAAACAATTGATCTTGTAATTGAAAGTGTTAAACGCTTTGCACAAGAAGAGGGTACAGATAAAGTTGCGTTTAAACTCGCATCAGGCCCAGTAGGTGTAATGGCAGCCACAAACGAGTCAGTGTCAGCGGCGCAAATTCCGATGATGCTGTATGTTTACGGCGCTGTAATTGTTTTGTGTTTACTAAGCTTTAGAAGCGTAAAAGCAACCATTGCAGTAGTGTTGCCTCTGTATGTGGTATCTACTCTTGCACAAGCACTAATGGTACAGCTGGAAATTGGCTTAACCGTATCTACACTGCCAGTTATTGCATTAGGTGTGGGTATAGGCGTTGATTATGGTATTTATATATTGTCGTCGATGATGGGACAGTTAAAACAAAATGTACCGCTGAGTGTGGCTTATCGAAATGCGTTAATTGAGCGCGGTAGTGCAGTATTATTTACCGGTATTACACTTGCTATTGGCGTGAGTACTTGGATTTTCTCTGATTTGAAATTTCAAGTTGATATGGGAATTTTGCTTACCTTCATGTTTTTAGTAAATATGCTGGGTGCAGTGCTGCTTTTACCAGCAATTGGTAGCTTGCTCTGGACTGACCAGAAAAAATAAAGTGAATAAGTTTGCTCCTAAATGGCCTGTAAAGGCCATTTATATCTATAATTTGTGAATAGATGACCAAATAGCTGAAAAGCTAAAAATGTTTTCATCGTAAAAGGCTGTTTATTAGTTGTAAACGAGTTAGAATTTGTTCGACTCCACGCTAATAAATGCTGTACAAATATTCTGCTATTAAGCAGTAATAGATTTAAGGAATAAACAATGACACGAAATGAAGGTCAAGCCTCAGTTATTTTAGATAATGTTTGTAAGCTTATCCACAAAAAAGTTCGCGCTGATAATGTGTTACTCGTTGAAAAATTCGCCAAAGCCTTGTACAGCAATATGTCTAAAGAGGATTTGGCTAATCGTAACGATAGTGACTTATATGGTGCTGCACTAAGCCTTTGGAATTCGCTAGAAAAGAACACGTCTGATGACGCGGTTATTCGCGTTTTCAACCCAGAAGTGGCAAAAGATGGCTGGCAGTCATCGCATACCATTGTTGAGATTATAGCTAAAGACATGCCGTTTTTAGTTGATTCAGTACGTATGGCCATGACTCGTGAAAATATTGCCTCTCACTTATTACTACATAGCCCGCTTAAAATCCAACGAGATGAAAATGACAAAATCTCAGGTTTATCTGGTTTAAAAGCAGAGCAAGAATCAACCTCGACCAAAACAGTATTCTTTATTGAAATTGACCGTCAAACAGATTCAGCTGTGATTGAGTCTTTCAAACAAGAGTTAGAGTCTGTGCTTACAGATGTGTCGGTAGCGGTAGAAGACTGGCAGCCAATTCGCGAAAAGCTAATTGCAGTTAGTAAAGAGCTACCAAAACGTCGTGCTGGCAAAAATAATGCTGAAGTAGATGAAACGGTTGAGTTTTTAGACTGGTTAGTTAAAGACAACTTTACCCTAATGGGCTATCGCCAATATGAGTTATCGCCAATACAGGGTGATTACGAGTTAAAAGGCGTAATGGAAACCAGTTTAGGTTTGATGAAAAATGCCGGTGTAGAACACACTCGTCTACTTTCTGAATTACCAGAAGCTGCTCGCCAAGATGCGCGTAGTAGTAACTTACTAATTTTAACTAAAACTAACTCATTATCACGCGTACATCGTCCGGCTTATATCGACTATGTTGGTGTAAAACGTTTTGATGACAAAGGCAATGTTATTGGTGAGGATCGCTTTATTGGCTTGTTCTCGTCAAACTTTTATAACTACAGTGCGGCAGACGTACCGGTTCTTAAAAGTAAAATTGACCGTATTATGCAAATGTGTGATTTTGCCAAAGGCACCCATGCTTATAAAGCGGTGCTTAATATTTTAGAAACCTACCCGCGAGATGAACTTGTACAAGCCCGCGAAAGCGAATTGCTAGAAGTTGCAATGGGCGTGTTGCAAGTACAAGAGCGTGATATGTGTCGCTTGTTTGTACGTAAAGATGCCTATGGACGTTTTTTCTCATGTATGGTTTATGTACCACGTGAGCGCTATAACACGGCACTGCGTCATGAAACGCAAAATATTTTAGCAAATGCATTTAATTCTGACGAAAAAGTCGAATTTACAACCTATTTCTCTGAGTCAACACTAGCACGTACTCATTATACCGTGCGTGTGACTGATAATAATATAGAGTATAAAGTGAAAGACATTGAAAACAATTTAGTTGAAGCGGCCCGTACTTGGGAAGATAAATTACAATCAGCCTTACTAGAGCAAGCTGGCGAAGCACGCGGTAATGAATTAAACCGTAAGTATGCTCAAGCATTTGCTCGCTCATATAAAGATGAAGTATTACCAAGTGCAGCTGTTGTTGATATTGAAAAGCTAGAAATGCTTAACGATGAAAACAAACTTGAAATGTTATTTTATCGCCCGCAAGAAGAAGCTAACAGCAATGTTGTGCGTTTAAGCTTATTTCATAAAGATGAGCCTATTCACTTATCTGATGTGATGCCGATGCTAGAAAACTTTGGCTTACGTGTCGTTGGCGAAACACCTTATTCAGTTAAAACTAGCGATGGTAGCATTAATTGGATCATGGATTTCTCTATGCTAATTGATAGCAAAGGGATGGCAGATTTTGATAAAATTTCAGCACGTTTTCGCGCTGCGTTAACCAGTGTTTGGAATAACCGCTTAGAAAACGACGGTTTTAACCGTTTAGTATTAATGGGTGGTCTTACTGGGCGTGAAGCGTCAATATTACGTGCGTACGCTAAATACATGCGCCAAATTGGGGTTACCTTCTCGCAAGCTTACATTGAAGGCACTTTTGCAAATTATCCACACATTGCAGCAAAAATTGTTAACTTGTTTACTAAAAAGTTCTCAGTTAAAAGCCCTGCAAGTGAAAAAACACTTGAAAAGCTTAGTACAGAAATATATTTAGAACTTGAAAACGTAGCCAATCTTGATGATGACCGTATTATACGTTTATACGTTGATATGATAGTGGCAACACTGCGTACTAGCTTCTTTCAAAAAGATGGCAATGGCCAATTTAAATCGTATGTATCGTTTAAAATTAAGCCAAGCTTAATTCCTGGCGTACCATTACCATTACCGGCGTTTGAAATTTTTGTATATTCTCCGCGTATTGAAGGTGTGCATTTACGATACGGTAGTGTTGCCCGTGGTGGCTTGCGTTGGTCAGATCGCCGTGAAGATTTCCGTACTGAAGTACTTGGCTTAGTTAAAGCACAACAAGTGAAAAATGCGGTAATTGTGCCAGTAGGTTCTAAAGGCGGTTTTGTTTGTAAACAATTGCCAACTGAGCGTGAAGCATTCTTAAAAGAAGGCCAAGAGTGTTACAAAATCTTTATTCGTGGTTTGTTAGATATCACAGATAATATTGTACAAGGTGAAATTGTTGCGCCTGTAGATGTAACTCGCCACGATGGCGATGATGCTTATTTAGTTGTAGCAGCCGATAAAGGTACTGCAACTTTCTCTGATATTGCTAATGGCATTGCAAATGAATATAACTTTTGGCTAGGTGATGCGTTTGCATCAGGTGGCTCAGTGGGTTATGACCATAAGAAAATGGGTATTACAGCACGTGGCGCGTGGGAATCAGTTAAACGTCATTTCCGCGAAATGGATATTGATTGTCAAACAACCGATTTTACCGTGGTAGCTATTGGCGATATGGCAGGGGATGTATTTGGTAATGGTATGTTGTTATCTAAACATACTCGTTTACAAGTTGCATTTAACCATATGCATATTTTTATTGACCCAACACCAGATGCAGCAGCAACGTATCCTGAGCGTGAACGTTTATTTAAATTACCGCGTTCATCGTGGGAAGACTTTAATAAAGATTTAATTTCTGCCGGTGGTGGTGTTTTCTCTCGTGCGGCTAAGTCGATTACACTAAGCCCAGAAATGAAAAAAATGTTAGGCACTAAAAAAGCAAGCATGACACCAACTGAACTGATCAAAGCTGCGCTAATGATGGATTACGATCTATTGTGGAATGGTGGTATTGGTACTTATGTTAAGAGCAGCAAAGAAACTGACGCCGATGTAGGGGATCGTGCAAACGATGCACTGCGTATTAACGGTGGCGAGCTAGGTGCTAAAGTATTTGGCGAGGGCGGTAACTTAGGTGCAACTCAGTTAGGACGTATTGAATTTGCAGCGAAAGGCGGCCGTGTTAATACTGACTTTATTGATAACGTAGGTGGCGTTACTTGTTCAGATAACGAAGTTAATATTAAGATTTTACTTAATGGTTTAGTTACCTCAGGTGACTTAACGCGCAAGCAACGCGATGAACTTTTATACGCTATGACAGACGAAGTGTCTAAGCTGGTATTGAATGATTGTTATCGTCAAACACACACTATTTCAATTACTCAATCTAAAGGCTCATCAACGCTTAAAGAGAAAATTCGCTTTATTCATGCTCTTGAAAAAGAAGGCAAGCTAAATCGTGCGATTGAGTTTATCCCAAGTGATGAAGAATTAGCAGAACGTGCAGCAGCTGGCAAAGACTTAACACGTCCAGAGTTAGCGATTTTAGTGTCGTACTCTAAAATGGTACTTAAAGAGTCATTTGTTACAGATGAAATTACGGAAAATCCATATTACCGTCAATTGTTAGTTAATTCGTTCCCGTTACCACTGCGTGAGAAGTTTAACGAAGCGATGGATAACCACCCACTTCGTAAAGAAATTATTGCCACTAAACTGGCTAATCAAATTGTTAACGATATGGGCCTTAACTTCATGGTGCGTATGCATGAAGAAACCGGTGCAAATGAAGCTGAAATTGCTTTATGTTATTCAATTGCCAGCGAGTTGTTCCAAATGAGCGATACGTGGGCCTCGGTTGTTGCACTTGATAATAAAATTCCGGCTGCTGTACAAACCGAAATGCTATACCAATTACGTCGCACGGTTCGTCGTGTAACACGTTGGTTCTTACGTCATCGCAACAAAGCACAAACAATTACCCAAACAGTTGAATTTTTTGCGCCAACATTTGCAGATTTAAGTGCTAATTTAACAACGTATATGGTTGATAAAGAAGGCGAGCTTTTAGTTGCAGCTGCCCAAGAGTTAACACAAAGTGGTGTGCCTGCAGAACTAGCTAATCGCATTACTGGTTTATCTAGCTTGTTTTCTGCTATGGACTTAGCTGAAATCTCAGCAAGTTCGAAACAAAGTATCGATACTGTATCGCATACTTACTTCAAGCTTGGTGCAAACATGGGCTTACATTGGTTCTTAGAGCAAATTACTAAGCAACCAGTAGCAAACCATTGGCAGGCATTAGCGCGTGCATCGTACCGCGAAGAGCTTGATTGGCAACAACGTACATTAGCAGAAGTGGTATTAAACGGTTTTGCCGATGATAACAAAGATGTTAATGGCCAAATTGAGCAATGGATGGATAGCCAAGAGTTATTATTACAACGTTGGAAGCAAATGCTTGCAGAGTTTAGAACATCACAAACTCACGATTTTGCTAAGTTTTCAGTAGCACTACGTGAACTCATGTTATTAAGCCATAACTGCGTGTAATAGAATAAAAACCATAATTAATGCCTACTCATTATTTTCCTTGGTGAAAATAATGAGTTAATGGTTAAAATTGTTATACAATACCTCGGCCTAGTCTGAGGTATTTTTTTGTCTGCATTTTAAGAGGATTATATTCATGTTTTACGATTTAGCTCGCCGTTTTATGTTTACCCGTGATGCGGAGTGGGCGCATGAGTTCGCTCTTAATAATTTAAGTCGTTTTGCCAATACACCATTAAGCGCTGCTTGGTCACAAAATATTGTGAATAAACCAGTTAATTTTTTAGGCTTAGAACTTAAAAACCCCGTTGGTCTTGCTGCAGGGCTTGATAAAAATGCAGAGTGTATTACTGCATTTGCACAAATGGGCTTTGGTTTTGTTGAAGTGGGTACAGTTACTCCGCGCCCACAAGCTGGTAACGATAAACCACGTATGTTTAGATTGCCGCAGTCAAATGCCATTATCAATCGCATGGGATTTAATAACAAAGGCGTTGATAATTTAGTTAATAACGTTAAAGCAGCCAACTATACCGGTATTTTAGGTATTAACATTGGTAAAAATAAAGACACACCGAATGAGCAAGGCAAAGACGATTACATACATTGCATGCGCAAGGTGTTTGAACATGCCTCGTATATAACTGTTAATATTTCATCGCCAAATACCCCAGGGCTTCGTGATTTACAATACGGTGCAGCCCTTGATGATTTACTACAAAGTTTGAAAAACGAGCAGCTTGATCTTGTTGCTAAACATGGTAAACAGGTACCTATGCTGGTAAAAATTGCGCCAGATTTAGATCCAATCCAAATTGCTCAAGTAAGTGAATCTTTACTAAGCAATAAAATAGATGGGGTAATTGCTACCAATACTACACTTGAGCGTAGCATGGTTGCGGGTCAGCAATATGCTGACGAAGCCGGTGGTTTATCGGGGCAGCCAGTTAGGGAGCGTGCGACGCATGTAGTTAGCGAGCTAAAGCGCTTAACTAATGGGCAGTTACCTATTATAGGTGTAGGCGGTATTGACGATGTGTCATCGGCGAAAGAAAAAATAAACGCAGGTGCCGATTTAGTACAAATTTATACTGGCTTTATTTATAAAGGCCCACAATTAATTAAATCGATAGTTGATAGTTTATAAAAAATAGGGCTACTTAGCCTTAAAAGTTAAGTTTGTTTTAACACTAAAAGGCTAACTTGCCCTCTAAGCTTTTGATCGTTCAATAAATGTTCTAATAAAACATTTTAAAAATGATTAAAAGCGGCTATACTTTGTGCTTATTGTTTTTATTATATTTAAATGCTAAGCGTGGAGGGGATATGTTACAAGCATCAAAGCAATGGCAGTGGATATCTTGCGCCAAAAAAAACCGCTTATTACTTGATTTAAATGAAGATATGCAGCTCTGCACTCCTTATAAGTTAAGACAACTTACTGACAGCACATTTAAAAACCCTTATTTTAGCTTAGAAGATGCCGCTTTTTATGAACAAGTTTATCAATATCTTGTGCAATTTAAGCTGTGGAATCCAGCGCAATTATGTCAAATATCACTCAATGCAACCGCAGTGAAATTTCAATTAAAGCCAGTACTTGCTAAAAGTTGGTTTTTTGAGCAATACACAGGAAACACTCCAAGTACTGAAGCCGTTATTAATTTAACCTCTAAAGCGCAGTCGGGAGAGTTTTTAATTGTAGAGCACAGCAGTGATGCATCTGTGTGTATTAACCTAAGTGAAAATTTTCAATTAGATGATAATTTATCATTAGTACAGTTTGAAGCCATTCGCGTTTTAAACAATCGTGTACATCCTCTCTTAAATCAGCATATTCATAGCAAAATAGCTTAATCTAATTTTATTTTCAGCCCGTGTTTATGGCGTGTTTGTATGCAAACCTATGTTATAATCCTGCGCAATTAGCTATTAAGGGTTACTACTTTGCAATTTATCGCACTTACTTCTATCGGAATCGAAAATTTATTGGTTGATGAACTAACAGAACTTGGCGCAACTGTGTCTAAGCAAACTGTTGGTTCTGTTCGCTTTGAGGCAGACTCATTATTGGCGCAAAAGGTGTGTTTATCGACTCGTTTTGCTACGCGCGTGCTTATGCTTATTGAAGAAAAAGAAGGCGTAGATGACAAAAATAGCCTGTATAACTTTGCTCGCTCACAACCATGGCAAGAATGGTTTGGGCCTACACAAACGTTTGCTGTCGACTTTAATGGCACCAACGACTCATTAAAAAATACGCAGTTTTCTGGTTTAGTTATAAAAGATGCCATAGTTGATTACTTTAACGACTTATTCGAGCAGCGCCCTAATGTTGATAAACAAGACGCTAATGTGCGTGTGGTTGCGCGTTTAAATCGTTATGGCGTATCTATGTATATAGATTACTCTGGCCCGCGTTTATCTGAGCGTGGTTACCGACAGGGCCAAGGTAAAGCACCTATAAAAGAGCATTTAGCAGCGGCATTAATCAAACGCAGCGGCTGGCTTGAAAATGTAAATCAGCCTTTGTTTGACCCATGTTGTGGTGCAGGTACTATTTTAATTGAAGCTGCCGGTATGGCGCGCAACGAAGCTCCCGGCTTATTTCGCGAAGGCTTTGCATTTGAGCGCTTACCAAGTTTTAGAGCTGCGAAATTTAAAGAGCTAAAAGAAGAATTGCTGGGCAATATTATAGACCCTAAATTATGGCTCATTGGCCACGATTACGACGCTCAAGTATTAGGTAAGGCAATTGATAACGCAAAACGTGCTGAGCTAGACGATATTATTAAGTTTAAACAAAGTGATGCAACTAAACTAACCGCAGTGGCTAAATTACCTGGCGTAGTTATATCTAACTTACCTTATGGTGAGCGTATTGGTTCTATGGCTGAGCTTGTAGATTTACATCGTAATTTAGGTGTGGGCTTTAAAAAGCACTTCAATCATTGGAAGCTTGCTTTACTGGGTATGGATGAGAGCTTATTTAAGCTGTTAAAGTTGGTTAGGCTGAAACGTTATAAATTTAAAAATGGCCCGTTAGATGTTGAACTTAACTTGTATCAACTTGATGACAAACAAGTAAGCCTGACAACCGATGATAAAAAAGCGCTGAATTTTGAAGGTTCAATGTCTTTTGCTAATCGATTGAAAAAGAACAAGCAGGGTTTAAAAAACTGGCTTAAGCAAAACGAAATTACAGCATACCGTGTATACGAAGCTGATATTCCTGAGTACAACGTTGCTGTAGATATTTACGGTGACTCAGCGGTTATTTTTGAATACGCAGCCCCGAAAGAAATTGATGAAAAAACGTCTGAAAAACGCTTACAAGATGTGATCAGCTTAACCGCTGAACAACTCAAAATAGCACCAGAGAATATTGCTGTAAAAGTACGTAAAAAGCAAAAAGGCGAAGAGCAATACACGCCAATGGCTAAACAAAACCGCACTATGGTGGTTGAAGAGTTTGGCGCTAAGTTTAAAGTGAATTTATTTGATTACTTAGACACTGGCTTGTTTTTAGATCACCGTTTAATGCGTCGTTATATTCAAGAAAACGCCAAAGATAAGCGCTTTTTAAACTTATTTGCCTACACAGGTACAGCGTCAGTACATGCAGCACTTGGTGGCGCTAAAGCAATTACCACGGTTGACTTGTCAAAAACCTATTTAAAATGGGGCCAAGACAACTTTGATTTAAATAATATTAGTAATACTCGCTACCGTTTTGAGCAAGCAGATTGCTTAAAGTGGCTAGAGCATGCGACGGCGCAGTACGATTTAATCTTTTTAGATCCCCCGACGTTTTCAAACTCTAAGCGTATGAAAGATGCATTTGATGTGCAGAGCGATCATATTAAGTTATTAACTTGGGTTAAAAAAATATTAAGCCCGTCGGGTACGCTTATTTTTTCTAATAATAAACGTGGCTTTGTTATGGATGAAGTGGGTTTAATTGGCTTGGGCTTAAAAGCGGTTAATATTTCTGACAAAACCTTATCGCCTGATTTTAAGCGTAATAAAAAAATTCATAATAGCTGGTTAATTACCCATGGCTAAGTGGATTTTATATCACACAGATGGTTGTCATTTGTGTGAACAAGCTGAGCAATTAATTAAGGGATTAGTTAATAGCCACAATGAATTATTGCTAGTAGATATTATGACTGATGATCAGCTTATTGCTGATTATCAGGTTAGTATTCCGGTATTTAAAAGTGAGCAAGGCCAACAATTATTTTGGCCTTTTACTGCACTAGACGTGCGTGAATTTTTAGCGCAAGCAGAATAAGAGCAAAGAAGAATTATGGATTTAATTAGAATTTTAAAAGCACAACTGGCCTTTGGTACTCATGCATTGCTTAATAAAGCAGATGCAGTGATTGAAAGTGGCGAGCGTGTGTGTGTTGTAGGTCGAAATGGTGCTGGTAAGTCAACGTTATTAAAAGTACTCGATGGTGAGGTTTTATTAGATGATGGCGAAATAAACCAGCTTGGCGGTATAAGAATTTCTCGTTTAGAACAAGATCCACCAAAAGGCGCAAGCGGCACTGTATTTGATTATGTTGCTCAAGGTATGCCTGAAATTGCCAACTTACTGATTGATTTTCATCATGTGAGTACAGAGCTACAAACCGTATGTACCGATAAGTTATTAAATAAACTTGAGCGTTTATCAAACCAATTAGAAGCGGTTGATGGCTGGCGTTTTGACAGTCGCATTCAAGTTGTTTTAACCCAATTAGAGTTAACACCTGATGCTAAGCTTGAGTCACTTTCAGGTGGTTGGTTACGTAAAGTTGCACTTGCTCGTGCACTGGTTAGTGAGCCAGACTTATTATTACTAGATGAGCCTACTAACCACTTAGATATGGCAAGTGTTATGTGGCTTGAGCAATTTTTAAAAGAATTTAAAGGCGGCATTGTATTTATATCGCATGACCGTGCCTTTATTCGTGCTGTTGCAACGCGTATTTTAGATTTAGACCGTGGTAAATTAATATCATACCCTGGCGACTATGCTACTTATTTAGAGCAAAAAGCCCACGACTTAAAAGTTGAAGAAAGCCAAAATGCTTTATTTGATAAGCGTTTAGCCGAAGAAGAAACGTGGATACGCCAAGGTGTTAAAGCACGAAGAACCCGTAATGAAGGGCGCGTACGTGAACTTAAGCAACTACGTAACGAGCGTAAACAACGTGTTGACCAAGTAGGTAAAACAGACTTTAATATTGAAACCGCAGATCGTTCGGGTAAATTGGTATTTGAAGCTAAGCATCTTTGTCATGCATTTAAAGATAAAGTGATTGCAGATGATTTTTCAACCTTGGTTATGCGCGGCGATCGTATTGGTTTAGTTGGTCCTAATGGCATTGGTAAAACAACGTTATTAAAATTAATGTTTGGTAGCCTAGCCCCAGATAGCGGTGAAACTAAGCAAGGTGTTAATTTAGAATTTGCTTACTTTGACCAATACCGTGAAAAATTAGATGAAGAAGCAACAGTACAAGACAACGTTGCTGAAGGTAAGCAAGAAGTAATGATGGGTGGTCGCTCGCGCCATGTATTAGGTTACTTACAAGACTTTTTGTTCCCGCCAGCACGTGCCCGTACACCAGTTAAAGCGCTTTCGGGTGGTGAAAAAAACCGCTTGTTATTGGCGAAACTGTTTTTAAAACCGTCAAACATATTGGTACTCGATGAGCCAACTAATGATTTGGATATAGAAACATTAGAGCTTTTGGAAGATATTATTAACCAGTATCAAGGCACAGTATTAATAGTAAGCCATGACCGTGAGTTTATTGATAATACCTGCTCTAGTGTTTGGGCATTTGAAGGTAATGGCAAAATTACTGATATTGTTGGCGGCTACAGTGATTACGAAGCCTATGTTAATTACTTAGCAGAGCAACAAAAAAATCAACCACAGCAAGCAACTAAAAAAGTTGAAAAAGCACCTGCTGCGCCAGTAGTTAAAGCAGAGGCTAAAGGTAATAAACTCTCTTACAAATTAAAACTTGAATTAGAGCAACTGCCTAATAAAATGGAACAACTCGAAGCCGATGTTGAAATTCAACAAGCCATAGTTAGTGATGTTGATTTTTTTAAGCAAGACAGTGATATAACGGCTAAGGCATTGAACCATTTGGCAAAACTTGAGTCAGACCTTGAGGCCGCGTTTTCGCGCTGGGAAGAACTTGAAGAATTAAAAAATCAGTAGTAAGGACTAAAATGAAATATAAATTACTCGCTGCCAGTATTTTAGCAACAATGAGTACTTCAGCATTAAGTGCGACTTATCAATTAACGGAATTGGGTGCACTTGAAGGCGCGAAATATTCTTATGTTACCGATGTAAGTGAAAGTGGTCATATTATAGGTATAGCTAATGGCTTATATAATTTACCTGTAGATATTGAGCATATTGATTTTTCACTGAGTTTAATTCAAAACGCTTACACTAATGAAGTTAATGCATTTGAGCTTAGTGATAAAGAGATTACTTTTACGTTAGAAGACATAGAAAAAAACAATGCTGTAGCAACTAATGCAGATGCGCATAGCTTCATGATCCGTTTTTTAGCTAATGTGTCGGCTAATTATCAGTTTCAAAAGTTAAGCTCTCTAACGGCAATAAAATATGATAGCGGCGCTGCTGTTGAGCAAACTTTGTTTGATATAAACTCGCCTGATTACCCAGGCGTTACCCGCTCTGTGACTAACTTTTACAACGCTGTTGCAGAAGATGGCACTACAGTTGGTTGGGGTAGTGCTCCTTTTGATAAAATAGAGTTTACTATAGAGGACGAAACTGATCCTAAACCGTGGTTTACCCGTGACTTTATAGAGCGCGGTATTGTTATATCTGAAAGCGGTATGGAAGTTCCTTTAGTACCCCAATTTAGTGAATATGGTGGTACTAGCCAAGCCTCTGATATTGTAAAAACCGCAGATGGTTATATTGTTGTTGGTAATATGTCACTTGGTATACCGCAAACGCGTCAAACCAATATTACTGATAACTGTGATGATAAATATCAGCCATTTTCAACCTGTATTGAAGTTATTAATAATCAAACAACCCGTGGGATATTTAATAAGCAAGCAACTAAATGGACGCTTGATAACGCATTTAATATCACGTCTACCGAGGTACTAGGTTTAGCCTTTACTCCTTATGAAGACGAAGTTGACTTTGCGTTTATTAGTAATGCATTTGCGGTTAATAAGAACGGTATTGCAGCAGGTGTATCGAACACGCGTTATTATGATAAAGATACTACTATTATAACCATGCCGGTGTATTTTAAAGATGGCAAAGCGGTTGAATTTATAAATCAACCAGACGGTTGGCAAGGCGGTAAATCTTTAGCAATTAACGATAATAATATTGTGACAGGTTATGCCACAAGACGTGTTGATGGTGCTTTACGTAATAAGTTTTTCTATCATGATATAGCAACAGGTACTACCGTTTATCCAGATAGCTATTTTACGAGCTCAAGCTCATACGGTAACAGTATAAATAATCAAGGTTATATTGTTGGCGAAGGTGAGGTTGGTATTTCTGATAGTTCACGTCGATCAGCTGCGTTCATTTATAAAATAGGTGATGATAAAATCACTAATTTAAATGACTTATTGCCGTGTTACGACATGGACGGTACAAGTAGTTATGGCTATAGCATGAGTGAAGCTAAAGTGATTAACGAAAACAATGAAATATTTGGTGTGGCCACTAAAACTGTTGAAAAGCGTAACTCATTAGGTGAAGTTGTAACCGATGTTAACGGTAAAACTGAATATGAAAGTGTTGCTGTAGCAGTAAAGCTTTCGCCAATACCTAATGGCACGATAGAGGATTGCGCACCACCTGATGCCGAAGTGTATGAGCGTCGCTCTGCAAGCTTCTCTTGGTATGGATTATTATTATTACCACTGATTGCGTTTAGACGAGTATTTAGATTTTAATAGAATTTAAATCGAAAATTTAAGCCGAGAAACTAAAAAAGCCCAAACTTGTTAAGTTGGGCTTTTTTTGTCTATAGTCATTATAACTATTGGCTACTTGTTACGTATTAACCATGCTTTTCTAACTGAACGCCGCCAAACAATATCTATTCCAAAATAGCCGATAATCGCGGCAACTGATGCCGACACCAAGGAGCCAACTAAAAATGCTGGACCAATAGTCGTTAAGCTTTCGATAAACCAAGGCCAGCTTGCTTCAAAGGAAAAATGTTGTTCTGGCTGGTTTAGTACTAGGGTGCCAATAAGATAAGAGCAGTAAAAAATAGGTGGCATGGTAACGGGGTTAGTTATCCACACTAAGGCCACTGAAATGGGCAGGTTTACCCTAAACACTATAGCGGTTGCTGCAGCTAGGACCATTTGAAAAGGAACAGGGATGAACGCAAAAAATAACCCGACAGCAAATGCACCACGCGCAGAGCGTCTATTTAAATGCCAAAGGTTCGCGTCTTGTAACAAACGGCCAAATATTTTAAGTGATTTGTGATGCCTAATTTTATTTGGATCGGGTAAAAATCGTTGGATCGTTTTTTTAGCCATTTAAAGCAACCATTTACATCAATGTGGATTAGTCTTGGATTTGTGTGCGGAAGTATTGCAACCGTATTTTATTTTCAAACCCTCGAATTTATACTCATCACAATTTCAATCCTAATTGCGAGTGCTTATTTTAAGCCGTTTTCAAATGTTTTGTTAGGCTTTATTTGCGCTATTTTTGCTATCTTAGTGCATTTCACACTTTTTTACTCGTTTGAGCTACCAGCGCAGGGTGAAAAGTATGCATATTCAGTAAAGTTAGTTGTTGAAGACGTTGTATCAGCTAATGCTCCGCAATATATAAAAGCAAAAATTATTAAGCTTGATGAGCAAGATTACGCTTATTTTACTGCCCCCAGTGCTATGTTAAGTGTTGATTCAGCGCAAATATTAGAAGTAGGCGCAACCTTCAGTGCTCACGCACATTTAAAAAACTTTAGAAGCACAAAAAATTTTACTGTTTTTGACAATCAACTTTATGCATTTACACAAAAAATATTTTTTAAAGGCAAAGTACTCAATAAAAATTTAATTATTACTGATACAAAAAGAAACCAACACGTTATAGCTTATCGCCACTATATTAAACACATATTTAAAGAGTCTAAGCTTAACTGGCTTTATTATACGCTGCTGACGGGCGACAAGTCCTTAATGAACTTTGAACAAAAGCTGACCATGCAAACGCTGGGGTTAAGCCATTTACTGGCAATTTCTGGGTTGCATATTTCGTTAGTTTTTGGCTTTGCTTTTTTTGTAACACGCTCACTTGTAAGCCACGCCAGAATTAGAATAAAACAAACAATTAACCTTGCAACTTGTTATAGCTTAATGGGCTTTATAGCGGCTTTTGTTTATGTATATTTAAGCGATTTTATTGTTTCTGCGACCCGGGCTTTAATAATGTTAGGGTGCTACTTATTATTGTATTACCTAGCTAAACAATCGCTACGTTGGCGCAGTATTTTATACGCCTTGGTTTTAGTTTTAATGATTAACCCTTTTAATGTATTAAATCCTGGTTTGTATTTTTCATTTTTAGCTGTGGTTATCATCTTTATTGTTATTACAAAAGTACCCTTTAAGGGGGCCTCTGTTATCGCTAAAGTAGGCATGTTATGTGCTATACAAGGGGCACTATTTATAGGCTTATTGCCTTTGTCTTTATACTTTTTTAATGGTGTGAGTTTGGCAGGGTTAGTCTTGAACTTAATCGCTATTCCGTTGCTCGCCTTTATCATTATGCCATTATTATTAGTGGTTGCGATATTGAGCAGTATTCTTGATATGAGCCTGATAGTGTCGTTATTTGACCCCGTATTGTATTTTTTGTATCAACAATTAATGGCAATACCGCCCGGCTGGCGTTGGTTTAATGTAGGAACAATTACTTTAGATATAGTAATGTTTAGTTATGTAACCATGCTACTACTGTATTTAGTGAAATTTAAATGGCTTGCTTGTATCCCGTTAAGTGTATTGCTGGTTGATAGTTACTTTACTTCCAAAAGTGATTGGCAAGTAAACATATTTGATGTTGGCCATGGTTTGATGGTGTTGTTAGAAAAAGATAACAATGCATTAATTTATGATTTTGGCCCTAGTTATTTTAACCGCTTTAGCCGTACACGTAGTATTTTACTGCCGTATATAAAAGCTAATAACCTGAATGTTGCGACCGCTATTTTAAGCCATCAAGATAACGACCATGCAGGAGGAGTTAAACATTTTATTGAGGCAGGCTTTGAATCGACTCTTAGTGCTTTTCATCCAAATGGTATACCGAGTTTATGTAAAACCATGACTATGGATTTTTATGGGCTTAAAATACAAACGTTTAGTTCAATTACTTTTAACAATAACAACGATGACTCCTGCGTAGTTAAAATTAGTAGCGCGCAACACAGTGTACTTTTTACTGGTGATATTTCTAAGCAACGAGAGCACGCACTAATTGCCGCAGGATATAATTTAGCAAGCAATGTATTAATAAGCCCGCATCATGGTAGTGGTACTTCATCAAGTAGTGAGTTTATTGCGGCTGTTAACCCTAAAGTTGTGGTGCATTCGAGTGCTTACAAAGGGCAATGGCATTTTCCTAATGATGAAGTGGTTGCGCGGTTTAACAAAATTGGCGCTGCGCAATATATTACTGGGCAGCAAGGACAAATTAGAATTAAATTTTATAGTACTAATCTGCATGTTGAAACGGCCAGAGAGTGTGAAAGTTATTGGTTTATTAAAGATTGACGTTTTGTTTTAGCCTCCCTGAGGATACAATAGGGGCTGTAACTGTATAAAGAGAGTGTTATGGATCAAAGTACTACACAAATTTATAAACGTCTTATTTCTTACGTTGGTGCGTACAGAACAGTCGCCATCGTCGCTATTATTGGCATGATAGGGTATTCAGGTATGGATGCTTTATTTATTCAGCTTATGAAGCCGTTTATTGACGAAGGTCTTAATGAGCGCAATGCTGATGTACTAAAATATGCACCATTTGTAGTTATTGCCTTGGTAATAGGGCGTGGTGTATTTAACTTTATGTCGTCTTATTGTTTGAGTTATGTAGGCTCACAAGTTGTACGCTCGCTGCGCCAAGAGTTGTTTGAACATATTCTACATTTACCGGTATCGTTTCATGATAAAAATTCCACCGGCGATCTTATTTCCAAAATAACCTTTGATACCGAACAAGTACAACAAGCTATTACCAAGGCATTATTAATTGTAGTGCGTGAAGGCGCTTTTGTGGTGTTTTTACTCGCAGTTATGTTTTATACCAGTTGGCAATTATCGCTGATATTTTTAGTTATTATTCCTTTAGTTGCTGTCATAGTCACTGTGGTGTCAAAGCGCTTTAGACACATTTCTAAAAGTATTCAATCAGCTATGGGGCAAGTTACTCGTAGCTCAGAGCAAATGCTAAGCGGTCATAAAGTGATCCATGGTTTTGGTGGCCAAAATCAAGAAATAGATCAGTTTTCAAAAGTAAATAATCATAATCGTCAGCAACGAATTAAAATGGACGCAACTAAAGCCTTGAGTGTATCAATCATTCAAGTATTGGCTGCCAGCGCTATGGCGGTTATTTTATGGGTTGTGTCAATGCCTTCGATGATTGACACCATAAGCTCAGGCGACTTTGTAGTATTAATTTCATCAATGATGATGTTACTTCGCCCGCTTAAACAGCTAGCTAATGTAAACAGTGATATGCAGCGAGGAGTTTCAGCCGCGCAAAGTGTGTTTTTAATACTCGACGAGGAAGTAGAAAAAGACACAGGTACTGTAAGCGTAGATAAAGTAAAAGGCTTGATTGAAGTTAAAAATGTCACCTTTAAATACCCAACTAAAGATGAGCCGGTATTAAACAATTTATCGTTAACGATTAAAGCGGGTGAAAGCATTGCTTTAGTTGGGCGTTCGGGCTCAGGTAAATCAACTATTTCTAACCTATTGCCACGTTATTATGATTTAGAAGCGCCTAGTGAAATTTTACTCGATGGCATTGCACTGCATGATTATAAGCTAACCGATTTACGTCGTCAGTTTGCGCTAGTGTCGCAACAAGTGGTGTTATTTAACGACTCCATTGCCAATAATATTTGTTACGGTTTACAGCGTGAAATATCGCAGCAAGAACTGGAAAAAGTAGCCAAGCAAGCGCATGTATGGGAGTTTGTAAAAGACTTACCAGAGCAGCTAAATACTATGGTTGGCGAAAATGGGGTAATGCTCTCTGGTGGTCAACGCCAACGTATTGCTATTGCTCGTGCAATATTAAAAGATGCGCCTATTTTAATCCTTGATGAAGCAACATCTGCGCTCGATACTGAATCAGAAAAACTAATTCAGCAAGCACTCGAGGCATTAATGAAAGACAAAACCTCGATTGTAATTGCGCATCGCTTATCGACGATAGAAAATAGCGACCGAATTTATGTTATAGATAATGGTAGTGTTATTGAAAGTGGCGATCATTTAAGTTTACTGGCAAATAATGGCACTTATTCAGCATTATGCAAAATGCAATTTGGTGAGCAAGGGTGAGCAAAATTGAACAAAGCTGGTATCAGCCTGTCAGTTTAATTACTATATTATTACTGCCTTTAGCTGCACTGTTTTGGCTAATATCAACATTACGTAAATGGCTTTATACATGCGGTATACTAACGCAATTTAGTAGCAAAACACCTGTAATTGTAGTGGGTAATATTAGTGTTGGCGGCAATGGTAAAACGCCATTTGTACTGTGGCTACACGCTCATTTAACTCAGCAAGGTTTATCTGTAGGTATTATTAGCCGAGGCTACGGCGGGCATGCTAAGCAATATCCATTGCTTGTTGATCATAACAGTACTACGCTTGAGGCGGGCGATGAACCGATACTTTTATATCATCGTTTGCAGTGCCCCATAGCGGTTGGCCCAAACAGACAACAAAATATAGAATTACTTGAACAAACCTCTGCTATTGATGTAATTATATCTGACGATGGCATGCAACATTATAAAATGGCACGTAGTATTGAATGCTGTATTGTTGATAGTGCACGTCAATTTGGCAACGGTTTGTTAATGCCAGCAGGCCCGCTTCGCGAAACTAAAAAGCGTTTAAAGAGCGTTGATTTAGTGATAGAAAATGGCGGCAACAACCCACAACGTTATAATTTGCAGCCTGCAGCTTTAAAATCTGTGCTCAATAATAGTATGCTAACAGAGCCTATATTAACAGCCCACGCTGTGAGTGCTATTGGTAATCCGCTGCGTTTTGAGCAGTCATTACAAGCACAAGGCATTACCTTAGTATCAACCCATCATTATCGAGACCATTATGCATACACTGCTGATGATTTTACTCAGTTTGGTGATGAAAATGTGTTAATGACCGAAAAAGATGCTGTAAAGTGTAGTGCTTTTGCAAAACAAAATTGGTATTACTTACCAGTGGATGCTCAACCTACCGATAGCGTTATAAACAAATTAAATTCATTATTAAAAGATAAAGGGATCCTCAATGGCCTTTGATACAAAATTACTCGAAATTATCGCCTGCCCAGTATGTAAGGGTAAATTACGTTTTGATAAAGAAAACAGCGAACTAATAAGTACAGCCGCTAAGTTGGCGTATCCGGTTATCGATGACATTCCAGTATTGCTTGAAAATGAAGCGCGTGAATTGTCACTTGATGAGGTACAAAAGTGGAATTCGTAGTTGTTATTCCTGCGCGTTACGCTTCTAGCCGTTTACCAGGCAAACCACTAGCCGATATTTGTGGTAAGCCAATGATCCAGCATGTTTACGAAAAAGCCTGTTTATCGGGTGCGAGTAAAGTTGTTATTGCGACCGATCATCAAAAAGTATTTGATGCTGTGAGTACCTTTACAAGTGATGTATTAATGACGCGTGAAGATCATCAGTCAGGCACGGAACGTTTAGCAGAGGTTGTTGATTTACTTAAGCTTGATAACAACACTATTGTAGTTAATGTGCAAGGTGATGAGCCATTATTGGCACCAGAAAATGTATCTCAAGTTGCCACGTTATTAAATGAATCAACTGCACCTATGGCCACTTTAAGTGTAGCGATAGAAGAGCAAGAAGACGTTTTTAATCCTAATGCAGTTAAAGTCGTTAGCGATATTAATAAAAATGCATTGTATTTTTCGCGTGCCAGTATTCCGTTTGATCGTAGCGCCATGATGGGCGAGCAGAGCACGCTGGATTTAACGCCGTTTCAACGCCATGTGGGTATTTATGCCTACCGAGCTGGTTTTATTAAGCAATATATTGAGCTAAGTGTGTCGCCGCTAGAGCAGCTAGAATCACTAGAACAATTACGTGTGCTTTACCATGGCTACAATATTAAAATAGAGCAAGCGCATATTACTCCACAAGCGGGTGTCGATACGCCAGAAGATTTAGCTAAAGTAATTAGCTATTTGCAAAGTAAACACGCGTGAGCATTACGAATAAAGCCTATTTAAAAGTTGTGTATAGTCATAGCGACTTTTATATTTTAGCAAAACCTGCAGGGCTGAATTTTCATTCAGAAGACGCCGCAGGTTTTGTGGTATTAGCAGAGCAGCAATTAAATGAAAAACTCTTTGCAGTACACCGCCTCGATAAAGTGACCTCAGGCTTGCTTATTTTAGCGCGCAATAAACTCGCCGCCGCTAAATTTACGCAAATGTTTACTGAGCACACAATTAATAAGTTTTACTTGGCTATTAGCGACGCCAAGCCTAAAAAAAAGCAGGGTTGGATAAAAGGCGATATGGCAAAATCACGCCGTGGTACTTTTAAGTTACTTACAACAACAGCTAATCCTGCTATTAGTCGTTTTTATTCTGTAAGTTATAAACCCGGTTTTAGGGGGTATATTTTAAAACCTTACTCAGGTAAAACGCACCAATTAAGAGTAGCGCTAAAAAGTATAGGCGCACCTATATTAGGTGATACCTCTTATGCAGGTGCGCATAGCGCACGTACTTACTTGCATGCATTTGCGCTTGATTTCTTATGGAATGAGCAGCAAATACAATTTACTCTTTTACCCGATAATGGGGATGAGTTTACACAATTAATTAAACATCAAGATTTTCAAGCATGGAAAACACCATGGCAACTGGATTGGTAAATGACTGAAAAAGTAACAGACATACGTTTTGGCGGGATCAAACGTTTATACGGACAACAACAGTTTGACTGGTTACAGCAGGCACATTTTTGTGTTGTTGGCATTGGTGGTGTTGGTAGTTGGGCCGCAGAAGCATTGGCGCGCACTGGGGTTGGCAAATTAACCCTAATAGATTTAGATGATATTTGTGCCACTAATGTAAATAGACAAATACACGCACTTACCGGCACCATTGGCCAAGCTAAAGTGGAGGCGATGAAAGCGCGTTGTGAGTTAATTAACCCACAATGTGAAATGCAGGTGATTGATGACTTTATTACTTTAGATAACATTCATGAGCATATTCAGGGCTTTGATTATGTTATTGATTGTATTGACGCAGTGAAAGAAAAAGCGGCATTAATTGCGCATTGTAAACGCAATAAACTAGCTGTAATTACTACCGGCGGCGCAGGTGGGCAAACTGATCCGGGGCAAATTACGTTTGGCGATGTGGCTAAAACTACCCAAGATCCACTCTTAGCTAAAGTGCGTTATATTTTACGCAAGCAATATAATTTTAGTAATAACCCTAAGCGTAAGTTTAATATTGATTGCGTATATTCAACAGAGCAGCTGGTATACCCAGGCAGTGATGGCAGTGTTTGCCATGCTAAGCAAAATGCCGATGGTAGTATGAATATGGATTGTAATAATGGCTTTGGCTCAGTGACTATGATCACTGGCAGCTTTGGCTTTTTTGTAGCTGCAAAAGCCGTTCGTAAATATTTAGATAAAAAACAGCGTTTACTTAGCTCCCAAGCATAACGCTGCTTATAACTTAACCTGATCTTGGGTTAATTTAACTTATTTTTTGTTTAGCCATGGTTTGAATCGTCTCTACCATGGCTTTAATACCATTCCCTCTAGATGGACTTAAGTGGCTAATTAACCCTAGTTTTTCAAACTCTTGATAGGCGTTTATCTCCAGTACTTGCTCTGGGGTAAGGCCATTGTATAGCGCTAATATTAAGGCAAGTAAGCCCTTTACAATACGGGTATCAGAATCACCTATCACCACGAGTGTATTTTCGGTTAAATCAAACTCCACAAATAGCCACACTTTACTTTCGCAGCCAGGAACTAATGCGCTGTCTATTTTCAAAACGTCAGCAAGTACTGGTAATGTTTTACCAAGTAACATTATTTCTCGGTATTTTTGCTGCCATGCAGGTGCATTTTTTATCCCTTGGGCTGCTTTATTAAAAGTATTTGTCATATTCTTATCCAACATTAGTCTAATAGAGCAATGCATTTTTGTAGTGCATCAATAAAATTATCTACATCTGTATGGTTATTATAGAAAGCTAAGCTTGCTCTAAGGGTGCCATTGACCCCTAAATGCGCCATTAAAGGCTGAGTGCAATGATGGCCACTGCGCAGTGCAACCCCATATCCGTCAAGTAAAGTTGCCAAATCGTATGGATGCTCATCTTTATAGTTAAAACATAAAGTGCCAATATTATGCTTAAGGTCACTAAATAGGGTGATGCCATCAATTTGCTGTAGTTTATTGGCTGCATAATTAAATAGCGTTTGTTCATATTCAATTAAAGCAGGGTGATTTAATGCATTTATATACTCAAGTGCTGCACCAAAGCCTAATACGCCGGCAATATTTGGCGTCCCCGATTCAAACTTTGCCGGTGCATCGCGATAAGTGCTGTGCGTTAAGGTTACGGTTTGGATCATTTCTCCCCCGGTTTGGTATGGGGTGAGGGCATTTAATTGCTCGTAGCGGCCATATAAGCCACCTAAACCGGTTGGCCCCAGCATTTTATGGGCAGAAAAAACGTAAAAATCACAATTAAGTGTGCTTAAATTAGCTTTTAAATGCATTGCTCCTTGTGCGCCATCAACCAGTACTAATGCGCCTACCGCTTTCGCACTGGCAATTAACGGCGCTAAATTAGTGATATTACCAAGCGCATTAGAGGCTTGGCTAATGGCCAATAACTTAGGTTTATGCTGCTTTATAAATTCACAGCATGCAGGTATATCAAAGGTGGCATCGTCGTTAAGCGGTAAAATAGCAAGCTTAGCACCAGTTTGCTGAGACAAAACCTGCCAAGGTACAATATTAGCATGATGCTCAATAGGCGTAATAATGATGGTATCGCTGGCTTTTATTTGATTTTTTAAGCCATTAGCGACTAAGTTTATAGCTTCAGTTGCCCCTTTAGTCCATACAATTTCATTACTATTAACACCAAAAAATTCTGCAGCTTTATCGCGTACTTGCTCATAACGATAAGTAGCCTGCTCACTGAGGGTATGGCGTCCACGATGTACGTTCGCGTTTTGCGCTGCATAAAACTGTGCCGTGGTATCAATAACGCATTGTGGCTTTTGTGTGGTTGCCCCAGAGTCTAAATAAGTTAAAGTTTGGCTATTAATCGTTTGATTTAGGATAGGGAAATCATTACGTATTTTAGTGATATCAAACGTGGAAACAGACATAAGCTCATTTAATTAGTCAATTTAGGCCGAGAATTGTAATCTGTTTAAGATAATTCTCAAGTGCTGAGTAACAAAAAAGGCCGCAATAGCGACCTTTAAAATACTTAAGCAATATTACAGCGAATTAACGCTTGTCAGTTGCTTTGTAGTCACGTTGTGTGTAACCCGTGTAAAGCTGACGTGGGCGGCTGATCTTATGACCAGGTTGAGATAGCATCTCATCCCAGTGAGTGATCCAACCAACAGTACGTGCCATTGCAAAAATTACAGTGAACATGCTTGTTGGAATACCGATCGCTTTTAAGATAATACCTGAGTAAAAATCTACGTTAGGGTAGAGTTTCTTCTCAACAAAGTACGGGTCTTCAAGCGCAATTTGCTCAAGCTTCATTGCAATATCAAGCAATGGATCTTGAATATTTAGCTCAGCAAGTACTTCGTGACACGTTTGACGCATTACCGTTGCACGTGGATCAAAGTTTTTGTAAACACGGTGACCAAAGCCCATAAGACGGAACGGGTCTGACTTATCTTTTGCTTTAGCTACGTATTCGTCAATGCGATCAACAGAACCAATTTCTTCTAACATGTTTAAACATGCTTCGTTAGCGCCGCCGTGTGCAGGGCCCCAAAGAGATGCGATACCAGCAGCAATACAAGCATATGGGTTAGCACCAGATGAACCTGCAAGACGTACAGTAGACGTTGATGCGTTTTGTTCATGATCAGCATGAAGCATGAATATTTTATCCATAGCTTTAGCCGTTACAGGGTTAACTTTATACTCTTCAGCAGGTACAGAGAACATCATATGTAAGAAGTTTTCGGCGTAGCTTAAATCGTTACGTGGGTATACAAATGGTTGGCCAATGTTTGTTTTATAAGCCATAGCTGCAATAGTAGGTAACTTAGCTACTAATTTAATTGCACTTGTTTTGCGTTGGCTTGCGTCTGTAATATCAAGATCTTCATGATAAAAAGATGATAAAGCACCAACCACGCCACATAGCATTGCCATAGGATGTGCATCAAAACGGAAACCTTGGAAGAAAGTTGCAATTTTTTCATCTAGCATAGTGCTGCGAGTGATTTGTTGTGCAAATTCTTCATACTGCTCTTTTGAAGGTAACTCACCGTTTAATAGTAAGTAACATAGCTCTACATAGTTAGAGTCTTCAGCAAGCTGCTCAATTGGGTAACCACGATGAAGTAGAACACCTTTGCCGCCATCAATATAAGTAATTGTAGATTCACAAGAGCCAGTCGACATAAAACCTGGATCGTAAGTAAAGTGACCATGTGAACCTAATGTACGTACGTCAATTACATCCTGGCCAGCAGTACCTTGATAAATTGGAAGTTCGATTGGATCTAGACCATCAATATGGACTGTGGCTTTCTTATCCGCCATCTATGTATCTCCTATTAAGATAACTATTCTGATTTTATACTCTAAAATCTGTTTTAAGCACATCTTCTCATTTTAACGTGAAAGAGGGGTATAAAGTCAATTTTTATAAGCATTATGCGTATACGTATAATAAATATTCGGTATGGTTTGAATATTATACCATTGGCTAATTTGCAAATGGCTCTAACTAAACAAGAATTGTAAAAAGGCCTGCGGCTATATATACTGTCGAAGGTTTTTAACCGTATTGTATTTAGGTAAACATATTTTTACATTATAATTTTTGCATTATAGTGAACTTTATTTGTAAAGAGACGTTTATTTTGATAGTTCCATCAGAAATATTTGGTGGGTTTTAGAAAAACAAGTAGATGAGCCCCACTGTGGGCAAGATGGGCAAGTAACTGTGAAAAAGCAAAGACCTGTAAATCTAGATCTAACAACTATATCTATGCCGGCAACGGCTAAAGCGTCAATTTTCCACCGCGTCACCGGTGTTGCATTATTTTTTGCTTTAACGTTTGTCATTTGGGCTTGGTCAGAGTCTCTTTCTTCTGCTGAAGGTTTTGAATTCGTCAAGGGTCTGTTTAACGGATTCATTGCCAAATTTATTGCTTGGGGCACCGTGTCTGTATTGGGTTATCACCTTATTGGTGGTATTCGCCATATGATTATGGATATGGGACATTGGGAAGAACTTGAATCAGGTAACCTCAGCGCTAAAATTGCAATGGCTCTTGGCGTTGTGTTTGCCGTATTGGCAGGGGTGTGGATATGGTTTTAAATCAAGCAACTCTTAAACGTGATGGTGTACAAGATTTCGTATCTTTACGTACCACGGCATTAATAATAAGCGCGTATGCGATTTTTATTATCGGCTATTTTTTAGCAACGCCAGAAGTCACTTTCGAAGCCTGGACAGGCCTCTTCTCTAACCTAGCAATGAAAGGGTTTACTTTAATTGCCCTGGTTTGCATTATGGTTCATACCCGCATTGGCCTTTGGCAAGTTCTAACAGACTATGTTAAGTGCGCTAAGCTTCGTGCTGTTTTAGGCTTTGTACTAAACCTAATGGCCTTTGCTTACGTAGCTATTGGTCTAATCGTATTATGGGGTGTATAAGTGAAATATTCTGTTCGTGAATTTGACGCCGTAGTAATCGGTGCCGGTGGTGCAGGTATGCGCGCTGCTTTAGCTATTACTGAGTCTGGCAAAACGTGTGCTTTAATCTCTAAAGTATTTCCAACTCGCTCACACACTGTATCAGCACAGGGTGGTATTACAGTAGCGCTTGGTAACTCGCACGAAGATAACTGGGAATGGCACATGTACGATACCGTTAAGGGCTCCGATTTTATCGGTGACCAAGACGCTATTGAATATATGTGTCAAACAGGCCCAGAAGCTATTACTGAATTAGAAAACATGGGTCTCCCATTTTCTCGCTTTGAAAATGGCCGTGTTTACCAACGTCCTTTCGGTGGTCAATCGAAAAACTTTGGTGGTGAACAAGCTGCACGTACTGCGGCAGCTGCCGATCGTACTGGTCACGCACTATTACACCTTCTTTATCAACAAAATGTTAAAAACAAAACAAATGTATTCTCAGAATGGTATGCACTTGATTTAGTTAAAAACGATAATGGTGATGTAGTAGGTTGTACTGCAATTGAAATTGAAACAGGTGAAATCACTTATTTCAAATCTAAAGCAGTAGTATTAGCAACAGGTGGTGCGGGTCGTATTTTTGCATCAACTACTAATGCGCACATCAACACCGGCGACGGCGTTGGTATGGCAACACGTGCTGGTATTTCTATGCAAGATATGGAAATGTGGCAGTTCCACCCAACGGGTATTGCTGGCGCGGGTACGCTAGTAACCGAAGGTTGTCGTGGCGAAGGTGGTTATCTTTTAAATAAAGATGGCGAGCGCTTCATGGAACGTTATGCACCAAACGCAAAAGACTTAGCGTCTCGCGATGTGGTTGCACGTTCAATGATGACTGAGATCCGTGAAGGTCGTGGTTGTGATGGTCCTTGGGGTCCTCACCTTAAGCTAAAACTAGATCACTTAGGTGCAGAAACACTAAATCTGCGTCTTCCTGGTGTATGTGACCTTGCTAAAACATTTGCTCACGTTGACCCTGCAAAAGAACCAATTCCAGTAATTCCTACATGTCATTACATGATGGGTGGCGTGCCAACCAACGTAAATGGTCAAGCGCTACAAATCGACGCAAACGGCAAAGAAACAATCGTTGAAGGTTTGTTTGCGGTAGGTGAGATTGCCTGTGTATCAGTACACGGTGCTAACCGCTTAGGTGGTAACTCATTACTTGATTTAGTGGTATTTGGTCGTGCGGCCGGTAACTTCTTAGGTAAATACCTAAATGATGTTGAAATTTCTAAAGCGGCATCAGAGTCTGATTTAGAAACATCACTTGCACGTTACAATCGTTGGGAAAATTCAACGGCTGGCCAAGGTGAAGATCCAGTTCAAATCAAAAAAGACTTACAGCAATGTATGCAACTTAACTTCTCGGTATTTCGTGAAGGTGACTCAATGGCTGCTGGTCTGCAAGAACTTAAAGAAATTCGTGAACGTCTGCAACATGCACGTCTTGATGATAAATCATCAGACTTCAACACGCAGCGTATTGAATGTCTTGAACTAGATAACTTAATGGAAACAGCTTACTCAACTGCAGTAGCTGCAAACTTCCGTACCGAAAGCCGTGGTGCACATTCTCGCTTTGACTTCCCAGATCGTGATGACGAAAACTGGTTATGTCACTCAGTATTTAATCCGTTAACGGATGAAATGAGCAAGCGTGACGTAAACTACGCGCCTAAGTCGCGTGAAGCTTTCCCACCTAAAGCACGTGTGTACTAGGAGATAGACGATGGCACAAGTACAATTTTCAGTTTATCGTTATAATCCCGATGTTGACAACGCACCTCGTATGCAAGAATACACCTTGCAAACAGAGGAAGGTCACGACATGATGGTTTTGGATGCACTTATTCTTTTAAAAGAACAAGATCCAACATTATCTTTCCGTCGTTCATGCCGTGAAGGCGTGTGTGGATCTGATGGTGTTAACATGAATGGTAAAAATGGTTTGGCATGTATCACTCCTTTATCTACGCTGCAAAAAGGTGGCAAAGGTAAAATAGTAGTGCGTCCATTACCAGGCTTACCTGTGGTTCGTGACCTTGTTATTGACATGAGTCAGTTCTACACTCAATACGAAAAAGTTAAACCGTATCTAATTAATGACACGCCTGCAGCTGGCGAGCGTCTTCAAACAATCGAAGAACGTGATAAGTTAGATGGGCTTTATGAGTGTATTTTATGTGCATGTTGTTCAACATCGTGTCCTTCGTTCTGGTGGAATCCAGACAAGTTCATTGGTCCAGCAGGCCTTCTTCATGCTTACCGTTTCTTGGCTGATAGCCGAGATACAGCAACAGAAGAGCGTTTAGCTGACTTAGACGATGCTTTCAGTGTGTTCCGTTGCCACAGTATAATGAACTGTGTTAGCGTTTGTCCTAAGGGTCTTAATCCGACTAAAGCAATTGGACAAATAAAATCTATGTTATTAAACCGAGCGGTTTAATTACTTAGTAAATGTAGGATGGCTAATACTAATTAGTCATCCTGTTATCATAACTATTAATTTCTGCGCTAAAGAAAAGGGCTTATAAATGCACGAAGGTGTGATGAAGGCATGGCTAGAATCTTCACATTTAAACGGCGGTAACGTTGCTTATATTGAAGAGCTTTATGAAGCGTATTTAGACGATGCGACTTCGGTGCCAGAAGAATGGCGAGAAGTGTTTGAACAATTACCTAAAGTTGATGGTGTGGATGTTGAAGTAAAACATTCAGAAGTTCGAGCACAGTTTGCGGCGCTTGCTAAAAACAAGCATAGAGAAGTAGTGGTAGCAGAGGGCAGTGGCGGTGACCTTAAACAGGTTAAAGTATTGCAACTTATTAATGCTTTCCGTTTTCGTGGACACCAAAATGCTAACTTAGATCCGTTAGGTATTTGGCAGCGAGAGCGCGTACGAGATTTAGAGCTAGATTACCACGACCTATCCAATGCTGACTTTGACCGCGAATTTAATGTAGGATCGTTTGCTGTAGGGCGCGATACTATGCCTCTAGGTGAGTTATACCAAGCACTAAAAACCACGTATTGTGGTTCTATTGGCGCCGAGTATATGCACATCACATCAACAGAAGAAAAACGTTGGTTACAACAGCGTTTAGAGTCTGTTCAGTCTAGGCCAAAATTCAATAAAGACGAAAAGCTACGTATCCTCAAAGGATTAACCGCAGCCGATGGTCTTGAAAAATATTTAGGGGCTAAGTTCCCAGGTGCTAAGCGCTTCTCACTTGAAGGTGGCGATGCGTTAGTACCTATGCTTAAAGAGCTGATTCACCGCGCCGGTGAAAGTGGCCAAAAAGAAGCTGTTATTGGTATGGCTCACCGCGGCCGTTTAAACGTACTTGTGAACGTACTTGGTAAAAATCCATCAGAGTTATTTGATGAGTTTGCCGGTAAACACAAAGACACGTTAAGCTCGGGTGATGTTAAATACCACATGGGTTACTCATCTGACTTTGCTACTAAAGGTGGCAATGTGCACATGGCACTTGCGTTTAACCCATCGCATCTTGAAATTGTAAATCCAGTGGTTATGGGCTCAGTACGTGCTCGTTTAGACCGCTTAGGTGACAGCTCAGGTATTAAAGCACTGCCAATTACTATTCATGGCGACTCAGCAATTGCTGGTCAAGGTGTTGTACAAGAAACATTTAACATGTCACAAACAAACGCCTTTAGCTGTGGCGGTAGTATTCGTATAGTAGTAAATAACCAAGTTGGTTTTACAACGTCTAAACAAGACGATGTACGTTCTACTCCATACTGTACTGACATTGCTAAAATGGTGCAGTCGCCAATATTTCATGTTAATTCTGACGATCCAGAAGCAGTGGCATTTGTTACTCAACTGGCACTTGATTTCAGAAACCAATTTAAGCGTGACGTTGTAATTGACCTTGTTTGTTACCGTCGCCATGGTCATAACGAAGCTGATGAGCCTAATGCTACTCAGCCTGTTATGTATCAAAAAATTAAAAAGCATCCAGTTCCACGTTTAATTTACGCTGATCAATTAATTGCCGAAGGCTCATTCACTGAAGATGAGGTTAAAGCACTTGTTGATGATTACCGTAATGGTTTAGACGAAGGTAATTGTGTGGTTGATGAAATACAGCCAGAAACATCACATTCATCAGATTGGGCAAAGTATGTTGGCCATGAATGGAGTGTTGATTACGATGCAAGTGTCTCGGTTGAAAAACTAAAAGAGCTTGGCAACATAGTGTCTAGCTACCCAGAGAATCATAAAGCGCAATCGCGCGTGAAGAAAATTTACGACGATCGTAAGCTAATGGCATCTGGCGAAAAGCCGCTTGATTGGGGCATGGCAGAAACACTAGCTTATGCAACTATTGCAGCAGAAGGCACAGATATTCGTTTTACTGGACAAGATTCTGGTCGTGGTACTTTCTTCCATCGCCATGCGGTAGTACATAGTCAAGCCGATGGTGCGACTTACACTCCACTTGAGCATGTTGGTAAAGATCAAGGTACTTTCCAAGTATTCGATTCAGTTCTTTCTGAAGAAGCGGTTGTTGCTTTTGAATATGGTTACGCAACCGCAGAGCCAACGTCATTAATTATTTGGGAAGCACAGTTTGGTGACTTTGCAAACGGCGCACAAGTTGTATTTGATCAGTTTTTAAGCTCGGGTGAGCAAAAGTGGGGGCGTTTATGCGGCCTTACTATTTTATTACCACATGGTTACGAAGGCCAAGGTCCAGAGCACAGCTCTGCACGCTTAGAGCGCTTTTTACAACTTTGTGCTGATCACAATATGCAAGTATGTGTACCTTCAACGCCAGCGCAAGTATATGCAATGCTTCGTCGTCAATCAGTTAGACCATTGCGTCGTCCACTGATTGTTATGACGCCTAAGTCATTACTACGCCATCCGTTAGCAGTGTCTTCGCTAGAAGAACTCTCTGCAGGTGTTTTTCATAATGTGATTGACGAAATTGATGATATTAACCCTGAGAAAGTAGAACGCGTTATTTTTTGTAGTGGTAAAGTTTACTATGAACTATTACAAGAGCGCCGCAAGCTTGAACAAGATAATATTGCAATCGTACGTGTAGAGCAGCTTTACCCGTTCCCACACGACGAAATGAAAACTATTATAGAGCGTTACCAGCACGTAACTGATTTTGTATGGTGTCAAGAAGAGCCGCAAAACCAAGGTGCATGGTATTGCTCGCAACATCACTTCAAAGATGCTATTCCACAAAACGCTAAACTAACGTATGCGGGTCGTAAGGCTTCAGCATCACCAGCATGTGGTTATATGTCAGTACATACTAAAGAACAACAAGCGCTCGTTGCCGACGCGCTTACTATCGAAAATAAAGGATAAGCAATGAGCACAGAAATTAAAGTTCCTGTTCTTCCTGAGTCGGTTGCAGATGCTACCGTTGCTACATGGCATGTAAGTGTTGGCGACAAAGTAACTCGCGACCAAAACTTAGTAGACATTGAAACAGATAAAGTGGTTTTAGAAGTTGTTGCGCAACATGACGGTGTGATTACTGAAATTACACAAGAAGAAGGCGCTACGGTACTTGGCGATCAAGTTATCGGTTTACTTGGCGATGCTGATGCAGCACCAGCAAGTGAAGATGCACCAAAAGAAGACTCTTCAACTGAAGAATCTGCAGCAACTAAATCAGAAGACGCGCCAGCGGCGCAATCAGCACCAGCATCAGAAGGTAAAGAAGTGGATATTAAAGTTCCTGTACTTCCAGAATCAGTTGCAGACGCAACAATTGCTACATGGCATGTACAAGCAGGCGACGCAGTAACTCGCGATCAAAACTTAGTAGATATTGAAACTGATAAAGTGGTACTTGAGGTTGTTGCTCAAGAAGACGGTATCATGGGTGAAATAATCCACGGCGAAGGCGACACTGTATTAGGCGAGCAAGTAATTGGTTCGGTTAAAGCGGGCGGCGCTCCAGCAGCACCAGCTAAAAAAGCAGACGCAGCTGCACCAGCAGCAAGTGAGTCAAACGACAGCTCTGATGTGTTAACACCTTCAGTACGTCGTTTAATTGCTGAAAAAGGCCTAGACGCTGCAAAAATTAAAGGCACGGGTAAAAACGGTCGTGTAACTAAAGAAGACGTAGATACTTTCTTAAAAGCACCTGCACCAGCGGCAAAAGCAGCACCAGCGGCGGCACCTGCAGCAGCAATGGGCGATCGTACACAAAAACGTGTTCCTATGACGCGTTTACGTAAAACAATTGCTAAGCGCTTACTTGAAGCGAAAAACTCAACTGCAATGTTAACAACATTCAACGAAGTGAACATGGAACCTATCATGAGCCTTCGTAAGCAGTATCAAGAAGTGTTTGAAAAGCGCCACGGTATTCGTTTAGGTTTCATGTCTTTCTACGTGAAAGCGGTTACTGAAGCACTTAAGCGCTTCCCAGATGTAAATGCATCAATTGATGGTGACGATATTGTTTATCACAACTACTTCGACATCAGCATCGCTGTATCTACACCTCGTGGTCTAGTAACGCCAGTACTTAAAGATTGTGACAAGTTATCAGTTGCAGAAATCGAAAAAGGTATTCGTGAGCTAGCACTAAAAGGTCGTGATGGTAAGCTAACACTTGATGATATGACGGGTGGTAACTTCACTATTACAAATGGCGGTGTATTTGGTTCTTTACTATCTACTCCTATCATTAATTTACCGCAGTCTTCAATTTTGGGTATGCATAAAATCCAAGATCGTCCAATGGCTGTAAACGGTAAAGTAGAAATACTTCCTATGATGTATTTAGCACTTTCTTATGACCACCGCATCATTGATGGCAAAGAATCTGTTGGCTTCTTAGTAACAATTAAAGAGTTACTTGAAGATCCAACACGCTTATTACTGGATGTTTAATTTAGTTGTATGAAATGTAAGCTGTGAATGAACATTCACAGCTTTTTTTTTGCGCCTTTGGTCATACTGGGGTTTTCATGTTAAGCCTTGGGATCTATACTATGGTCGCAATTTGGGATAGTTGTTTATTTGAAAAAATATTCGGCTCTTTTAGTATAAAAATTTGGATAAAGCATCATGAATTTGCATGAGTATCAGGCAAAACAACTTTTTGCCGAATATGGTTTACCAGTTTCTACAGGTTACGCTTGCGATACACCTGAAGAAGCTGCAGCTGCTGCTGAAAAAATTGGCGGCGATATGTGGGTTGTTAAAACTCAGGTTCACGCAGGTGGACGTGGTAAAGCTGGCGGTGTAAAGCTAGTAAAAACTATCGACGAAGTTAAAGCGTTTGCAGCTAACTGGTTAGGTAAAAACCTAGTTACTTACCAAACAGACGAAAAAGGCCAGCCAGTTGCTAAAATTTTAGTAGAAAGCTGTACTGACATCGCCAACGAATTGTACCTAGGTGCAGTTGTTGACCGTGCATCTCGCAAAGTTGTTTTCATGGCGTCTACTGAAGGCGGCGTTGAAATTGAAACTGTTGCTGAGGAAACACCTGAGCTTATCCACAAAGCTGAGATCGACCCATTAGTAGGTCCTCAAGCTTATCAAGCACGTGAACTAGGTTTCAAATTGGGTCTTAACCCAGTACAAATGAAACAGTTTGTTAAGATCTTTATGGGTCTTGGTAAAATGTTCACTGATTTTGATTTCGCATTACTTGAAATCAACCCGCTTGTGATCACAGATGAAGGTAACCTTCACTGTCTTGACGGCAAAATCGGTATCGATGGTAATGCACTTTACCGTCAACCTAAAATCCGTGAATTCCACGATCCTTCACAAGAAGATTCACGTGAAGCACATGCAGCAAGCTTTGAGCTTAACTACGTAGCGCTAGATGGTAACGTTGGTTGTATGGTTAACGGTGCAGGCCTAGCAATGGGTACTATGGACATCGTAAACCTACACGGTGGCAAACCGGCTAACTTCCTAGATGTTGGCGGCGGCGCGACTAAAGAACGTGTTTCTGAAGCATTCAAAATCATTCTTTCTGATGATAATGTTAAAGCTGTTTTAGTTAACATCTTTGGCGGTATTGTACGTTGTGACATGATTGCTGAAGGCATCATTGGCGCAGTTAAAGAAGTAGGCGTAAACGTACCAGTAGTTGTACGTTTAGAAGGTACTAACGCTGAACTAGGCCGTGAAGTTCTTAAAAACTCTGGTCTAGACATCATCGCTGCTGAATCACTAACAGACGCTGCTGAAAAAGTAGTTGCTGCTGCGGAGGGCAAATAATGTCTGTATTAATCAATAAAGATACAAAAGTTATCTGTCAAGGTTTCACCGGTGGCCAAGGTACTTTCCACTCAGAGCAAGCGCTTGAGTACGGTACACAAATGGTTGGTGGCGTAAGCCCAGGTAAAGGCGGTCAAACGCACCTTGGTCTTCCTGTATTCAATACAGTACGTGAAGCAGTACAAGAAACTGGCGCAACTGCGTCTGTTATCTATGTACCAGCACCTTTTTGTAAAGATGCAATCTTAGAAGCAATCGATGCAGGCATCGAGCTGATTGTTTGTATCACTGAAGGTATTCCTACACTTGATATGGTTGATGTTAAAATCAAACTAGATCAAACAGGTACACGTATGATCGGTCCTAACTGCCCAGGTGTTATTACTCCTGGTGAAACTAAGATTGGTATCATGCCTGGTCATATCCACAAACCTGGTAAAGTAGGTATTGTTTCTCGCTCTGGTACATTAACGTACGAAGCAGTTAAGCAAACTACTGATGCTGGTTTTGGTCAGTCTACATGTGTTGGTATTGGTGGCGACCCAATTCCAGGTACTAACTTTATCGACGTTTTAGAAATGTTCGAAAAAGATCCACAAACTGAAGCGATCGTAATGATCGGTGAAATTGGTGGTACTGCAGAAGAAGAAGCTGCAGAGTACATCAAAGCACACGTTACTAAACCTGTAGTATCTTACATTGCTGGTGTTACTGCACCAGAAGGTAAGCGTATGGGTCACGCTGGCGCAATCATTGCCGGTGGTAAAGGTACTGCTGATGAGAAATTTGCTGCACTAGAAGCTGCGGGCGTAAAAACTGTACGTTCACTTGCTGATATCGGTAAAGCACTTAAAGAGAAAACAGGCTGGTAATCGCTTTTTTGCTCTAAAAAGGCTCGCTAATGCGAGCCTTTTTGTTATCTGCACTTTTACTTTTACTTTTACATTTAGTATAGGTAGCTTATATGCTGATAAAACCGCACTGATAAATCTTGGCGTTGTTTATTTATAGCTAACTCATCGCACAAAGTATGAATCGTTTTCTCTACTTGATTCATAAACCGCCCATAGCCCATTTCATTATTATTATGCTGCGCAGCTACCACTACAAAATGCAGTGTTTCTACTAATTTATCTTCATTAAATAGCGCTTTAATTTGCACTTGATCAGTCTCTATGTCAAAGCTTAACTTTTGTAATTCTTGATTACCGTCATTTTTATCAATGCTGCTATTACGAATAATTGGTATAGCGCCATTAGCAACCATAGCCCCGTGGGTTAACTTATTGGTATTACAAATTTGGGTAAATAAATCGGTAAAGTATGTATAAAATTGCTTAAAATCACGATTATTTATTTGTGTTTGAAATTGCGTTTTGATTGCTCGTGACACTGGAATAGCGAAGGTTGCATAGCTCATTTGGGCATGATCACTGGGAATATTACACTGCCTTGACTGGTAGCGAGGGTAGAGGCTACGCAGTTTATAACCGTAGGTTTGTTTATTGCCTTTATCTTTAGCAAATAAGTCATAGGTTAAATGTTGATGATCGCGCAGTTTAAACAGTGGTTGTTCTAAAAATAACTGCTGTTGTAAATTATTTAATACCTTTTGTACTTTGCTATGAAACAGTGCTGAATTTGCACGCAGATCGTCACCGGTTGCTAAAAATAACAGCCTGATTTTTTTACTGGCTATATTTTCAGTGTAGTACGCTTTATGTGCTTCGTGGTAGCGAGGGTTATAAAAAAACAACATTTGTTTATTCGTTTCAAGCTGATACGACTCATCGTTAAAGCGTACTACAGGTAGTTTGTTGTTCGCTAATAAATGCACATTGTGTAAGCCAAGCTCATCACAGCAAGAAAAAAGCTCACGTGCTATACGCTCATAACAACAGTTAATATTACTAAAGCTTTTATAAAAATCAGTGGTAGGGGTTATTTCAGCTAAAAGGTAGTGATTGGTACGGGCATTGGTTGGAATATAAACACGGTGTTGATTTTGTATAGCCATCATGGTTCCTTTAAGTCAGGTTATTTGCTTACTATAATGGCCTTTGATGACGTTATTATTGCGCTAAAACAAAGTTTATTCATTAACTGACTCGTTACTGAATTAAAGTTAACCAAGATCTAAAATAAACCTTAATCTATTGCTGTATGTTAGTGTATGTTTTTGTAATAATGCATCAGTTTTGTTATCACGCACTATTTTGAGGATCATACTCCTATGGCGGAAATCGAGAATCGCCCAAGTAATTTTATTAGAACCCGCATTGACCAAGATTTAGCAAGTGGAAAGCATGCGTCTACGCATACTCGTTTTCCACCCGAACCAAATGGTTTTTTACACATTGGCCATGCAAAATCAATTTGTTTAAATTTTGGCATCGCAAAAGACTATAACGGTTTATGTAACTTACGCTTTGACGATACAAACCCAGAAAAAGAAGATATTAACTACGTTAATTCTATTAAAGAAGACGTGCAGTGGTTAGGCTTTAATTGGGATGGCGAAATTAAATACTCGTCTAATTACTTCGATATATTATACGATTATGCAGTTGAGCTAATAAATAAAGGCTTAGCGTATGTGTGCTTTTTAACGGCAGATCAAGCCCGTGAATACCGTGGCACATTAAAAGAGCCGGGTAAAAACAGCCCATACCGCGATACAGCAAGTGATGAGAATCTCGCGTTATTTGAAAAAATGCGTAATGGCGAGTTTAAAGAAGGCGAGTGTGTACTGCGCGCTAAAATTGATATGGCAAGCTCATTTATGGTGCTTCGCGATCCTATTATTTATCGTGTACGCTTTGCTCATCATCATCAAACTGCAGATAAGTGGTGCATTTACCCAATGTACGACTTTACTCACTGTATTTCTGATGCGCTAGAAGGTATTACGCATTCATTGTGTACACTGGAGTTTCAAGATAACCGTCGTTTATATGACTGGGTACTTGATAACATCAGTTTAGAGTGTCATCCACAACAAATTGAGTTTTCACGCTTAAACCTAGAGTACACTATTATGTCTAAGCGTAAGCTCAGCGACTTAGTAGTGAATAATCATGTAGAAGGGTGGGATGATCCACGTATGCCTACGATTGCAGGCTTACGTCGTCGTGGTTATACCCCAGCCTCCATTCGTGAGTTCTGCTTACGTATTGGTGTAACCAAACAAGAAAACATGGTTGAAATGGGCATGCTTGAAGCCTGTATCCGTGAAGATCTTAACGAAAATGCACCACGTGCAATGGCGGTACTTGATCCCGTTAAAATCGTTATTGAAAACTATGATGCTGATAAAGTTGAAACCTTATCTGTGGCTAATCACCCAAATAAAGAAGAAATGGGTCGCCGTGATGTGCCATTCACAGGTGAAATTTATATTGAACGTGAAGACTTTAAAGAAGAAGCTAATAACAAGTTCAAACGTTTAGTACTTGATAAAGAAGTACGCTTACGCGGCGCTTATGTTATTAAAGCACAGCGTGTTGAAAAAGACGAAAATGGTGAAATTACCACTATTTATTGTACTTTTGACCCAGAAACGCTAGGTAAAAACCCAAGTGATGGTCGTAAAGTTAAAGGGGTTATTCATTGGGTATCGGCAAGTGAAGCGATTACAGCAGAAGTACGTTTATATGACCGTTTATTTAGCGTACCAAACCCAGCAGCAGCCGATGAGTTTGAAAGCACCTTAAACCCTGACTCATTAGTTATTTTAACGAATGCTAAGTTAGAGCCATCGTTGGCTAATTCAGCAGCCGAGCAAGGTTTTCAGTTTGAACGTACTGGCTATTTTTCGCGAGATTCAAAAGCGAAAAACATAGTATTTAATCAAACAGTGGGTCTGCGTGACTCATGGTCAAAAACCCAGTAAAGGTTAACGCCTCAGTACTCATTATTACCTAGGAAGTGTTAGTAATGAGTACTGGGAATTTTACTGACAAAAAAACCTGCATTAAGCAGGTTTTTTTTGTTTATAATACAAGCTTAACTTATATTATTAGCAAAATTTTTGCACGCTTCTTTGTCTTCGCATTCACCATACAAATATAAAGAATGATTGGTTAATTTAATACCATTTCTTTCAGCAACTTCAAGTTGGCGACGTTCAATAACATCATCTTCAAACTCAACCACTTTACCACATTTTAGACATACTAAGTGGTCATGGTGAGTGCTGGTTGCAAGTTCAAATACTGATTTACCACCTTCAAAGTGATGGCGAGTAACAATACCAGCGTCATCAAATTGATTAAGTACGCGATATACAGTTGCAAGACCGATTTCTTCACCCAAATCTAGAAGAATTTTATAAACATCCTCAGCACTAATATGCTGGTTATCAGGTGATTGTAAAATCTCTAAAATCTTAATTCGCGGTAAAGTAACCTTTAAACCGGCTTTTTTTAATTCCAAATTATGATCAGTCATTAAATCTGTCTCAATTTTGTTTGGTTATACTAGACACCTTGCAAGGATGTACACGAATAGATGTACACGACACATCAACCGGTAAGGGTAACGTGCCTAGCTACTAAGTGCAAAGGTCAAAGCTAATAAATACCGATAAAAGCGCATTTACTAATATATTGCTACTAATTTAAGCAAAAACCAAGAAAAAATAAAGTTAATCAGCAAGCTCGCTTAAACACATTTCTTCATAAACTTGGGCAGACCAGGCTTTAACACGCTGCTCAGTGAGTTCTGGTTGACGGTCTTCATCGATACCTAAACCAACAAAATGTTTGTCATCAGCAATACCTTTAGATGCTTCAAAGTTATAACTTTCACTTGGCCAATGACCAACCACAATAGCACCACGTTCAGTAACTATATCGTTAATCATGCCCATTGCATCTAAAAAGTACTCTGCGTAGTCTTCTTGGTCACCACAACCAAAAATAGCAACCAGCTTACCTTCAAAGTCTACTTCTTCAAGCTCAGGAAAAAAATCATCCCAATCACATTGCGCTTCGCCATAATACCAAGTAGGAATACCAAATAAGATTAAATCAAATTCCGCAATCTCTTCTTTAGAGCTTTTTGCAATATCATGTACAGCTACGAGCTTTTTACCCAATTCTTTTTGGATCATTTTTGCTACGTGTTCTGTATTACCTGTGTCACTTCCGAAAAAAATGCCTACACTTGCCATGGATTAAACCTTTTATCTATCAATAGCCAATCTTTCTTGTAAAATTGTTTCAATCAACACACTGCGGCTAATATTTTGTGCATCTGCCATATCACTAAGTGCCTGATATAACTGTGAAGAAACTTTAAATTCAACACGCTTTAAACCACGTGCTTTATCTCTTTTTATTTGATTACGTTTATTAACCTTTAACTGCATATCCCGTGGAAGGGGATTGGTTTTAGGTCTGCCTGGGCGTTTTTCGTATTCAAATAAATCGAGCGTTGTTCTATCTGTTTCTGACTTGGCCATGCTTAACCTACACCTGCGCCTTGCCAAAATACTTGAATAAGTCCTTTAGCAATAAAGCCAGAACACCCTAAAAAGAGTACAGCCCAAACAATGTAACGACCAAACTTGGGTACATTGCCGCTTTTTAGTACGTCTTTAATTGCCATACCGATGAATATAAAAATACCGGCTAAGCCAAAATACAACCCTAAGGTATCAAATTCGTTAATTAACTGACTGACCATCAACGTGTAACCTTTAAATTAAACGGCGCATACTATAGCATATAAATATACGACTTTTTAGTACGCAAAATCAAAAACAGGCGATTAAAATGAGTTTAAATCGCAGTTAAAAAGTCATTTATTGCTTTATTCACTGCTAATGGCTTTTGCGCATGCAACCAGTGGCCAGCACCGTGAATTATTTTGGCACTGGCATTACTAAAGCGCGCATTAATAGCCGCTCTATGCTCAGCTAATATATAGTCAGAATCATTACCTTTAATAAATAGAGTGTCGCACAAACAAGAATTGTTTTCATTAACATTGTCGGTAATTATCGAATAATTTTTATCAAGACTCAATAAATTAAACCGCCATGCAAAATTGCCTTCATCGTTTTTAGCTAAACTTTTTAATAAAAACTGACGCACACCCATCTCGTCTATAAAAGGCTGCATAATTGCATCGGCATGCTTTCTATCTGTAATAGATTCGTTTGCAACCGCTTTAAGCGCTTGAATAATTTTAGTGTGACGAGCAGGGTAACTAACAGGTGCTATATCAAGTACGATTAATTTATTAACGTGCTCTGGATGGGTTAATGCCAATTCCATTGCTACTTTTCCGCCCATAGAGTGGCCTATAATGTGCGCTTTATCTATGTTCAAATGTGTTAATAATTCAATAATATCTTGGGCCATTGCCGCATAAGTCATTGTATCGCTATGGGGCGATTTGCCATGGTTACGTAAATCGACATTGGTTACGGTATAAAATTCACTAAGGGGTTTTGCGATCACGTTTAAGTTCTCTAATGATCCAAAAAGCCCATGAATTAAAATAACATGTGGGCCTTGCCCTTGTTGCTTATAATTTAACTGCATATTAGCCTCAGTGTAAAATTCGCCATAGTGTGACGAGCATTTGCTTAAAAAGCAAAAAATACAGTCACAAAATATAATATTGGGCTGTAGCCTGTTTTATCAACAATATTTAGCTATTTAATCGTGCTAAATAGTAATTTAAATAGCGCACATAAGTAATTTAAAATATATGTTTACAGCGGGGTTTGTTGTAACTCGCATTTCTAACTGGTTTGGGTATAATCACACGGAAAGAAAAATGTGGCCGTAATGACAGGAAGAACATGAAACAAATCGACATAGACGACGAGTTATATCAGTATATTGCCAGCAATACGCAAAGTATTGGTGAGAGCGCATCCACTATTTTACGTCGTTTATTAAATCTGAGCGGCGAAAAAATTCAGACCGCAAACGTAGAGCTTAATCAAAATAATCAAACAACAACTACCTTGCCTAAAATTACCCCTGTAGCAGAGCAAACACCTGCGCTTGCTGCTAAGCCAAGTGCAGTAGCTGAGAAGTCTGCGCAGCAAAAAAATGCGAATGTATTTAATGTATTAAATAAAGAAGAGTTGGCAATGCAGAAAGGCGTTGTGGGTCGGTTTTTATTTATTTTAAGTGCATTTTACCGTACCCATAAAACTGACTTTCGCGCCGTATTAGATATCAAAGGCCGTGATCGCGTTTACTTTGCTACTAGCAAAGAAGACTTAGTTAATAGTGGTAGCAGTATGAACCCTAAAAACATCACCGACAGTGAGTACTGGGTAATGACAAACTCTAACACTACACGTAAAAAAATGATGCTTCATGAAGTTGCTTTGTGTTTAGGTTATAGCACAGAACAAGCTGAAAAAATTCGCGACTACCTGTAAGGAAATACTATGGCTATTCATCCAGGTGCGGGCAAACCAGCTCCACAATCGGTATTAATAAATGTACCTAAATTAGTATCTGCGTATTATTTAAATGAGCCAGACCTTGAGCAGAATCCAGAGCATTGTGTTGCATTTGGTACATCAGGGCATCGTGGTTGCTCCTACGATGTTAAATTTAACGAGTCGCACATACTCTCTATTACTCAAGCTATTTGTGACTACAGAAAACAAAACGATATTTTTGGCCCGTTATTTTTAGGAAAAGACACCCACGCTTTAAGTGAAGCGGCCTTTAATTCGGCAATAGAAGTATTAGTAGCCAACGAAGTGCAAGTGATCACCCAAGACGATGGTGACTTTACTCCAACACCGGTAATTAGCCACGCTATTGTAAGTTACAACAAGCTGCACCCAAATGAATTAGCCGACGGCATTGTAGTTACGCCTTCGCATAACCCACCAGAGGATGGCGGGTTTAAATACAACCCACCCGATGGCGGGCCTGCCGATACCGACGTGACTAAATGGATAGAAGACAGAGCTAATCAGTTATTACTAGAGGACTTAGTTGAAGTGGAATTATTTCCGTTTGCTAAAGCCTCGCGCTCAGGGTTTATTAAATACCAAGACTTAATGACCCCGTATATTAATGATCTAGAAAATATTGTTAATTTAAAAGCGATTAGCGAAGCGGGTATTAAAATTGGCGTTGATCCGCTGGGCGGCTCAGGCATTAATTTTTGGCCGGTTATCGCTAAAAAATATAATTTAGACATTAGCGTTGTAAATGATGTTGTTGATCCTCGTTTTGCATTTATGCCACTTGATAAAGATGGCAAAATTCGTATGGATTGCTCGTCACCTTATTCAATGGCCAACCTTATTGCGCTTAAAGATGATTTTGATATTGCCATTGGTAACGATCCAGATTACGACCGCCATGGCATAGTAACGCCAGATGGTTTAATGAACCCTAATCACTTTTTAGCGGTTGCGATTGATTATTTGCTTAAAAATCGAGACTGGAACGCAAATGTGCAAATTGGCAAAACGTTAGTTTCCAGCTCCATGATCGACAAAGTTACTGAGCGTAATGGCCGTAAAGTAAAAGAAGTACCGGTTGGCTTTAAATGGTTTGTTGAAGGGTTAAATAAAGGCAAGTTAGCCTTTGGCGGCGAAGAAAGTGCTGGCGCCGCATTTTTACGTTTTGATGGCAGTGTTTGGTGTACCGACAAAGATGGCTTTATTATGGGCTTATTAGCGGCCGAAATACTTGCTGTTACCGGTAAAACACCGTCTGCTCTTTATAAAGAGTTAGAGCAAGAATTTGGCTCGCCGCTTTATAAACGTATAGACGCACCGGCTACAAGCACGCAAAAATCGCGTTTAAAAGCCCTCAGTGCCGACGACGTTAAAGCCGATACACTCGCAGGTGAACCTATTTTACAAAAGCTAACCCATGCGCCAGGTAATAATGCGCCAATTGGTGGTTTAAAAGTAGTTACCGAAAGTGGTTGGTTTGCAGCGCGTCCATCGGGTACTGAAGATATATACAAAATTTACCTTGAGTCGTTTAAAGGTGAAGCGCATTTAGCACTACTTGAAAAAGAAGCTAAAAAGCTAGTAGACTCAGTTATTAGCTAATATCGCTTATATTACTTAAAAACGGCTGATTTAATCAGCCGTTTTTGTTTTTAATTGCATAATAATAATTTCAATTTTACAAAGGGCTTTTATCCATATGTCAGCCACTACTCCAGATTACATCGAAGAATTAAAACAAACTGGCGACTTTTTAACGCTAAGCCGCAATAACGAATGGCACTTAGCCGCAGGGGAGTTCACCCTCAATAATGGCACCGTAGTTACTATTCATGATACCGGTGTTATAGAGTTTCAACCGGCCACTGTTTCAAGCAAAGACGTAGTGTACTCAAGTGCAGTGCACGGAAACGAAACCGCACCAATCGAAATATGCGACGAATTAATTAAACAAATAATCGCCGGTGAGCTGCTCTTAAAGCAGCGCGCTTTATTTATTTTTGGTAATCCGCAATCAATTAATATTGGTTTGCGTTTTGTAGAAGAAAACCTTAACAGGTTGTTTAATGGCCACCATAGCGTAGACGGCGTACCAATGAATAACGAACGTACCCGTGCAGCCAAATTAGAGCAGTACGTAAGTGACTTTTTTAGCCGAGGCGAGCAAGGTAGCAGCCGCTGCCATTACGATTTACATACTGCAATTCGTGGCTCTAAAAACGAAAAGTTTGCAGTGTACCCTTATTTACATGGTAAACCGTGGAAAAAGTCGCAATTACAGTTTTTATTAAGTTGTGGGGTAAATACCGTATTAATGATGAAATCCCCAGCAACCACCTTTAGTTATTATTCATCATTTGTGCATGGTGCCGATTCGTTTACGGTCGAGCTTGGCCAAGTTAAGCCCTTTGGTGAGAATGACATGAGCCGCTTTGCAAAAACAAAACAAACACTCACTGCATTAATTAGCCAAGATAAGGTTGAATATCCAGAATTTAATGCAGATGAATTCGAGTTGTTTACTGTGCACCGCACCATAAATAGAACGCAGAATGAATTTAGTTTTCCATTTTCAGATCAGGCCGAAAACTTCACAGGTTTTGCCAAGGGTGAGTTGTTAGCTACTGATGGCGATACACCTTACTACGCCGACGTGCAAGGAGAGGCGATTATTTTCCCCAATGCAAACGTAGCTATCGGGCAGCGAGCGCTGTTAACCGTTGTGCCAATGGCGATAGACAGTAATTTTATTTAAAATAGCTGATCAGACCACTTGTTGTAATAAGTTAACTATATGATTAATAAATAGTAAAATATCTGTATAGTTAACTTGCCATTTTTATACTCACTATTTAGTTTTGTTTCGTCACAGATTTGTTGAATAACACTTTACGTTAACGTAAAGTGTCGGCAGCTTTAATTAAAGACAGTGCAGATGTTGCAAAGTTTATTCGCAGCAATCAACCCACAATAATAATTTAATGGGCACTGTTTTATCGACAACAAAAGAAGGTAGGTTATGAGTAATCCAAATAACGTATCGCTGAATATTAACCATAAGCTTGAGTTTATCGATGGCAATGCGTTAACTATTCCAACCCTTAGTATTTTAACTGAGGACGGCGAGATTCATCCAGGTGCAACCGCACCCGACATTTCAAAACATACCGCAATTAAATTATACGAAACCATGCGCTTTATACGTTTGTTAGATGAGCGCATGCAAGGTGCACAGCGTCAAGGCCGCATTAGCTTTTATATGCAATGTTTAGGTGAAGAAGCTGCAGTAACAGCCTCTGCAGCTGCGCTTGATCAAAATGATATGATTATGGCTCAGTACCGTGAACAAGCGGCGCTTCACTATCGTGGTTTTACGCTTGATCAGTTTATGAACCAAATGTTTTCTAATGAACTGGATTTAGGCAAAGGCCGCCAAATGCCGATTCATTATGGTTCTAAAGCATTAAACTATATGACCATATCATCGCCATTAGGAACACAAATTCCACAAGCGACTGGCTACGCTTATGGTCAAAAAATTAAACATATAGATGCTAAAACAGGTGAGCTTGCCAGCACTATAGATAACATCACTATTTGTTATTTTGGTGAAGGCGCAGCGTCTGAAGGGGACTTTCATGCCGGTGTAAATATGGCTGCAGTGCATCAAGCGCCGGTAATATTTTTTGCCCGTAATAATGGTTATGCTATTTCGACCCCTGCAGATGAGCAGTTTAAAGGTGACGGCATTGCTTCTCGTGGCGTTGGTTACGGTATTAAAACAATTCGTGTTGATGGCACAGATGCCCTTGCAGTGTATGCGGCAACTAAAAAAGCCCGTGAAATTGCAGTGAGCACAGGCGAGCCAATTTTAATTGAATCAATTGCTTATCGCTTAGGTGCGCATTCGACCTCAGACGATCCAAGTGGTTATCGCTCTAAAGATGAAGAAGCTAATCATCAAGTATGCCCAATCGACAAGTTTAGAAAATGGCTAATTAAGCAAGACTGGCTAAACGTAGCCGACGATGTAAAAGCTAAAGAATCAATTCGTGAAGAAATTTTAGCTGCGCTAAAACGTGCCGAAGTAGTGGCAAAGCCAGCTTTAGAAGAATTAATATCAGATGTTTACGATACCCCAATTCCATCATTGCAACGCCAATATGAGCAACTAAAAGCGCATATAAAACTGCATCCAGATGCCTACCCAGTTACAGCAGGGAGAATTAAGTAATGGCTAAAATGAACATGCTACACGCAATTAACTCTGCACTTGACATTACTATGGCAGAGCATCCACAAGCTTGTATTTTTGGCGAAGATGTGGGTTACTTTGGTGGTGTATTTAGAGCAACCTCAGGCTTACAAGAAAAGTACGGTAAACACCGTGTATTTAATACTCCGCTTACAGAGCAAGGTATTTTAGGTTTTGCGAATGGTTTAGCGGCTTTTGGCGCTCCAGCGCTGGCAGAAATACAGTTTGCAGATTATATATTTCCAGCCTTTGACCAAATAGTTAATGAATCAGCTAAATTTCGCTACCGCAGTGGTAATGAGTTTAATGTGGGTAATTTAACTATTCGTACACCTTACGGCGGCGGAATTGCAGGGGGCTTGTATCATTCACAATCACCCGAGGCTTACTTTGCACATACACCAGGCTTAAAAGTTATTGTGCCACGTAACCCGTACCAAGCAAAAGGCTTATTACGCGCGGCAATCAAAGATGACAACCCGGTATTGTTTTTTGAACCAAAACGCTTATACCGCGCATCAATCGGCGAAGTGCCAGAAGAAGATTACACCATTGAGCTTGGAAAAGCCGAGGTAGTACAGCAAGGTACAGACGTGACCTTACTTGCGTGGGGCGCGCAAATGGAAATAATAGAAGACGCCGCCAAACAAGCAAGTGAACAAGGCATTAGCTGTGAAGTAATTGATTTACGCAGTATTTTACCATGGGATGTAGAGGCAATTGCACAGTCGGTGACTAAAACTGGACGCTTGATTGTTAGCCACGAAGCGCCAATTACTAATGGCTTTGGTGCAGAAATAGCGGCAACCATTGGTCAAGAATGTTTCCTACATTTAGAATCGCCAATTATGCGCGTGTGTGGCTTAGATACGCCGTATCCGTTAGCGCTTGAAAAAGAATATGTACCGGATGCATTAAAAGTATTGGCCGCAATTAAACAATCAATGGATTTTTAGGGGATACCATGGCTAAAGATTTTATATTACCCGATATTGGTGAAGGCATAGTTGAATGCGAAGTTGTTGAATGGCTTGTGGCAGAAGGTGACACTGTGGCTGAAGATCAGCCTATTTGTGATGTAATGACAGACAAGGCATTAGTGCAAATACCCGCTGTACATGATGGGGTAATTACCAAGCTTTATTATCAAAAAGGTGAAATTGCCAAGGTTCATGGGCCATTATTTGCTATGAATGTAAGTGGTGAAGCAGTTAGCGAAGAAGCTGATGCAGCACCTGAAAAAGCAGCTCAAACGGTTGTCAGTAATAATAGCAGCGAGCACTTAGAAGATTTTATTTTGCCAGATATAGGCGAAGGTATTGTTGAGTGTGAAATTGTTGACTGGTTAGTTGCCGAAGGTGAAGAAATAGTTGAGGATCAAGCGGTTTGTGATGTAATGACAGACAAAGCCTTGGTACAAATACCGGCAAAATATACTGGTGTTGTAAATAAGCTGTATTATCAAAAAGGTGAAATAGCCAAAGTGCACAGCCCGTTATTTCAAATGACGGTAGCAGGGCGTACAGCTAAAGCCGATGCAGATATAAATCAAGCAGTGGTAAAAGCACAAACTAATGCAGCAGATAAACCAGCGGCTATTAAAGCTGAGCAAACAACTAAAATTGTGAATAAAAAAGCAGTTGCATCGCCAGCGGTTCGTCGTAAAGCACGCGAGCTTGATGTTGATTTAACCTGTGTACCGGGCAGTGGTAAAAATGGCCGTATTTATAAACAAGACATAGAAGAGTTTGTAAAAGGCGAAGTTCCTAACACTATCGATACCTCACCATTGCACAGTGGCAATGAGCAAAGAACATCAGCTACACACTCAGGTGGTACACGTGTAGAGCCAATTAAAGGCATAAAAGCGGCAATGGCTAAACAAATGGTGGCGTCGGTTTCGACCATTCCACACTTTACCTTTAGTGATGAAGTAGACTTAACTAAGCTAATTGCGCTTCGCTCTAGTTTAAAAGAGCAGTATAAAGCGCAAGGTATTAAACTAACCATGATGCCGTTTTTTGTTAAAGCATTATCGCTTGCAATGAAAGAGTACCCAGTACTTAACTCTAAAGTAAATGATGAGTGCAGCGAGCTTACCTATTATAACGATCATAATATTGGAATTGCAGTTGACTCAAAAATAGGTTTATTAGTGCCTAATATTAAATCGTGTCAGAGCAAAAGTATTGTAGAAGTTGCAAACGATTTAACCCGTTTAACCGACTCAGCGCGAGAAGGTCGTGTTGCGCCAGATGATTTGAAAGGCGGTACTATTAGTATTTCAAATATTGGTGCAATTGGCGGCACTATTGCGACGCCTATTATTAATAAACCAGAGGTGGCTATTGTTGCTTTGGGCAAATTACAGCACTTACCGCGTTTTGATGAAAACGGCCAAGTGGTAAGCAAAGCTATAATGCAGGTGAGCTGGTCTGGCGATCATCGCGTGATTGATGGTGGCACTATTGCCCGTTTTAATAACCTTTGGAAATCGTACTTAGAAAATCCATCGGTAATGATGATGGCGATGAGCTAAACATACGCGCTTATTGTTATTAAAAAAACCAGCTTCGGCTGGTTTTTTGTTTACTGTATTTAAAAGTATTATTTACTCACCAAAAATATAAACCATAACCCACGGCTAAAGCCGGTATTGCAGTATAAAAAGTTGCTATGAGCGCGGCTTTTGGTGCCATTGCTATGGCAGGAAATAGCGCATCGCCATCGTTAGAAATAGCATTTGCAGTTAAAGCACTAAATGGAATAATACCTTGAATGTACAAAGTGGTAACAATTATTTGTGGCCCGCAACCGGGTAAAAAACCGATTAATACCGCTATAAGTGGTGCTAAATACGCATAGTGTAAAAACCATGCTTTTAAATCAAGTCCTGCCACATTTACTAATATTTCAAATAACATAAATGACGCAACGACCCACGCAGTTACAAAGTGAGTGTCTTGTAATACCTTGGTAATATTAGAGGGAGGATTACGCTTATATGCATCGTCTTCTGCGGTGACTTCTTTATAGCTCTCTCCTTTAGACGAATACGCCCAAATACTGACAATAAACAGTGCCATTGCAGCGCCAAAAAAGCTAATAATGTTAGGTATATTAGTATCCCACTTGTTAAAATCAACATTAAACGCAATTAACAAAGCAATAATTAAGCTTGGAACAATAGCAACCATCCATACCGGCTTAGATATTTTAATAATAGCTGTTGGTAGCTGTATAACCTGTTGTTTATGCTGTTGTGGGAGTGGTCGCAAAAAGTCTTTTTTATGAATAGCATTTACTATCAACCCGCTTAAAGTTCCTACAACCAAGCCAATACCCATAATAATTACTCCTTCGGTAGGGCGAGTAGCAAGTAGTAAAAATGCCGCATCACCCATTGTTGCAGCTAAAACCGCGACAATAGCGCCAAAACTGGCTTGGCCTTTTGTAAATTGGGTAACAACAATAATTGCACCACCACAGCCTGGTAATGCACCTAGTATAGATGCAAAAGCAACTTCTAAAATAGGCGACTTAGCGCTTAAATAACTAAGCTCTAATTGTGGTAAACGTGCTATGGCATAGTAGTAAATTAGTAAGGTAGCTGCTACAAAAACACTGACCTGAAAAAATGCGTCACTGAGTGCAGTAATAGTAATAGCGCGTAAATTAGGTAGGGCTAAACACACTAATATAAAGAGTGGTAATAATAAGCGTTTGTTTTGACCCATAAAGCGTTTTGAATTGGCTGTTATAAATCCACTATGTGAGAGTAATTGCATAAAGTGTGGCCTAGTAAGTAACTAAGCTACACTTTACATTGCACTCAAATGATAATCAATATCATTTGAGTGCAATTGTATCGATTACTCTATTTGAGTTTTTCGATTAGATAAGATTAAATTACTTACGTTGGAACTCAGAGTTAGTGTTCCACGTTGGCCATTGCTCTTGCTCAGAAATATTAAAACCTACTTTATAAAATAATTGTAGGTCTTGCACCGCGCCCGATAAATCCCATTCATCACGGTAGCGATCGCATGGTTGATGATAACAACCACGCAGTACTAAGCTCATACGCTTACGGTAGTTTGCAGTTTCTTCGTCAAAGGCTTGCGTGCCACCACCTGCGTACATGGCTGGAATGCCCATGTTTGCAAAAGCAAAGTGATCAGAGCGATAGTAACCACCCGAAGAAGGATTAGGATCGCCAGATATTGTTCTGCCTTGCTCAAGCGCAACCGTTGTTAATAAATCATCCATTTGTGATTTACCAATACCTACCACGCTAATATCTTTCACTTTGCCTAATAAATTTAAGCTGTCCATATTAATGTTAGCAACGGTTTTATTGGCAGCAATAACAGGGTTAGCTGCATAATATTTTGACCCTAATAAGCCTTGCTCTTCAGCGGTTACCGCTAAAAAGGTCATTGAACGGCTAGGGTGCTTAGGTAATTTAGTAAAGGCTTCAGCCACTTCAATTAAACCAGCCGTACCGGTAGCATTATCGTGCGCGCCATTAAAAATTTGATCCCCTTTGCGGTTTTTATCAGTGCCTAAGTGATCCCAATGTGCAGAATAAATAATATGTTCATCTGGTTTTTCACTGCCCGGTAAAGTGGCAATAAAGTTATACGAGATAGACTTTTTAATGGTGTTTTTTATCTTTATAGAGGCAGTCAAATCGCCCATATCAACGTGGTAAGCGCCTTTTGCAGCATTGGCTTTTAGTGTATCAAAATCAAGCCCTGCTTTATTAAACAGCTCTTTGGCTACGTCTGTTGTTACCCAGCCTTCAACCGCTACACGGTCCATATTGTTGTTTTCTTTTTGAAAACCAAACTGCTCACCACTCCACGAGTTTTCTACTACAGACCAAGGGTATGAAGCCGGTGCTGTTTCGTGAATAATAATTGCGCCCGCTGCACCTTGGCGACTCGCTTCTTCGTATTTATAAGTCCAACGGCCATAATAGGTCATGGCATCGCCAGTGAATAAATCAGGGTTTTTAGTTGCAAAGCCCGGATCGTTTACCAGCATTACTACCGTTTTGCCTTTAACATCTAAGCCTTCGTAATCGTTCCAGTTATACTCTGGTGCATTAACGCCGTAACCAACAAATACTAGCTCAGAGTTTTCAATTGCTTGATTTTCGCTAATGCGACTACTGCCCATTACCATGTCTGTTTTGTATTGGTAGTTTTTACCACCAATTTTTAATACCATGTCTGAGTCTGCTTCAAGCGAAACTAGTGGAACTTCTTGTAAAAAGCTATTGCCATTACCGGGCTTTAAACCCAAGGCTTTAAATTGCGCTGTTAGGTAATCAAGCGTTAGCTTTTCGCCTGGCGATGAAGGGGCACGGCCACCAAATTCATCCGATGCTAACACTTTTACATGCTTAGCAATTTCATCAGCTTGAATACTGTTGTAGCCCTTAGTTACATCATCGGAGGTAATACTTGTTGTAGCGCAGCCCGCTAATACGGCAGCAGTGATAAGGGTAAGAGAGAAATAACGTTTCATATTGGCTCTATTTTTGTTTTAAGATAACCCAGTATATGAAGTTCTATTAATTAGAACCAGTTTTTGCGGTAAACTGTTACAAAATTTAAGGTATAAACTAGTAAGTACAAATAATAATGAAGCGTTTTACTCCCCCAGAAGAATTTCAGCCAAGCTGCTTACAAAGCGGCGCTTTTGAGCATTTGCGCACGTTGTTTAATATACATGAGCAAAAAAATTGGCCTCTGCCTAGCTGGTTTAGCCCACACTTAAACGCAATTAATGCCAATAACTTGGCTATTAGCTTTGTCGATGATGCAAAAATAGATTTTGCTGAGCGTTATTACGAGCAAGTTATTTTTGAAACAGGGCAGGTGCCTACGCGTACTGAAAATTGGCACGACTTATTTGGTGGCTTTATTTGGTGTTTATTTCCTAAAACCAAAGCGCTCATTAATCAACGCCACGTAGCAGATATTGCAGTACATGGCACAAAGCAGCGTACCAAACATCGCAATGCCCTAACCTTATTTGACGAATGCGGTGTTGTACTGGCTATTAGCAATACCCAATGGCAACAGTGGTTGCGCGATCATCAATGGAAAACAGCGTTTGTTGAGCATAGAGCGCAGTGGGGAAAAACCATCAAACCATTTATGTTTGGCCATGCAAATTACGAAATGCTAACTAAACCCTATATTGGTTTAACGGGTAAAGCGTTGTTTGTAACTGTACCCGATGAAATATTTTGTAAAGATTTAGTTACCCAATACCAGTACCTAGATCAAAGACTTTATGAGATGATAAAAACCGATCAGTGTTTAGCCGACAATAAACTCCTTTCACCTTTACCACTACTAGGTGTTCCGGGGTGGCATGAGGACAACACCGACGACACATTTTATAATAATACGGATTACTTTAGAGAAAAACGAAGGATACGAACATGATAGAAGTTATTGGCCTTAAAAAGAAATTTAAGCTAACTAAAGATCATAAAAAAAACAAAGTAGACGAAATAGACCCGCGCGAAGATAAAGATTATTTTCATTCAGTTAGAGATGTTAGCTTTCGTTGTGCAAAAGGCGAAGTACTTGGACTGCTAGGACCAAATGGCGCAGGTAAAACCACCACGTTAAGAATGATCTCGACTGCCTTAAAACCCGATGCAGGCAGTATTACCATTGCCGGTAACGACATAATAAAAAAGCCATTGCTGGGGCGTAAATCAATTGGGTTTTTATCGGGTTCAACCGGCTTATACGGGCGTTTAACTGTAAAAGAAAACATCGAATATTTTGCAAAACTCCATGGCATGAGCAAAAAAGATATTGCAACACGCTGCGAAGAGCTATTTACCTTGCTCGATATGCATAAATTTATAGATAAGCGTGCAGAAAACCTCTCAACCGGAATGAAACAAAAAGCCAATATTGCCCGCGCAGTAGTGCATTATCCTGCTGTAGTGGTTTTAGATGAGCCAACGACCGGGTTAGATATTATGACCACACAAACGGTAATTAACTTTATAAAAGGTTTAAAAGCGCAAGGCACACCGGTTGTTTTTTCAACGCACCACCTAGATGAAGTTGCTTTACTGTGCGACCGCGTAGCAGTGATTAACGAAGGCGTAAGCTGTTTTGATGGCACTGTAGAAGAGTTTAAACAAACAGGTAACAGTGAAGAACTTAACCAAGCGTTTATGAACATATTAACGGAGAAACGTGATGTTTGAAGTATTTAAAAAGGAATTAAGAGAGTTACTACGCGATAAAAAAACGCTCATATTTGTAGTGGCTGTGCCAGTTGCAGTGTTCCCACTTATTTTTGCCGTTGTTGCCTTTATTAGCGCACAAGCAGCTATGGATGCAGAGCAAAAAGTAAATACCTACGCTATTGTAAACGGCGACTATGCGCCAGAGTTTACCGACAAAGTGTTTTACCATAAAAGTTTTGAGCAGTATAAAGGCACTAAAACCTTTAATAGTGTTGCACAGCTTAAAGCCGCAGTGATTGCTGGCGATATTGATATGGGCATTTATTTACCAAGCAATGCACAGCAAACGTTAAATAATGCACAGCAAAGCAAATGGCAGGTAGTGTTTAACGACGCTAAGTCTATTAACTTTTTGTTTCAGCGGGTGAAAGAGCTAGCGCAAGAATACAGCGATGCGTTACAAGTACAAAAGCTGCTTAGTTTTGGCATTGACGAAGCAACGCAAAAAGCAATACTTGAACCAATTGAAGTTGTAAAAGTAGATACCGCCGATAAACGTGAAAACTTAGGTGAAAAAATAGGTGGGTTTTTACCGTATTTATTAGTGCCTTTAGTATTAATGGGAGCAACTTATCCTGCCATTGACTTAGGGGCAGGCGAAAAAGAACGTGGCACCCTAGAGACATTGTTGTTAACACCTATCACCCGTACGCAACTTGTTTTAGGTAAATTTATTACCCTTTTAACTACTTCGATTGCCTCTACAACCATTACTGTGCTGAGTATGGGAGTGTGGATAGCCTTGGCGATTACTTTTGCGGATCTTGAATTTATTAAAGTTGCATTTAGTAGCTTAGCCGTTTCTGATTTATTAATGATTTTTGTATTACTGTTACCACTGGCGGCTATATTTTCTGCGCTAGCGTTAGCTATTTCAATTTACGCACGTACCTTTAAAGAAGCGCAAAACTACATGACACCGTTATCTCTGGGCGTTATTTTTCCGGTAATAATTGCCTTAATGCCAAATGTGGAACTCACTGTTAAAACAGCGTTTATTCCTGTCACTAATGTAGCGTTAGCAATAAAAGAAATAGTTAAAGGCACAGTAGATTACACGCTAATAGGGCTAATATTTTTAGCTACAGCTATTATTGCCGGTATTTTATTAGCTTTTTGCGTTAAATGGTTTAACCGCGAAGATGTGTTATTTAGATAGTTAATAGACAAAGCTTTAAGTTTTGAAGGCAGCACTCGCTGCCTTTTTCATTTATAAACAAATATAAATAGCGTTTAGTTTATTTCATTAAGAGCAATGGTAGTGGTAGAATACACTTCATAATTTGGCACTCTTTATTGCAAATAAAAGAGGTAAGTAATTAATTTTGAGGTTTATTGTTTCTCAATCTAGACTACTTATGTAAGTACTATAGTGTAGGTAATAGTAAATGTTAAAACGAAATTTTTTATCTAGAGTTGCAAAAAGTAATAAGCTAATACTTTTTGCCGTAATGATTTTTATGATCATTGCGTTGCCTTCAATGTATATATTTGAGCAAAAAGTAAGAAGTGAAATTTATCACACGGCGCAAATAGAGCTAAAACGCGAACTCGAAACTAAAACATTATCGTTAAAAAAACACTTTACCGACAGCGTTAACGCCATTCGATTTTTAGATGCAACCCCACCTATAAAAGCAATATCACGCGCTAGTGAAAATCAATTGTCAGATCCAGCATCTGCAACGCCTATGGCTATTTGGAAAAATCGCTTAGCGAGTATATTTTCTGGCTTTATGCGCACCGACGAAAGCATATTACAAGCGCGTTATATAATGCTAGCAGAAGGCGGGCAAGAAGTCGTAAGGGTTGATCGGACCGAGCAAGGCAAAATTACCATACTCGAAGGCGAGCAATTACAACAAAAAGGCCAACGAGATTACGTTATTAAAACCAGTATGCTTGATGAGCACACTGTTTATATTTCACCAATAAATTACAACCGTGAAAATGGTAAAATTCAGCAGCCTTATATCAGTACCTTTCGGGTAGCAAAACCTGTATTTGACAAAAACAAACAGGTTTCTGCGGTTTTAGTTACGAATTATTATGCAGAACAATTATTTAAAAGCCTCACTTTTGAGTCTCCGCAAGGCACTGCAATTTATTTAATGAATAACCAAGGTGAGTTTTTATATCATCCAAACCCAGAGCTGCGCTTTGGGTTTGAGTTTAATAAAAGCAGAACCTGGGAGCAAGAGTCTGTTGGCGCGCAAAATATGGCTGCAGACAAAACGCTGCCGTTAAATAACTACCCACAACAATACACACTTCAAAAGCGTATTTATTTTGGTAATGATATTGCCATGCTGCCACTCGAGCTTGCTGTGAGTGTAGATACGCAAACATTATTAGCAAAAGTGAGCGAGAGACGCCAAAGCTTTATTACTACATTAGCTGTATTTTTTGGTGTGTTTTTAGTTATGACCATGCTGTATCAGCGCTTTATAAACCGAAAGTTACTTATTAACTCGTTAAAAGAGCAAAATAACAGAGTAATAGAAAACTCCTTAGATGCTATTTTTAGCATTTCAGAGTCGGGTAAAGTAGTGCAATTTAATAACACAGCTAAGCAAGTGTTTGGCGATATACTAGAGAGTGATAACGTAAATTTTATTTCTTTATTTACTTTAAATAAAGAAGATGAAAAATGCATAAGAGAAACCATTAAAAATGGCTCTAAAATGCCCTTTGAAGCCATGCACACCGACAGTTCGGGCAATAAATACTACTACTCAATAACCCTCAGCAGTATTTATGATGTGTTTAATGAGCGTTATCAAGTTGCGGCTATTTTAAGAGACATAAGCTCGCTTAAAAATATTCAAGCTGAACTTGAGGGAGTTAATACCACTTTAGAGCTTAAAGTTTCGCAAAGAACCCGAGAGCTTGAGCGCGCAATAGATGAAGCATTAGCAGCAAGCCAAGCTAAAAGTGACTTTGTAGCTAATATTTCTCACGAAATACGCACCCCTATGAACGGGGTATTAGGCATGCTAGAAATGCTTAAAGAAGATGGCTTATCAGAGCAACAGCATCATTATTTAAAACTTGCAAATAGCAGTGCTAATTCTTTAATGAATTTAATTAATGATATTTTAGATTTTTCAAAAATAGAAGCGGGTAAGCTCGATATTGATAATCACAGCTTTGATGTTGTTACCGTGTGCAGCGATATGATTAACTCATTAGCGCTACAAGGGCAACGCAAAGGACTTGAAGTATTTTTACACACCCACAATATTGTTGATCGTATGGTAGTAGGTGACAGCCATCGCCTTAAGCAAATTTTAATTAATTTGGTTAATAATGCTTTTAAGTTTACTCACAAAGGTGAAGTTAGCTTAACCATAGGCTCTAAATACATTACCGATACTAAATTACAGATGAGTTTTGCGGTTAAAGACACTGGAATTGGCATAGCAGCTGAAAATATAGATAAACTATTTGAAGTGTTTACCCAAGAAGATTCAAGCACCACACGCCATTTTGGCGGTACCGGCTTGGGTTTATCAATTTGTAAAAAGCTAGCGCAATTAATGGGTGGTAATATATCGCTAACAAGCGAAAAAGGGGTAGGGAGCACTTTTACTGCAACCGTTGAGCTGCATGTAGCACCCCAGAAAAAGCTAAATACCGGCATTGAGCTTGCTACCAGTATTGATGTTGCTGCATTAATTGCTCGCGATAATGTGTATAACAATGTGTGTGATTTATTACTGCAAACATGCAAAGTAGATAAAAGTAATATTGTTAGGTTAGATTACTTTAGTGAGCATGATGAGTTTGAAGCGGACTTATTAATTATTGACGACGACCATCCACAAGTTAATGCCCTGATTAGCTTTTGCAAACAGTACGATAAAAAATATGTACTGATTTTGCGTGATATGGTGATGAACAAACAATCGAAAAAAGTATTTCCTGATCATCTACATATTTTAAATAAACCGCTTACCCAAGATGAGTTTAGTTACAAATTAGCGAGTTTATTCGGTGCCAGTAGTGAGTTTGTTATTACCCCACCAAAGAGCTTAATTGAAGAGCCTGTGGATGCAGACTTATCAGCTTATCATGTGCTTTTAGTTGACGATAATATGATCAACATAGAAGTGGCTAAAGCGATTTTAAAGCACACTAAAGTTAAAATCACCTGTGCATCTGACGGTCTTGAAGCTTTAGAGGCGTTAAAGAGCAATAAACAGCAACCTTTTAACGTTATTTTAATGGATTGCCAAATGCCTAATTTAAACGGCTACGATACCACCAGCGAAATTAGAAACGCCAAAGCCGGAATAGAATATATTCATGTGCCTATCATTGCGATGACAGCAAGTGCAATGGAAGGCGACAGAGAGCGTTGTTTAACGGCCGGTATGAACGACTACATTACTAAACCAATTAAGCCGCAAACGTTAAAAGACAAGCTTATTACGTGGTTGAGTTAACACTAAAGCGAAATAGGCGGCTTTTAATAAGTCACCTTTTTAGCTGAAGTGATTATATTTTAGATATAAAAAAACCGCTTTAAAGCGGTTTTTTTATTTATAGTTAAGTGTATTTTATGCTTAACCTTTAACAGCTGCTTTAATTGCATCGATTGCTGTATCAATATCAATCATTAGCTTTTCACCAGTGCGGCGGTTTTTAAGTTCAACTTTGTTTTCATCAAGGTTGCGCTCGCCAATAACTAATGTAAATGGCACGCCAATTAATTCCATGTCGTTAAACATAACGCCAGGGCGCTCTTTACGGTCATCAAATAACACATCAAGTCCAGCATCTTTTAAGCCTTGGTAAAGGTTGTTAGCAATATCTGGAATGCGATGCGACTTATGCATATTCATAGGCACAATAGCTAAATCAAACGGTGCAATTGGTTGTGGCCAAATAATACCGTATTGGTCGTTGTTTTGCTCGATTGCTGCAGCCACAATACGCGACACACCAATACCATAACAACCCATAGTCATTATTTGGTTTTTACCTGATTCGTTTAATACGCCAGCCTTCATTGCTTGTGAGTATTTAGTGCCAAGTTGGAAAATATGGCCAACTTCAATACCACGTTTAATTTGTAAAGTGCCTTGGCCACATGGGCTTGCATCGCCTTCTACAATATTACGTATATCAGCAACTTCATAATCAGTTACATCACGATCCCAGTTAATGCCGCTGTAATGCTCGTCGTCTTTATTAGCGCCGGCAACAAAGTCAGCTAGTATGTTAGCGCTTCTATCAACAATAATTGGCATAGACAGGCCAACCGGGCCTAATGAGCCAGGTTTTGCACCAATAGCAGCAACAATGTCTGCCTCTGTTGCCATTTCAAGCGGAGAATCTACTAACGGGTGTTTTTCAGCTTTTAGTTCGTTAAGGTCGTGATCGCCGCGTAAAACTAGCGCAACTAAACCACGTACCCCGTTTTCATCAGGCGCAGCGTAAACGATTAATGTTTTAACACCGCGATGTGGTTTAACACCGTAGTGCTTTTTAAGCTCGTTAATTGTTTTAGCGTCAGGCGTTGGAAACGCTTTAAGCTCTTTTGTTGCAGCTGGGCGTGGCTCGCTTGGTGCAAGTGCCTCTGCTTTTTCAATATTTGCTGCGTAGTCGCTGCCATCACTAAATGCAATAGCGTCTTCACCAGATTCTGCAAGTACATGAAACTCATGCGATACGCTACCACCAATAGAGCCAGTGTCGGCAATAACAGGGCGGTAGTCTAAGTTTAAACGCTCAAAAATATTACAATACGCTTTGTGCATTACTTGATACGTTGCATCTAAACACTCATCACTTAAGTGAAATGAATAGGCATCTTTCATTGTAAATTCGCGGGCGCGCATTACACCAAAACGCGGACGACGTTCGTCGCGCACTTTAGTTTGTATTTGGTATAAAGAAATTGGTAGCTGTTTATAGCTGCTAATTTCTTTACGAACAAAATCAGTGATCACTTCTTCGTGAGTTGGGCCAAGCGCAAAGGTACGATTATGACGATCGGTAAAACGCATAAGTTCAGGACCAAACTCATCCCAACGACCTGATTCTTCCCATAAATCTGCTGGTTGAATTACTGGCATCAGCATTTCAATCGCATTGGCTTTATTCATTTCTTCACGTACGATATTTTCTACTTTTCTAAGTACCCGTAACCCAGTGGGTAACCAAGTGTATAAACCCGAAGCGACACGACGGATCATACCGGCTCTAAGCATTAATTGATGCGATACAATTTCAGCATCCGAAGGCGTTTCTTTAAGTGTGGCGAGTATATATTGACTGGTACGCATGTTGTTTCCGAAATTAGAGTAATTATGTACATATTGTAAGGGCTTCAGTCTACCAGCGGTTGCATTTACACTAAAGCGCTAAGTGATAAATTATTTAGGTATTTTCTATACTAGTAACTAAATTATGCGACTCATTAACTTGCCAGCAAATATTATAGTTATACAAAGTCATGCCGTAGCTTTGCTGTCCGTCTTTTTGCTTTTTATAAGCAGGGCGAGGATCTTGCTTTAGCACATTACTTATAAACGCCTGTAAATCTGGATATTGCGTTTGCTGCGCAATAAAATCTAGTACTTCAGGGGGAAATTCAACGCTCATGTGGGTTTCTGGGCGGGTGTCGGCAAACCCCGCACTGGCCTCTGGCATAGAGTCAGAATAGGGTAAGTAAGGCTTTATATCGATTATTGGTGTGCCATCGAGTAAATCTATTCCGGCGAGTAATAAGCTCAGTTGGCCATTTTTATACTCTATACCTTCTAGTTTTACCGCGCTCATACCAATGGCGTTAGGCCTAAAAGTGGCTCGCGTGGCAAACACGCCTTTGCGGGCATTACCACCTAAACGAGGCGGGCGCACCATAGCCGAATAGCCTTTGTCGGCTGTTTCATGAAAACGAAATAGCAGCCAAATATGGCTAAACTCATCGAGCCCGCGTACAAATTCTTCACGATTAAAGTCAGGCGCAAAAATAAGCTTTGCTTTAGCTTCTGGCACTAAACGAGGTTGCCTAGGTATAGCAAACTTTTGTTTATAAGGAGATTGAATGTGGCCAATAGCCGAAATGGTATAATCGCTCATAGTACTCGGGTGCAAATGAAATAGAGCGCTATTCTACCCATATTTAGCGTTTATGGCATTACTTGTAAGTGAGTTTATTACTTAACCTGAGCTCCGGATAATAAACCTATCTCAAGCAGCTACTTTCAGCGCTAACTGCGTTGAATTTACTTGCAATAGGCCAGCTATTGACGCGTAAATTCGCCTTATTTTCACTGAAAATCTCTGGCTAGAGAAAATAAAATTAAATATAACTATGATTTAATACGTTAGTAAATCTCTTAACCAGAGCTCAGGTTACTTATAGAAGCCTAGTCTAAAAGGTATTGATTAGACTAAGTGGTTTATATGCATGTGCGTTTAAACCACTCAAAACAAAAAAGGTAAGCCTAAGCTTACCTTTTACACACGTTTTAGGGTTTAATTAAAACATGTACTGCACTGATACAGACGCTACATCCATATCTGGGTCAATATCGTCATCAAGTTTATAGCGTTCATACTCTAAACGAAATTGAACGTTTGTTGTAAGTGCATATTCAATACCTGCACCGTAAAACGCATCACCACCATCTGTAGAAGCTGAAACAGAACCTACTGGTAAATCTTGTGTGTATTCTGCATCCCACTCAAGCCAACCGCCTTTTGCATACACAGAAAAACTCTCTGTAATAGGGTAGCCCAAGCGTGCGGCAAGCGATACGCCATCAATTTCAGCTTTGCTGTCCACATCACTTACTTCATCAAAGTTTTGATAAGCAAGCTCTAAGCTTAAATACTCGTTAAATTGTGCGCCAACGTAACCTTTTAGCATTTGTGCATCGTCGTCAAAGTCAGTGTCTTTGTCACTGTCTTCAAATTCAAAAGAATATTGACCGTAACCAACACCCGTGTAGATACGTGGAGAATCGAAATCAGCAATATCAGCCTTAGCTGCAGTATTAAAACCCAGTGTTACTAAAGCAAGTGTAGAAAGAGAAAGTGTTTTAATCATGAATTAGCTCCTTTAATAATAAAAATCAAATGCTTGAAAAAATAAGATGTAATTAAATCAAACGTCATCAAGGTAGGTGCAGTGAGCATGCCACTTATTAAAAACATAAAAAAACGGCCATAAAAACCTACTTTAGTATTGGTTTTTATGGCCGTTTGTATGATGCGTGTACAGCAGTGAACTTTTATTAGTTGTTACTTTCTAAGCTCAATTGCATGTTTTACAAAAAGTGTGAGGTTTTTACAGGCACACTTTAGTTACTTATACCTTATGCAGTAAGTTTTCCGTCTCTATTGCAATTTCTTTCATTTTTATAGCGTAGTTTTCTAATTTTAAATCTTCTTCGGTAATCGCTTTAAAAGAAGGCACTGCTACTGGGTAACCAGTTTCATCCATAGCAATAAAGCTAATAACACAGTGGTTGGTTTCAACCATATTTTGTGTTTTAGGGTCGCCACAACGCACTTGAATAAATATTTGCATACTGGTTTTACCGGTATGGGCTATTTTAGCTTCCACTTCAACAATTTGGCCTACTAAAATAGGGCGTCTAAACTTAACCCCAGCAACAGATACGGTAACACAGTAATGGCCACTCCAGCCTGCAGCACATGCATAGCCAGCTTGGTCAATCCACTTCATGACGGCTCCACCATGCACTTTACCACCAAAATTTACATCAGTAGGCTCTGCTAAAAAACGAAAAACAACTTTTGACGACGGCATAACTAATTCTCTTTTATAAAAACTAGGGTAAGCATAGCGCAAAACAGGGGCACAAGCCCCTGCAAATTAGTGTAGGTTTATAATTTATATGTAAAAACCTACTTTTTGTTAACAATAATAACTACATATTAGGATAATTTGGCCCGCCAGTCCCCTCCGGAGTTACCCAAGTAATATTTTGGCTCGGATCTTTAATATCGCAGGTTTTACAATGCACGCAGTTTTGCGAGTTAATCACAAACTCTTTAGTGCCAGCAATTTCTTGAATTTCATAAACCCCAGCAGGGCAATAGCGCTGCGCTGGTTCATCAAATTTAACTAAGTTTACTGCAATTGGAATACTCGGATCTTTTAATTGCAAATGACACGGCTGTGACTCTTCGTGGTTAGTATTTGATAAAAATACCGACGACAACTTATCAAAACTGAGTTTACCATCGGGTTTTGGATACACTATTTTATCGGCATCCGCCGCATCAACTAAAGTATCGTGATCTGGGGTGTTATCTTTAAAGGTAAATGGCAAGCAACCATTAAAAACATTTTGATCTAGGGTGTTATATGCGCCACCAACAAATTTACCTAACTTGTGCATAACAGGGCCAAAGTTACGTGATTGCTGCAATTCTTTATAAGCCCAAGATTGCTCAAACGCGTCTTTAAACTCGCTTAAGTCGGTATTTGCTTGCTCATTTTCTAATGCTTTAAAAATAACTTCAGCTGCCACCATACCCGATTTCATTGCAGTATGATTACCTTTAATTTTTGCAAAGTTAAGCGTACCTGCATCGCAGCCTACCAATAACCCACCAGGAAAATGCATTTTTGGTAATGAGTGCAAACCGCCTTTAGCAATAGCACGAGCACCATAAGCAACACGCTCGCCGCCTGCTAATACATTTTTAAACACCGGATGATGTTTCATGCGCTGAAACTCATCAAACGGGCTTAAATGCGGGTTTGAATAATTAAGATCAACAATCAGTCCTACCACAACTTGGTTGTTTTCACAGTGGTACATAAATGCGCCGCCGTTAGTATCGCCTTGTAATGGCCAGCCTGTACCGTGTACTACTGTGCCTAATTGATGCTTACTTTCATCAATTTGCCAAATTTCTTTTAAGCCTAAGCCATAGTGCTGCGGTGATGACTCATCATCGAGGGCAAATTCATTAATGAGTTGTTTGCCCAAATGACCACGACAACCTTCGGCAAATACGGTGTATTTAGCGCGTAGCTCCATGCCAGGCATGTAACCATCTTTTTCGTTGCCGTCTTTATCAAGGCCCATATCGCCAGTAATAATGCCTTTTACTGTGTCGTCTTCAATAATAAGCGAATGCGCACTAAACCCAGGAAAAATCTCGACTCCCAGTGCTTCTGCTTGCTCAGCTAACCAGCGACAAACATTCCCCATAGAGACAATATAATTGCCATCATTATGAAAGGTTTTTGGTGTGGCAAAGTGCGGAATAGCGGTGGCTTTTTGTTCGTTGTTAAACCAGTAAATTTCATCCTTTGCTACTTTGGTGGTTACAGGGGCGTTGAGCTCTTGCCAATTTGGCAGTAATTCATCCAGCGCTTTGGTTTCAAACACGGCACCAGAGAGTATATGAGCACCCACTTCTGAACCTTTTTCAACGACACAGATCATGCATTCTTGTTGTTTATTTTGCGCTTGTTGTGCCAGTTTTATTGCACATGCAAGACCCGCTGGGCCTGCACCTACAACAACTACATCAAATTCCATGGTTTCCCGGGTGATCATAAATACCTCTTATTCGAATGGTTAACGTACCCTATATTTAACTACACGTTAATGAAATACATAACCCATTTGATAGATGCTAATAAAAAGTTATGGGTTGTGAATGTTTAAAGGTTATTTTAGGTTGATGTTTACGTCAATAGACAGTAGTCTGATTTCATAAAATAAATAGGTTGACGTGCACGTCAGCTTGTAGGTTTAAATAACGATGGAGTCCATATGAAAGTTCTCGTACCAATAAAAAGAGTTATAGATTACAACGTAAAAGCGCGAGTTAAGTCAGACAAAACAGACGTTGATTTAACCAACGTAAAAATGGCGATGAACCCATTTTGCGAAATTGCAATTGAAGAAGCGATTCGCTTAAAAGAAGCGGGCACAGCAAGCGAAGTTATTGCCGTAACAATTGGCCCAAAAGCCTCGCAAGAACAGTTACGTACGGCATTAGCCCTAGGCGCCGACAAAGCCATTCACATCGAAACCGATGAAAAGTTAGAGTCGCTGCACATTGCTAAATTACTTGCAAAAATTGTAGAACAAGAAGCACCAGAATTAGTTATTTTAGGTAAGCAATCAATTGATTCAGACAATAACCAAACCGGCCAAATGCTAGCTGCATTGACCAAACGTGGCCAAGGTACGTTTGCTTCAAAAGTTGAAGTGGTTGATGGAAAAGTTAATGTTACCCGTGAAGTTGATGGCGGCTTACAAACAGTAGCGCTTAATTTACCGGCTATTGTAACTACCGATTTACGTTTAAACGAGCCACGTTATGCGTCGCTGCCAAATATAATGAAAGCAAAACGTAAACCGCTTGAGGTTATTGCAGCCGATACTTTGGGTGTTGATTTAACGGCCCGTGTGCAATTAATTAGCGTTGAAGAGCCAGCTAAACGTACTGCCGGTATTATAGTTGAGGACGTGGCGCAACTTGTAGAAAAATTAAAAACAGAGGCGAAGGTAATCTAAATGAAAACACTTGTAATAGCAGAGCACGATAACGGTGTATTAAAACCAGAAACCTCAAAAACAATTAACGCAGCAGCAAAACTTGGTTTTCCTATTGATGTGCTTATTGCGGGCGAAAACCTAGGTGTATTAAGCGAAGAAGTTGCGCTTATTAATGGCGTAGCCAGTGTACTGGTAGCAGATAACGCAGTATATGCACATCAATTAGCTGAAAGTATGGCAGATTTAGTGCTATCGCTTGCTGATTCTTATAGCCACGTAGTGGTAAGTGCTACCACTACAGGTAAAAACTTTATGCCGCGCGTTGCAGCCTTGCTTGATGTTGCACAAATTTCAGAAATTATTGACGTTGTTGACGCAGAAACATTTAAGCGTCCTATTTATGCGGGCAACGCAATTGCCACGGTTAAGTCACTCGATAGCAAAAAAGTTATCACTGTACGTGCTAGTAGCTTCGACTTACAAACAGAGCAAGCAAGCGCGCCAATAACGGCAGTTAATACGGTATCCGATTCTGCGCTAAGCAGCTTTGTAAGCGATGAGCAAACTAAATCAGAGCGCCCAGAATTAACCGCAGCTACTGTGGTTATCTCAGGTGGTCGTGGTATGCAAAATGGCGAAAACTTTAGTTTATTACACGGAATAGCCGACAAGTTAGGCGCTGCTATTGGTGCTTCGCGCGCAGCAGTTGATGCAGGCTTTGTACCAAATGACATGCAAGTAGGGCAAACAGGTAAAATTGTAGCGCCAAACTTGTACATTGCAGTGGGTATTAGTGGTGCAATTCAGCATCTAGCCGGTATGAAAGACTCAAAAGTAATTGTCGCAATTAATAAAGACCCAGACGCACCTATTTTTCAGGTTGCAGACTACGGTTTAGTTGCCGATCTGTTTGATGTTTTACCACAGCTAGAGCAAGCTCTATAAGTTAATAACTAAAAATTATATTTGTATTTATAGTTATAGTGATAAATTAAAAGCCGCAGTATCATTTTATGATGCTGCGGCTTTTGATTGTGCCTAATAAACCTAAGGTACTTATTCACTTAACCTGACTGGCCTATTGCAAGAAAATTCAACGCAGTTAGCGCTGAAAAATAGCTGCTTGAGATAAGTTTATTATCCGGAGCTCAGGTTACTTAGGCATAAAAAAACCAGCCATCGGCTGGTTTTTACTATGGTACACAGTAAGCGTTAACGTATTAGTACGTTGCGCTGCCTTTAGTACGAGGGAAGGCGATAACGTCACGTACGTTGCCCATACCAGTAACATAAGCAACTAAACGCTCAAAACCTAAGCCAAAGCCTGAGTGCGGCACAGTACCGTATTTACGTAAATCGCGGTACCAGCTGTAGTCGTCTTTGTTTAAGCCCATTTCGTCTAAACGAGCATCGAGAATATCTAGGCGCTCTTCACGTTGTGAGCCACCAATGATCTCACCAATACCTGGCGCTACTATGTCCATTGCGGCAACGGTTTTACCGTCTTCGTTTTGGCGCATGTAAAACGCTTTAATATCGCGTGGGTAGTTTTTAATAACAACCGGTGCTTTAAAGTGTTCTTCTGCTAAGTAACGCTCGTGTTCAGACTGTAAATCTACGCCCCATTCAACAGCGTACTCAAACTTTTTACCACAGGCTTTTAATATTTCTACCGCTTCGGTGTAATCAACTTGTGCAAAGTCTTTTTCTACAAATTCTTCAAGGCGAGTAATGGCTGTTTTTTCTATACGTTGTGCAAAAAATTCCATGTCATCGCGGCGCTCTTCTAGTACGGCTTTAAACACATACTTCAACATCTGCTCTGCTAGTTTTGCAATATCTTCTAAATCAGCAAATGCTAATTCAGGTTCTACCATCCAAAACTCGGCAAGGTGGCGCGAAGTATTTGAGTTTTCTGCGCGGAAGGTTGGGCCAAACGTATAAATTTTTGACATTGCCGACGCGTAAGTTTCACCATTTAACTGGCCAGATACAGTAAGAAATGCTTCTTTACCAAAAAAATCTTCGCTGTAATCTACTTCGCCTTTATCGGTAAGCGGTAAGTTTTGCATATCAAGCGTTGATACGCGGAACATTTCACCTGCGCCTTCACAGTCACTTGCTGTGATAATAGGGGTGCTTATCCATAAAAAACCTTGCTCATGGTAAAAGCGATGAATAGCTTGAGCTAAACAGTTACGTACACGGGTTACGGCACCAATCATGTTAGTACGAGGGCGAAGGTGAGCGTGCTCACGTAAGTACTCAATACTATGACGCTTTGCAGCCATAGGGTACGAATCTGGGTTTTCTACCCAACCTAATACAGTAACCGAGTTAGCTTGAATCTCATAAGACTGACCTTGGCCAGCAGATTGCACTAAAACACCGGTAACCGACACAGAACAACCGGCTGTTAGGCTAGTGACTTCATCATAATTATTAAGTGAATTAGGAACTACCGCTTGAATAGGATCAAAACACGAACCGTCATGAACGGCTAAAAATGAAATTCCTGCTTTTGAATCGCGGCGAGTACGGATCCAGCCTTTTACTGTAACTTGGCTGTCTACCGATACCTTGCCTTTTAATAGCTCTGAAATCGCTAAATGGCTCATCTTCACTCCAATGATATAAGTTGCCTAACTATATAATTTAACTACGCACCACACGCTGGCAAAATTGCTCTTAAACGGCGCTGCACTTGAACCCTGTATCTTACCTAGTAAAGTAAGATAAAAAAACTATTGTGGGCAACTCTTTAAAAATTTTTATAAATGCGCTTTATTTTTATACAGTTTTAAGGCCTAAATGTGAGTATTGTTATTTGTTGCTCTTATGTTTACCCATTTTGTGGCATTATGAACATTCAGATATTTTTATATTAATCGTTTTACCATTACATACTAAAAAATGGATGCTATGAAACAAGTTTTTATTTTACGAGGACTACCAGGAAGCGGTAAGTCTTATTATGCGCAAAATCTTGCCGATGAACTCGCCGGTGCAGACGAAAGCCAATATGTTATTTGCTCAACCGATGATTATTTTATTAATGATCAAGGTGAATACCAATTTGATAAGTTTAAATTGCCGCAATACCATAATTTAAATTTAGCGCGCTTTATTAACGCTTTAGCACAAAATATCCCGTTGGTGATTGTAGATAACACCAATATTAAAAAATGGGAATTTATTGCCTATGCGCAAGCGGCAGTTGCTTTGGGTTATCAAGTAAAAGAAGTGATTGTGGGCGAAGTAAAAGACAAATCTATGCAGCATTTATATGCCAAGCGTAACAGCCATAACATTCCACTTAAAACTATTAGTAAAATGGCCTATATGTTTGAATGGTAATTTATACAGATTAAAAAAGCCCATGTGAATGGGCTTTATAGTGTTGTATACTTTATTATTGCGCGAGTTGTTTATAAACCGCTAACGGGTGTGAGGTACTTAAAGATACATGTACAGCATCACCGGGGTTTACCACTATTTCATGGCTAACGCGGCTGGTTACTACAGTTCCGCAGGCAAGCTTTATAGCACATAAGCGGCTGCCACCTTCAAAGCGCACCCAAATAATTTCGCCATTATTACCCACACTACTTTGCACTAGTAATACATCATCGGGGCGCAGCAGCACATCTACATCGCCACTATCGCAATCAACACCGTGGGCAGGGGCATTACCAATACTTGTGGTTGCTTGGCCTTGGCTAAACTGGCCGCTTATAAAGCTGGCTTCCCCTAAAAAGCGTGCCACAAATCGATTGTTAGGCATACTAAAACAGCGCTCTGGTGTATCTATTTGCTGAATTTTACCGCCTTGCAGTACACCCACACGATCGCCTACCGACAATGCTTCTTCTTGGTCGTGCGTTACCCAAATTGCAGGTACGCCCGCCGCTTTAAGCGCGTTGCGAATATCCCAGCGCAGCATGTCTTTAAGTGCGGCGTCTAAGTTAGAAAGCGGCTCATCTAATAATACAAAGTCGGGCTGGTGGGCAAGGGTGCGCGCAAGTGCTACGCGTTGTTTTTGCCCGCCTGAAAGCGTTGCTGGTTTTTTATTTCTAAACTCATCAAGGCCAAGTAACTTTATCCAATGTTCGCCTGGGCTGGTGTCTTTTAACCTAAAAAAAATATTTTGCTGCACGGTTAAATGCGGAAATAAAGCAAAATCTTGAAACACCATACCTACACTGCGTTTTTCCGCAGGCACAGTAATTTTAGGCGTTGCCCGCCATTTACCACTGTTTATTTCGCCTTCGCTTATAGGTATAAGGCCGGCTAATGCCTGCAAAATAGTACTTTTACCGCAGCCAGTAGGGCCTACAAGCATAAGAATTTCGTTATTACCTAATGATAGGTTTAAATCGCTTACTACACGGTTACTGCCATAATCTATAGACAACTGACTTACAGATAGCATTTGTTATTAAATCCTTAATGTTCGAGCTGGTTGCGTTTTTCGCCAGTGAGCATAATAGCTAACGCGCACGCAGAAATCACCACTAATAATAACCCCGGAATAGCAGCGCGGCCAAAATAGCCGGCTTCGTATACACGCCACAAATAAGTAGAGAGGGTTTCAAACCCCGTAGGGCCAAGTAATAAGGTGGCCTCTAGTTCACGCATCGACTCTAAAAACACTAATGCCGCACCGGCAATAATACCGCGCATAGTTAAGGGCAGTGTTATACGCATAAATGCTTCGCGTGGGCTGGCACCAAGTACCCGGGCCGATTTTACCAAGCTTGGATCTAAGTGTTCGGTGCTGGTACGTACTGAGCCTACAGCAAGGGGTAAAAAGCGCAGCGTATAAGCGATAATAAGCAACCCTAATGTTTGATACAAAAAGGGCAGTTGCAAGCCGCCATAAACAAGCGCTGTGCCCATTACTATGCCCGGAATACCAAAGCCAAAGTAAGTTACGCGCTCCATTACTTTACCTGCTTTACCGCTAAGAGCCGCATGAGCAACCGGAATGGCCACAATTACAGCTACTACAGCAGCAATTGCTGAGGCATATGTTGAGTTCCAAGCAATACTAAAATCAAAGCCGCTAAAACCATCCCGTGCCAGCCACAACGAAAATATAGCTAAAGGTAAGCCAATGGCTAATAACAAAATAGGCGCAAAAGTTATAAACATAGCGCTTAACTGCCACTTTTTAGGGAATAAAATAAGTGGTCTGCCTTGGCGTTCAGTGGCGGTTTTTATTTGTGATTCAATCATTAATAAAAAGCCAACAATAACCATTAATTGCAACGAGAGCATAGCCGCACGGCCCAAAGCAAAGGCGTTGTATTCCACATAAATAACTCGGGTAAAGGTATCTAAGCGCATCATTGCCGGTGTACCAAAGTCAGATAAAGTATAAAGTGCAACAAGCAAAGATCCCGCGGCAATACCATTAACTACGCGGGGTAATATTACTTTAAATACACTTTGTGTCATCGACATACCCAGTGTACGTGCAGCGTTTACCATACTGGCATCAAGGCTGAGTAAGGACGAGCGGGTGGTCATCATTACAAACGGAAATGTGTACAAGGTCATTACTATGGCTGCGCCGCTAAGGCCGTCCATTGAGGGCGTTGGAATACCAAGCAGGTTATTTATTTCCCCCCCAGGGCCAAAAGCTGCATAAAGTGTAAACGCCCCTATATAACTCGGTATAGCTAAGGGAGCTGCAAATATAACCAGCCATAATTTTTTAAATGGCAAATGCACATAAGCACTAATAAACGCCAGTGGCACGCCAATTAAAATAGAACCCAATACAGTTAACGCCATTAACGATAAGGTATTAGCTAAAATGTCGAGGTTATGGCTGTCAAATACTGAGCTTGTGTCGCTGGCAAGGGTAATTAACACATAAATAGGGGTAAGCGTAATGAGCGCTGCAAGCAGCGCCATTGGGTAGGATGCTGGTAGTCGCATTACAGTACGCCGCTACTGCGCATTAAATCGATAGTGGGGCGTAAATCGGCGAGCTGAGTTAAATCAATTTTAGGCGGCGAAATACTCGATAAAGACGGTATGCCCTGTGGCACACTAATGCCATTAACAAGTGGGATTTCGTAAGCTTCACTGGCTAAATAGCTTTGCACTTCGGTGCTTAGTAAATAACGCATAAAATTAGTTGCTAACGGATCGTCACTTAAAGCTAACACCCCTGAGGCATTGACCAAACAGCCCGCATCGTTTTGGGTAAAAGCTAAATCTAACTTAGCATCGGGCTTACCCGACTTTAACCTAAGTGTGTAATAGTGATTGGCAAAACCAATATCAACTTCACCGCGCTCAACGCCCATAACTACACCTAATTCACCGGCATAGGTTTTAGAGCGCTTTTTAATTTTTTTAAGCCACTTAGCGGTTTTGTCATCACCTTCTAAAATTCGCATTGCAGTTACAAACGACTGGAACGATGCATAAGCAGGGGCCCAACCAATACTTAAATCGCTGTCGGCAATTTCCATAATGCTGGTTGGAATTTGCTCTTTAGTTAAACGCGACGTGTTGTATGGCAAGGTACGAATACGGCCGGTTACCGGCGTCCATTCTTTATATCTAAATTGCGGTTGTAACTGAGCCGATAAATCACTTGGTATTGGCTGTGCAAGGCCAGCATCGGTAACTAAACCAATTGCGCCTGAGTCAACCGCCCAAAATAAGTCAGCACGGCGAACGCCTGCTTTTGCTTCAGCTACTATGGTATTTGCTAATGCAGCAGTTGGGCCTCGGCGTATACCGAGTTTAAGGTTTGGATTTTTCTTCTCGATAGCTTGTAATACGTTTTCGTATAAGCCACCTTCACCACGCCCTAAATAAAGCGTAAGCTCACCCTCTAGTTTAGGTAAGCTATCTACAGACACAGGGTTTGCTATATTGGCCGCTAGTGCGCGAGCAAGAGGCAGTGGTAATGCACCCACAGCCCCAAGCGCAACCAGGCCTTGTATAAAGGTCCTACGCTTCACTTAAAATACATCCTTACGTGTTTTTTCGGCTTTTTCGATCAGCGTTTTAGCGCGATCTAATTTTGTTTGCATGTCGCTTATTACATTACGTACTTCGTCTACGCTTTTGTTGCTAGAAATAGCAAGTGGCAGTGTTACGTTAAAGTCTTTCTCTAACACTTCAACTAAGTTAGCGTCTTGCGCTATTAGTGTGCCTTCTACGCCTTCAAATAAGTGTAGGTAAGTGTCGTGTACAATTTCGGTGGCTTCGTCGTTTAAACGCTCAGCAAATTTTGCAACAACACGATCGAGTCGGTGCTTAATTTCGTCGATAGTGGCACTTTGGGTCATTTCTTTGGTTGCCGTTGTTGTTACATTTGCTAATAAACCCTGTTGCTGAAATTTAGCCGCTAATTTAACAGCGCCAAGGCCTTGCCATAGGGCATTGTTCATGGCTTGTTGTTGTTTACGAACTTCAGCTGCAGGCTGTTTGTTTTCGATAGCCATTTTTACGCCGTAAATACCTTGCCAAATAGAAGCGTAAACAGGTACAAAATTGGTTTCTATGGCGCTGTGAAATTTAACCGATTCCCAATATTCAATAAGGTCATCTGTTTTTACCGCTTTAGCACCTTTGGTATCGTAGTCGCTTACCATAGTATCGACTTTGCCAACCATCCACTCTACTTCTTCGGCGTAACTTTTAAGATTAGCCTGAAGGTGATTAACATGCTCGCCAATAGGGCCATTAGCAAGTACCGGTTGCGTTATAAAAGCAGAGGCTAATAACAGGCTTACGCCTAACGCTTTAGCTGGTTTAAATAATAAGTTCATAAAAGAGTCCGAAAAGGTAACTGTAAATGATAGGTATTATCATATAGGTAAAGATCACTGAGATCAATACTCTTAAAGGTGAGTTAGAAGGCTGTTTGTTTATTAGGGCAAAGTGTGTACAACTTTTAACCCTAAAACTTTAATTTAGCGGTAAGTTTAAGCGTAATGCTTGCCTTTAATGGCGTTATAAATGGCATCACACAAGGTTTTTATGCTGCTCTGGTCTGAAATATATGGCGGCATTAAATAAATAAGTTTACCAAAGGGGCGTATCCATACACCTTGTGCTACAAAATAAGCCTGAATTTTAGCCACATCAACATTGCCTGCTTCCGCTGTTAGCTCTACCACCCCAATAGCGCCTAAAGTGCGTACATCGGCTACGTCATCAAGCTCTTTGCATTTATTGAGTTGTTGCAGTTGGCTGTTTAGATTGGCAATGCGCTGCTGCCAGTTTTGCTCAAGCAGTAAATCTATACTGGCACAGGCCACAGCGCAGGCAAGCGGGTTGCCCATAAAAGTAGGACCGTGCATTAATACACCGGCTTCGCCTTCGCTTATACCTGTGGCTATTTTGTCACTGGTAAGAGTGGCCGATAGGGTCATAGCGCCGCCAGTAAGTGCTTTGCCTATACACATTATATCGGGCTGAATATTAGCATGCTCTACGGCAAATAATTTACCGGTACGGCCAAAGCCAGTGGCTATTTCGTCGCATATAAGTAACACCTTATATTGCGTGCATAACTTGCGTACGCAGGCTAAGTACTCAGGGTGATAAAAGTTCATGCCACCAGCATTTTGTACAATTGGCTCAATAATAAATGCCGCTACGCTCTGGTGGTGCGCTTTAAAATACGCTTCAAGCTCGGTTGCCTCAGCTTGGTTAAATTCACTATTAAATTGGCTTACCGGGGCTGGTACAAAAATATGCTCGGGTAAAAAGCCGCTGTACAAACTGTGCATTGAATTAACTGGATCGCATACACTCATAGCCGCAAAGGTATCGCCATGATAGCCCTTGTAGGGGGTCATTAATTTTTGTTTGTTAGTAATGCCTTGGCTAAGCCAATACTGCAGTGCCATTTTTATAGCTACTTCAACACTTACCGAGCCGCTATCGGCTAAAAATACCTTAGTTAAGCTAGCAGGGGTAATGCTTACTAGCTTTTTACACAGCTCTACAGCGGGTTTATGGGTAAATCCGCCAAACATAATGTGGCTCATAGAGTTAATTTGCTCAATCATGGCGTTATTTAAAACTGGGTGGTTATAGCCATGTATAGCGCTCCACCATGAGGCCATGCCATCAATGAGTTGCTCGCCTGTTTCAAGCTCAATAATATTATGATTTGCGTGGGTAACAGGGTAAACCATTATAGGCTTGGTCATAGAGGTATAAGGGTGCCAAATATGCTGGCGATCAAAATTCAGGTCAATCGTATTCTTTTTAATCATATGTAAACTTAAGTGGGCTTGGGTTCGTTGACAATGGTACTTCAAGAAGTAGACTAAGCCAATATCACCGTTATGAAAAAAATAAAGAGAGTAGAAAACTATGGAACTTGCACCTGTTCGTCACAACTGGACCCACAGTGAAGTTAAAGCAATATTTGAAATGCCATTTAACGATTTACTATTTAAAGCCGCATCGGTTCATCGTGCTAATTTCAACCCAAATGAAGTGCAAATTTCTACTTTATTATCGATTAAAACCGGTGCCTGCCCAGAAGATTGTAAATATTGCCCGCAGTCTGGGCATTACCGAACCGATTTAGAACGCGAACGCCTAATCGAGGTAGAAAAAGTAGTAGAACAAGCGCGTTTAGCCAAGCAAAAAGGCGCAACTCGTTTTTGTATGGGTGCCGCGTGGTCAGATCCAAAAGACAGAGACATGCCGTATATTTCGCAAATGGTTAAAGAAGTAAAAGAGCTTGGCCTAGAAACCTGTATGACCCTAGGCATGCTTAATAACGAAAAAGCCCACGAACTACGCAATGCTGGGCTTGACTACTACAACCATAACCTTGACACCTCGCCTGAGTATTACGAGCAAATTATATCTACCCGAACTTTTCAAGACCGCCTAGATACCATAGGCAATGTACGCGACGCGGGTATGAAAGTATGTTCGGGCGGTATTGTAGGTATGGGCGAGCAAGCAGCCGATCGCTATGGCTTATTAATGCAACTGGCCAACTTAGATCAACAACCAGAAAGCGTACCCATTAATATGCTGGTTAAAGTTAAAGGCACACCGCTTGAAAACGTAGATGACTTAGATCATTTTGAGTTTATACGCACAATTGCAACCGCGCGCATTATGATGCCGCAAAGCTATGTGCGTTTGTCGGCAGGGCGCAACGCCATGAACGAGCAAATGCAGTCAATGTGCTTTTTTGCAGGTGCTAACTCTATATTTTATGGCGACAAACTGCTTACCACCGAAAACCCAGATGCCGATGCCGATATGGCCTTAATTAAAAAGTTAGGGATGAACCCAGAAACTCGTCACGACTATTCAGATGAAGCCGTAGCCGCGTCGCTTTCATCGCAAGTGGCCGACAAAGCAACGTCTAAGTTATTTTACGAAGCATAACCATAATTATAACTAAGTAATAACTAAGCTATAACTAAGCCTAGGTAAACACAGCCAAATGTCATTTGAATTTATAAATACGCATCTGCAAGCTTGCTTGCACGATGCGCTACTGCGTAAACGCCACCAAGTACAGCATGCTACGGCGCGCAAAATTACTATTAATAACAAAACCTATCTTAATTTTGCCAGTAACGACTACTTAGGCTTTGGCGATAACGCAATTGCTTTAAATGAATTACCGGCATTAGGGAGTCACAGCTCAGCGTTAGTTACCGGTTATCAAGTTCAGCAACACGCACTAGAGCAGTATTTATGCGCACAGTTAGGTTACGAAGCCGCTATGCTGTTTAGCTCGGGCTTTAGTGCTAATAGCAGTGTAATAAAAGCGCTGTTTCAAGATAAAACCGTAGCGCAGCACAGTGCTGTTTTTCAAGATAAGCTTAATCATGCCAGCCTAATAGACGGCGCACTGCATGCTAACGCCGCTTTAATCCGTTTTAATCATAACGACATGAACCATTTACGCGCCCGCTTAGAAAAATCAACAGCCAAACATAAGCTAATTATAAGCGAAGGTGTATTTTCGATGGATGGCGACAAAGCGCCACTTAGCGAGCTACTGGCGTTAGCCAAACAGCACAATGCTTGGCTAATGATAGACGACGCTCATGGTTTTGGCGTATTAGGTAAAACCGGATTAGGCAGCTGCGAGGCGCTTAATACCGAGCAACTACCTGAGTTACTGGTTATTACTTTTGGCAAAGCGGTAGCCAGTAGCGGCGCGTGTGTATTAGGCAGTAAACATTTTATTGATTACATGCTGCAATTTAATCGCGATTACACTTATTCCACGGCTATGTCGCCGCTTATTGCAGGGCTTACTCTTGCACGTATTAAAGCGATTAAAACCGCAGATGATAAACGCGCTAAATTAAACGCAAATATTAGCTACTTTAAGCAACTTGCTAAACAACATAATATTGGCGTAATGGAGTCAAGTACCGCTATTCAGCCCATTGTTTTAGGCTGCGCCGAGCACACCTTAAACGTGGCTAGTAAACTTAAAGAATACGGTGTTTGGCTTACTGCTATTCGCCCGCCAACCGTTGCTCATAACACCGCACGTTTGCGAATTACACTCAGCGCAGCGCATACAAAGCACGACATTAACCATTTAGTTAATAGCTTAGTAGGTGCATTAGTATGATTGCTCAAACACTTTTAAATGCTGCTTCTATAACTACACAGCCATTAAATACAGAGCCAAATAGGCAGCCGTTAAATATACAATCATTATCAGCAGGGCCTATATTATTACCAAGCTGTAGCCTTAAAAAAGGGGCGCAGAGTAAATTTTCAAAAGCAGCCAGCAGTTATAACCACCATGCTAATGTGCAAAAACAAGCCGCAGATGATTTATTTAAACTTATAAAAGCGAATGCAAATAGCAGTAATAAAGCCAAACTGTGTATCGACTTAGGCGCAGGGCCATTAGTTAATACACATACTTTGCAAACATTATTTGGCAGCGTTATTGCCATGGATCTTAGTTTAAACATGCTACAAAGCAGCGCACTAAATACGCCACGGCTATGCGCCGATATGGATAATCTTCCGCTGCAAGCCAATAGTATTGATATTATTTACAGTAACTTTGCAGTGCAATGGTCGGCCGATTTTGCTCAATTATTAAAATCGCTTTATACTGCGCTCAAACCAGGCGGGCAAGCCTATATTAGCTGCGTTATTGAAGGCTCGCTTAACGAGATAAAAACCGCATTTAGCGCACTTGATAACAACAGCCATATAAATACCTTTAATAGCGAACAGCATATAAACCAATCAGTCCAAAAGTCTGGGTTTACTATTAATACAATGCAAAAAGCCTTGTATTGCGATGAGTTTACATCGCCATTAAATGCCATTCGCTCTATTAAGGCCATAGGTGCTACAGCGCAAAATCACAGTAATACGCGCAGAGGCTTGTTAACTAAGCACGCTTTGCAGCAGGTATGCAGCGCATATCCGCTTAAAAATAATAAAGCGCACGTGTCGTATCACGTTATGCTATTAGCACTTGGTAAATAAAAACCAGTTAAATAAAAATCGCTAAATAAAAACCGTTAAATAAAACAGCAAAGGTGAATAACGCCATGAAAGAATTTTTTATTACCGGCACCGACACCGACGCCGGAAAAACCCACGTTACCAGTTTATTACTAAAGCTACTTGCCCAACATAAAAAGCAAGCAATTGGTTTTAAACCGCTCGCGTCTGGCTGCGAAATGGCGTTTGATCAGCTAGTAAATGCCGATGCACTAATATTAATGGAAAGCGCAACGGTAAGTGCCAAGTACGATGTAATTAATCCGTTTGCCTTTGCACCTGCTATTGCCCCGCACATAGCCGCCGAGCAAGCAGGGGTTACTATTACTGCAGATAAGCTAAGCAGCGCGTATAAAAACATAAAACAGCAAGGTGCCGATTACATACTTACCGAAGGGGCTGGTGGCTGGGCGCTGCCTATAAGCAACACAGATTATTTATACAATTGGGTTAAAGCAGAGCAACTGCCGGTAATATTAGTAGTAGGTATGAAGTTAGGCTGCTTAAATCATGCGCTACTTACGGCTGCACATATGCAAAGTATGGGTATAAATTGCATTGGCTGGATTGCAAATCAGGTTGAGCCAAACATGGACGAGTACCAAGCTAATCTTGATTCACTTAAATTACGTTTACCCTTTCCTATACTGGCAATAAGCCCATACAGTGAGCAAACCCCTAAATTACAAATATATAAAACATTGCTAGAAAATTTCGCACTAAACACATAAAAAACACTTGTTTTACGACATAGTTTGTCACAGAATAGCGCTGACGTTGTGACATACTGTGTCATAACGCAGTGATTGCTTTTAATCAATTTAGTGCCAAACGTACTAAACATATTAATAGTACCGCAATCGATATTATTTTTTGAGGACAAGTATGAAACGTGTTTTTTTATTTTTACTAACAAACCTCGCGGTTATGTTGGTATTAGGTGTAGTGCTTTCAATAGTGATGAGTGTATTTGGACTAAGCAACCGTAGCTTAGGCGGTATGCTAATGATTGCTACTGTGTTTGGTTTTGGTGGCTCGTTTATTTCGTTATTTATGTCGAAATGGATGGCTAAAAAATCAACCGGCGCACATGTTATTACCCAACCACGTAACGAAACCGAACATTGGCTAGTAACTACGGTTGCAGCACAAGCGCAAAAAGCCGGCATTAAAATGCCAGAAGTGGCCATTTACGACAGCCCAGAAATGAACGCATTTGCCACCGGCCCAAGTAAAAACAACTCACTAGTGGCAGTAAGCACAGGTTTATTACACAGCATGAGCCAAGATCAAGCCGAAGCCGTACTTGCCCACGAAGTATCGCATATTGCTAATGGCGACATGGTAACGCTTACACTTATACAAGGCGTGGTAAACACCTTTGTTATATTTGCCGCTAAAGTGCTAGCAGGCATAGTCGATAACTTTATAAACAGTAACAACGATGAACAAGAGGGCGGCAACAGCTGGACCTACTTCCTGTTCGATATGTTGTTTCAAGTAATTTTTGGCATTTTAGCCAGCGTTATAGTGGCTTATTACAGCCGCCAACGTGAGTTTGCTGCCGACAGCGGCGCTGCCAAACTTGTAGGCGCAGACAAAATGCGTTCAGCCCTTGAGCGATTAAAGCAAAATCATCCTTCGCAACTAGAAGGCTCAATGATGGCGTTTGGTATTGCCAGTGGTAAAGGTATGGCTGAGTTGTTTTCGTCGCACCCACCGCTTGACGCCCGCATAGACGCACTGCGTAAATAATGTTTTAGCGCAAAGTTATTGCATATATACCAAGCCAGCTTAACCGCTGGCTTTTTTGTGGCTAAATTACATGCTAAGTTAGTTGCTCATATGTTTAACCAAACCAGAGTTTATACATGAAACTATTAAGCACCACTTTTGTATTTGCGTTACTTTTTGTGTTTTTTCCGGCTAAAGCAACAAACGGCCTAATAACACTACAAAGCCAGCAAAGTGCCCAAGCCACTATGAATAAGTTTGAGTTACTGGCTAAAAATAAAGGACTAACAATTTTTGCACGTATTGATCACGCCGCAGGGGCTAAAAAAGTAGGGCAGCAGCTTGGCTACACCGAAGTTATTATATTTGGTAATCCACAAGGCGGTACTCCTTTAATGCAGTGCGCGCAAACAATGGGGATTGATTTACCGCTTAAAGCACTTGTTTGGCAAGACGCCAATGCAAAAGTATGGTTAAGCTACAACGATCTTAGCTATTTAACTAAGCGCCATGGTGCAGGGCAATGCGCTGTTGCTACAAAGCTTGCCAATGTACTTGCAGAGCTTGCTGCACAGGCACTGCAGTCCTGAGCTTAATTACCAATCCTAAAAAAGTAATTTAAACAACGAGGGAATATACATGAAGTTTTTAGTATTTTTAGGCACAGTACGCAATAGCACACCCCCTAAACCAGCAAGGCTTGGTGAGCGCGTAGCCCAAGCATGTATAGCGTGTTTGCAAAGCCAATTTAGTACACACGAAATAGAGCTAATCGACGCGCTAGATTATCCGCTCGAACCGGTATTTAAGCCACACTTTGCTTACCCCAAAAGTAAAGCTCCCGAGCAGCTAAATACCCTAGCCGATAAAATTGCCGCAGTCGATGGCTATATTATGATCAGCCCAGAGTACAACCATTCTATGAGCCCAGCACTGGCCAACTTATTAAACCATTTTGGCAGCTCACTGTTTTCGTACAAACCCAGCGCCATTGTTGCTTAACCTAAACTCTGGTTAAGAGATTTACTAACGTATTGAATCATTGTTATATTTAAATTTATTTTCTCTAGCCAGAGACTTTTAGTGAAAACAAGGCGAATTTACGCGTCAATAGCTGGCCTATTGCAAGTGAATTCAACGCAGTTAGCGCAGAAAGTAGCTGCTTGAGATAGATTTATTATCCAGAGTTTAGGTTATCCATTCCGCTGGGCAATGGGGTGGTATGCGCGCCGCAATGGGTATGCGTAACTTTTTAAGTGAATTAGGCTGTTTACCCGTATCAGCAATGATCCATGTACCAAAAGCGCAAGAGGTAATGGCTGAAAATGGCTCGTTCAATGAGCAAAGTGAACAAGACACTTGGTTTAATTACTTCTCACGTACATTTACCCAATTAGCCTGGTGGGCAGAGGCTGCTCAACAGCAAAAACTAACTCAAAATCCAACTGAAGTATTAAGCAGCTTTACTAAAGATCCCTCACAGCGAAACGCTCCTAAATAAACTAAGTTTAATTAACAACGCCTACAAACAATAAAGCCAGCTTAGCTGCTGGCTTTGTAACTTTAAACATACGGCCTAGCTATTACTGAGACATAATAATTTCGGTAATGCCCTCGGCCGAGAGTATTTCTATCCAATAACCATCGGGGTCTTTAATAAACGCCAAACCTTTCATCGAGCCATCGTCTGGTTTTTTTACAAACTCTACATCGTATTTTGCAAAACGTTCGCACGCGGCGTATACATCGGGTACGCTAATACCAATATGGCCAAAGCCTTTTGGCTCTTCGTTACCACTTACATAGCCTGCAAAGCTATCGTCGTTTTCTGTGCCCCAATTATGGGTAAGCTCAATTAGTGCAGGGCGGCGAAACACCCATTCAGCTTTGGTTTTATCATCGCCCGCAGGCAGTTGTTGCTCGTAACCTAAAAAGTACAGGGTAAACTTCATACCAGGAAAGTCATATTTGCCCAACAACTTCATACCTAATACGTTTTCATAAAATGCTAATGACGGTTTTGGGTCTTTAATTCGCAGCATAGTTTGCTGCATTACATAACCTTCGGTCGCTTTAGTAACTTGCTCTGGAGATTCGTTATAGCTAGACATAAGATGATCCTTACTAAAAATTTAAAGCACAACAGACTTATTAAGTATTTCTAGTGCCATCATAATCAACAGCACCGCAAATTAAAACCACCCTATGTAATTCATTCGTTATTCAATCACTATTCAATAATTAGTTAATTAAAATACCGCCAAGCAATGGCTATAAAGTAGTTTAATTTTAAAATTACTTAAAATAAGTTTACCGACCACTTTTAGAAACGTATAGTTTGCATAAGTAACACATAAAAAATAACTAATAAAAAGTATAAAAATCAGGAACACCAATGAACAAAGGATTGTTAACGTCGTGGAACGACAACCGAGGCTATGGTTTTATTAAATCTAGCAGCGTTGCACACGACACCTTTATACACATATCTTCGCTTAAACACATGAACCGCAAACCCAAAGTAGGCGACACTATCTATTTTGAGGTAGCTACTGATCCCAATGGTAAAAGCAAAGCAATTAATTGCCGCATTGAAGGCGTAATCGAAAGCAAAGTAGAAACCAAACTAGCAAAAACAGCTGCTTTTAATAAACCCTTTAAAATGAGTAAAGCAAAAAAGAAGTCGAGCACTTTAGCTAACCTTGTTGCGCTGGTAATTATATTAAGCATAGGTTTTAGCGCATACAATAGGTACTTCGCAAACACTCATGCAGGCAATAAAAACAACACCCCCGTTATTACCAATGCCGACTTAACCACCTTTGATGAAAAAGACCCAAAGGCAGTTATTCCTAAAAACACTCAAAATTTTAGCTGCGATGGCAGGCAACACTGCAGCCAAATGACCTCACGAGCCGAAGCTGTATTCTTTATAAAAAACTGCCCGAATACAAAAATGGATGGCGATAACGACGGAATACCTTGTGAAAATACCTTGTGAAAATGATTCAAGGTTTTAAATAGGTGATAATTGCAGATGCGTTTATATAAAAAATAGATTTAATAAATGGCTGTATACAAATACAGTGCTGTAGGTTTTGTCCCATAACATTATTAAAAGTCGTTTTGGGATTAAATAACAAAAGTTACAAAATAGCAATTGTAACTGCTTGTTTATAAGTAAGTTGTTTGGTTTGGTTATCGAGCAACGTAATATGCGCCGTTTTGGGGTGTTATAACCCCCCAAAGTGGTGTTCAATAAGCTGTTAGCAGTACAAGGGAAGATATGAGTAAATCCGAAGAAAAAGAAGCATCTACATTTGTCAGAGTTTTAATTTCAATATTCTGTTTCTTGTTAGCCGCAATGGTATTGTTTAATTATGTTGGGGTTGAGCCAAAAGGTGAGATCAATAACGGTATTATATTTCTATTATTTCTATTACTGGTTCTCGTTTTGGCCGAATCGTTTGATAACTTCTCTCTAGGTAAGCTCGTGTCAATTTCACGGGAGGCAAAAAAGAAAGAGGTTGAAGTACAAAACCTAGAGAAAAAGAACACTGCTCTCCTATCCCAGTTAATATCTATTACAAGTAATAATACCCAGAATCAAAGTCATACAAATGTTTATGGCGACTTTCATGCTCCAGCTCCAACGGTGACTAAAGCATCAGAAGAAGAAGTAGAGGAGGAGAGTAATAGTTCTGAGCAAGCCCCCTTAAAATCCGAAGATTCTGCGCCAACAAGGATTAGCTACAACTGGAGAGAGGCTGAAAAATTATCATTAGCAAAATATTTGGATAAGAAAAAACTTCATCAGTCTAACGTAATAACAGAGGCGAAATTAACAACGCAGTTTCACGGCGTTGATCCTGTGAGTAATATTCAGCCAATTTATGATGCCTACTATCGTGAAGGTGAAAATGAAGTCTTTGTAGATTTCAGGCCAAATAGGGGAATGCCATTTATGTATCGGGATCGCCTCTATGTGATGCTCAGTAAAATATCTCATTACAAAGCAACCAAAAACGTTGATGCCTATCTTGAGTTGGTTTTAATGAATGTACCTGAGGAGGAGTCATCTAGAAGTGGTGGTTTCAATAGGGTTCTGGAATCATTTGAACCTGCGATTGCTAGCGGACTTCTCCGAGTAAGCGAAATCGATTTCAATGAACAAGAACTGGCGGAAATCCAGAAGTGATACTGCTAACAAGCTGTTAAACAAGGACAAAATACAGTTGGCTTTTTGTCACTTCGTTCCTCATTTTAGCCAACTGCATTTTGCCTGTTAACAGGGCGTTAGCAGGCACTACTTGTTCTTTATTTAAAGTGTTTGGCTAAGTGAATATTTCAAAACAAAGGATTGTGTTCTCTGCTTTTTCTTCCTTTTTTTTGGTTAATAATATTTTATAAATTGATTGTTAAACACTTTTTGTTATTGTTTATCAATTGAGGTTTGTGGCTAAGTAGTGCAGCAGTGTTTTTTGCTTCTTACTTCCATTCATTGAGTTTTTGCATTGTTGGCAATTTAAGTATTTTTAATAAACCTTGCTGCTAACAAGCAAATCAACAGGACAAAAAACAGTTGGCTGCGCTCGTGCCTCGCACAGTATAGCCAACTATTTATTTGCCCATTATTTGGGCGTTAGTTGCCGCAACTTGTTCTTGTTAAATTTATTTGGAACTTGTTGTATTTATATGAAAATTTTGCACTTGTTTCGTTTCTTTATTGTGGTATCTTTAGTGCCCTATTCTGATTTGGTATTTGTTGCTAAACAGTTTTCGCCTAAGTTTTTTAGTGTGAATAACTAGCCGAAGTATTAAAGGCTCAAATTCATGGTAAGTGGCAAAGTTACGGCGGGGTATTTTTTGATTCTTCCGAAAAACTATTGAATATTTTAAAAATTGGTTGTTTGGGCAATTACAGTTACAAACAACTAACAACACGCCCTGAGGTGGACAGCAAGCACTAAAGTTCACTTTCCACCGCAAATTTTAACAGCGGTGATCCCTTACTTTTCAATGCGATTAAGTAAGTTGATTCATCGTAGGGCGTATGTNCTTACTTTTCAATGCGATTAAGTAAGTTGATTCATCGTAGGGCGTATGTGTTTTCCAGCACCTAAATAGTATTCTTATCCACTTAAATGCTAATGATCTGATGATGGTATTATGGGGTTTTCCTTTGGCCTCTTGCTGCCGATAATATGCTTTTGCCCAAAATGAATAACGCACAGATAATCCTGCCCATTCAACAAATGTTTGCCTTAAAAATTTAGTGCACGAATATCGCCAGTGTATCCATTCCTTCTTGCCACTGCGCT
>NZ_JADYWN010000014.1:0-121478 GCF_015864805.1 Pseudoalteromonas sp. NZS127 | reverse complement strand
CTGCGATGTTCATACGATTGATTAGTAAAGTTGTCTACGCCGCATAAAAATGCACGGCGTACACAGCGCGAAATACAGTGGTAGTATTTTGTATCGACCAAACTAACCTGACGTTTTCTTGTGATAGCCATGTGACACCCTGCTTAATTATTGCACTAAAAAGAGCATAGTTAATTACACTGATATTACAAATATTAAGATGGGTGTCTGTTCAATTTTTACCATGGTATTATTTATAAGATCTATATAATTATTGGAAATTAATTTAATGTTAAGATGCTTCACCGCTATATCTACAATATTGTTACTCTCTGGTTGTGCTAACAATGCAATTGTTGAGCTTCAAAAACTAGATTCAAAAAGTTTAACAAACAAAAATATACAAATAATCGATGATGGTAAAACTAAAGATTCAATTAAACATATCATTGCTGGCAAGTTAGATAAATACGGCTTTAAATATCAAATTGTCGATATTTCACAGTCTAACTCTAACGTAACAAATAACCCTAAGCTGACTTACTCTGCAAACTGGTGGTGGGACATGGCTAGTTATATGCGCTATTTGAACATTGAGATAAAAGACAACAGCCAAACTATCGCACTGGTAAAAATTGACACCGTGAAGTGTGGTGGTTTTGACAAGTTTGGTTCAGCCCAACGACGCACTGAGATCACCTTAGATTTACTCCTAAGTGACTTGAGCAAAGAAGAAGCCAATGAACTGATTTGTCTTGGTGGCCAACCCAAAAACTAATCTAAAAAATTGAACAATAAAATTAATGTGTTGTGGCCAATTAATTCTAGACACTGAATTAATTGGTCACAATAGTTGTTAAAAACGAGCCAAATTTGGCTCGTTTTTGTTTTACTGATAACTGACCGCTCCGCTCTATTCCGGATCATACCCTAAGTTAGGCGATAGCCACCTTTCAGCTTCTTCCAGCGTCATATTGGTTCGTTTAGCGTAATCTTCAACCTGATCCTTTTGTACCGCTGCTACTGCGTAGTATTTTGCCTCTGGGTGTGAGAAATACCAGCCCGAAACGGCCGCCCCTGGCCACATGGCGTACGAGCTGGTTAGCTGCATGCCAATACGTTTTTCGGTGTCGAGCAACTGCCAAATTTTCTTTTTCTCGGTGTGTTCTGGGCACGCTGGGTAGCCTGGCGCAGGGCGAATACCTTGGTAGTTTTCACGTATTAGCTCATCGTTTCCTAAGTTTTCATCTGGTGCAAAACCCCAGTATTCTTTACGTACTTGCTCGTGTAAATACTCGGCAAACGCTTCGGCGAGCCTGTCGGCAACGGCTTTAATCATTATTTTGTTGTAGTCGTCTTGCTGGGCGTCAAACGCATTAGCTAGGTCGTCTTCTTCCACCCCCCCCGTTACTGCAAATGCGCCAAAGTAATCTGGCGTACCTTTTGGGGCTATATAATCAGCTAGGCAGTAGTTAGCAAAATCGGTTTTTTCGGTTTGCTGGCGTAAATGGCACGAGGTAGTTAACACCTCTTTGCGTGTTTCGTCTGTGTATATTTCTATGTCGTCGCCAACGCGGTTTGCCGGAAATAAACCAATTACACCCAGTGGTTGCAAGCTGCCTGCTTTTTCAAGGTCGTCTAACATGTCGTTGGCGTCTTTAAATAAGCTTTGCGCTTGCTCGCCAACTACTTCATCGGTCATTATGCGCGGGTATTTACCGGCGATTGACCAGGTCATAAAGTATGGCGTCCAATCTATGTATTTACGCAGCGTAGCTATAGATACATTTTTAAACTCTTGCACGCCAAGCTGTTTAGGCACTGGTGGTGTGTAGTTATCCCAATCGAGTTTTGCAGCGTTATCGCGAGCACGCTGAATTGTCACTGGTTTTGAGCGTGGTTTTTTACGCGCTTGTTGCTCGCGTACTTTCACGTACTCGGCTTGTGTTTTTTCTAAAAAGTCACTTTTGTGCTCTTTCGATAATAAGTTTGAAACTACACCCACTGCACGGCTGGCGTTACTTACATACACTACGCCTTTATCGTACTGTGGCTCAATTTTAACGGCGGTGTGCGCTTTTGATGTAGTAGCACCACCAATTAACAGCGGCAGTTCAAAACCACGGCGTTTCATTTCTTTGGCTACGTGTACCATTTCGTCAAGCGATGGGGTAATTAGCCCCGATAAACCAATAATATCGGCTTTTTCATCGATTGCGGTTTGCAGTATTTTATCAGCAGGCACCATTACGCCTAAGTCGATTACTTCGTAGTTATTACATTGCAGTACTACGCCAACAATGTTTTTACCTATATCGTGTACGTCGCCTTTTACTGTGGCCATTACAATTTTGCCGTTGGTTGAACCTTCTTCTTTCTCAAGCTCAATGTAGGGATCTAGGTAAGCTACGGCGCGCTTCATTACACGGGCCGATTTAACTACTTGTGGTAAAAACATTTTACCTGCACCAAATAAGTCACCTACTACGTTCATGCCGTCCATTAACGGACCTTCAATTACGTGAATAGGTTTAGCGGCAGCTGCGCGGCACTCTTCGGTGTCTTCGTCTATAAAGGTAGTTATACCTTTAACAAGGGCATGTTCAAGGCGTTTTTCAACGCTCCAACTGCGCCATTCTAAATCTTCAACGCGCTCAGCTTGTGCCATGCCTGAGTACTTAGGCGCAAGCTCTACTAAACGCTCGCCTGCACCTGGATCGGTGTTGAGTATTACGTCTGTAACGGCTTTGCGTAGTTCTTCTGGTATGTCGTCGTAAACCGCCAGTTGCCCCGCGTTAACAATCCCCATATCCATACCCGCTTGAATAGCGTGATATAAAAATACTGAGTGAATGGCTTCACGTACTGGGTTATTACCGCGAAACGAAAACGACACATTCGACACCCCACCCGACACTTTACAGTGCGGCAAGTTTTGCTTTATGCGCCGTGTGCCTTCAATAAATTCGACCGCGTAGTTGTCGTGCTCTTCTATCCCTGTGGCTACAGCAAATATATTTGGGTCAAAAATAATGTCTTCGGGCGCAAAGCCAACTTCTTCTACTAATATTTTGTAGCTGCGCTCACATATTTCAAACTTTCTATCGGCGGTAGCGGCTTGGCCGTCGGTGTCAAAGGCCATAACTACAGCCGCTGCACCAAAACGTTTAATGGTTTTGGCTTGACGAATAAACGGCTCTTCGCCTTCTTTTAACGAAATTGAGTTAACAATGGCTTTGCCTTGAATGCACTTTAAACCGGCTTCTATTACTTCCCATTTAGAGGAGTCGACCATGATAGGTACGCGAGAAATATCGGGTTCTGAGGCAATTAAATTTAAAAACTTAACCATGGCGGCTTTTGAGTCCAACATGGCTTCGTCCATGTTTATATCAATTACCTGCGCGCCGTTTTCTACTTGTTCTCGAGCAACTGTTAACGCGGTTTCATAGTCTTCTTCCATGATCAAACGTTTAAACATGGCAGAGCCGGTTACATTGGTACGTTCGCCGACATTAGTAAATACTGCTATTTTTTGAGTCATGTTGGCGGCTCCTTAATTTAGGTTACAGGCTTCGAGGCCCGATAAACGCATGCGTACTTCAATTTCTGGCAACTGGCGTGGTTTAACGCCCGCTAAACCTTTAGCAAAGGCGCGAATATGCGCAGGTGTGGTGCCGCAGCAACCACCTACAATATTAATAAAGCCCGACTTACCCCAATCAATAATTTCTGTTGCCATTTCTTTTGCTTCTAGGTCGTAGCCACCAAATTCGTTAGGCAAGCCTGCATTGGGATGCACTGAGGTAAAGGTTTCGCATACACGCGACAACTCTTGCACATATTGGCGCAGTAAATCTGGGCCTAAGGCGCAGTTAAGGCCAATAGAAAGCGGTTTAATATGGCGAATAGAGTTATAAAAGGCTTCGGTAGTTTGCCCCGAAAGCGTACGCCCAGAGGCATCGGTAATAGTGCCGGAGATCATAACTGGTAATGTGCGCCCTGCTTGCTCAAACGCTTCCTCTACTGCAAACGATGCAGCTTTAGCATTGAGGGTGTCGAATATGGTTTCGATTAAAATAATATCGGCGCCACCTTCCATCAGTGCCAAGGTCGATTCTACATAGGCAGTAACTAAACGATCAAAGGTAACATTACGATAACCCGGATCGTTTACATCTGGCGACAATGAGCAAGTTTTTGATGTTGGCCCAAGTACGCCTGCTACATAACGTGGTTTTTCGGGTGTTTTAGCACTAAACTCATCGCAAAGTAGCCGTGCCAATTTTGCCGACTCTAGGTTTATTTCACGGCTTAGATTAGCCATGTCGTAATCTTCCATCGAAATGGTGGTGGAGTTAAAGGTATTGGTTTCGATAATATCGGCACCGGCAGCTAAAAAGCTACGATGAATATCGGTAATTATTTTAGGCTGCGTAAGGCTTAGTAAATCGTTATTACCGCGAATAAGTACATGCCAATCTTTAAAGCGCTCACCGCGATAGTCTTGCTCTTCTAATTGGTGTGCTTGGATCATAGTGCCCATAGCGCCGTCTAAAATTAAAATTCGCTCTTTTAACGCTGCACTTAGTTCGTCGTGCTTATTTTGGTCATTATTAAGAGGGTTATTCGGCATAGTTGTTAGTCCTTACGTCTTGGCTAACTAAATTAATATCATAGGGTGTAGTTTGGTACACGTAATAATTTAACCAGTTCGAAAAAAGTAAAAAAGCATGGCTTTGCCACGTTTTTGAAGGTTGTTTAGTTGCATCGTCATCTGGAAAGTAATTTTCGGGTTTGGGCGCATTGTCGCTTTTTTCGCAATCGCGTTGGTATTCAGCTTTTAACGAGTCGGCATCATACTCTGGGTGGCCGGTAATAAACACTTGGCTGCCCGACTTATTTTTAACTAAGTAAGCACCTACTTTCTCAGAACCCGCTAGCACGACTAGTTCATTGCAAGCATTTATTTTATTTACATCTACATGACCATAACGCGAATGCGGTACTAAAAAGGTGTCGTCAAAGCCGCGCGTTAACGCCCCATGTTCAAAATAACATTGGTGCGTAAATACGCCACACAGTTTATCGGTTTTTAAATCGCGCTTTATTTTATAATGATGATAAAGCGCTGCATGCGCTGCCCAACACGAAAAAAGTGTAGACGTAACATGCTGCTCAGCCCAATCTAAAATTGCGGTAAACTCATCCCAATAAGCTACATCCTGGTACTCTAAATGCGCTAGCGGCGCGCCGGTAACTATTAATGCATCGTAGTTATTGTTTTTTACTTCTGAAAAATAACGATAAAAGGTGTCTAGGTGCTGCTCTGAATTACTGCTACTGCGATGAGTGTCTAGACGCAGTAGTTCTACATTTACTTGCAAGGGCGAATTGGCAAGCAAACGAATAAACTGTACTTCGGTTTCAACTTTATTAGGCATTAAGTTAAGAATAGCCAAACGCATGGGGCGAATTTCTTGCGTTTTTGCACGAGTTTGTGGCATTACAAATACGTTTTCTTGGCGCAGGCGAGCAATAGCTGGTAGCTCGTCTTTTACTGTAATTGGCATCCTTTTACTCCTATTCATCAAAACCGAAAACTTATTATGAACAGATAAGAAAAAATATCAACCAATAGATGTATAGATGTCTAAATATCCAAATGAAATTTTTTCATCCTATTTTATAATCGTTTTTGCGCACTTTATAGTTTGTTTGTCGGTTTAAAATTGGCCATTCGTTGACTGCCTTACCCGTCAACCACTACAATAGAGCATTGTAATTTTTATTATTATTTGAAGGTTTTTTCCATGGTTTTACCTGATAAATTTATATTCTCGATGAGTCGAGTTTCTAAGGTTGTGCCACCTAAGCGCACTATCTTAAAAGACATCTCGTTACACTTTTTCCCGGGCGCTAAAATTGGTGTGCTTGGTTTAAACGGCTCTGGTAAATCAACATTGCTACGTATTATGGCCGGTGTTGACCAAGACTTTGAAGGTGATGCCTTTCCACAACCAGGCACTAAAATTGGTTACTTACCGCAAGAACCTGTTTTAGACGAAAGCAAAACCGTACGCGAAATCGTTGAGCAAGCTGTTGGCGAAGTTAAATACGCGCTTAAACGCCTTGACGAAGTGTATAACGAATACGCCATGGAAGACGCTGACTTTGACGCACTTGCAAAAGAGCAAGGCGAGCTTGAAGCGGTTATTCAAGCGCACGATGGTCACAACATAGACAATGTTTTAGAGCGCGCTGCCGATGCACTACGTTTACCAGAGTGGGATGCTAAAATTGAGCACCTTTCGGGTGGTGAGCGCCGCCGTGTTGCTATATGCCGACTGTTACTTGAAAAACCAGACATGCTTATTCTCGATGAGCCAACTAACCACTTAGACGCTGAGTCGGTTGCCTGGTTAGAGCGCTTCTTACACGATTACGAAGGCACAGTTGTGGCGGTAACGCATGACCGTTACTTCCTAGATAATGTAGCAGGTTGGATTTTAGAGCTTGACCGTGGTGAAGGTATTCCATGGGAAGGTAACTACTCTTCGTGGTTAGAGCAAAAAGATGCGCGCCTACAACAAGAGCAAAAATCTGAAAAAGCACGTCAAAAGTCAATTGCGCAAGAGCTTGAATGGGTTCGTTCAAACCCTAAAGGCCGCCAAGCTAAGTCAAAAGCACGTATGGCGCAGTTTACCGAAATGCAGCAGTCTGATTATCAAAAACGTAACGAAACCAACGAAATGTTTATTCCGCCTGGCCCACGTTTAGGGGATCAAGTGCTTGAAATAACTAACTTACGTAAAAGCTTTGGCGACCGTGTATTAATCGACGATTTAAGCTTTAGCATGCCAAAAGGTGCCATTGTGGGCATTATTGGTGCTAACGGCGCGGGTAAATCAACACTGTTTAAAATGATCAGCGGCGAGCAACAGCAAGACAGCGGCAACATCACCATAGGTGAAAGCGTACACATTGCAACGGTTGATCAGTTCCGTGACGGTATGGACGAAAGCAAAACTGTTTTCCAAGAAATATCTGACGGGCAAGACGTACTTAAAATTGGTAATTTTGAGTTCCCAAGCCGTGCTTACGTTAGCCGTTTTAACTTTAAAGGTAACGATCAGCAAAAATTTGTTAAAGACCTATCGGGTGGTGAACGTAACCGTTTACACCTTGCTAAGTTATTAAAAGCTGGCGGTAACGTGTTACTACTCGATGAGCCAACTAACGACTTGGACGTTGAAACACTACGTGCACTAGAAAACGCTATTTTAGAGTTTCCTGGTTGTGTAATGTGTATATCGCATGACCGTTGGTTCCTTGATCGTATTGCTACACATATTTTAGATTACCGCGACGAAGGCCAAATTAACTTCTTTGATGGTAACTACACTGAGTACGAAGAGTGGCTTAAAAAGACGTTAGGTGCTGAGGCAACTCAACCTAAGCGTATTAAGTACAAAAAGATTGGTTAATAGCTAATTTAAGCTCTAGGCAATAATTAAGCCCTGCATTTATGTAGGGCTTTTGTTTTATAACTATAACTACAAATAGAATTTTATGACCCTAAATCCTCACTTGCCGTTAGTTTATCATCCTAATTACTCGTTTAGCTTTGATCCTAAACATCGCTTTGTAATGAGTAAATTTGCACATTTATACCAGCACGTTAAGCAGTTAGGATTAGTTGGCGATAACTTAGTACAGCCGTTATTAGGTACGCCAGAGGCACTAGAATTAGTACACTGCGAAAACTATATTCACGACCTATATCATAATCAATTAGACGAAAAAGCCATGCGCCGTATTGGTCTACCTTGGTCAAAAGAGCTAATGGCGCGTACCTTTACAGCCCCACAAGGTACACTACAAACCGCTCGCTTAGCCCTTAAACACGGTATGGCATGCCATTTAGCAGGCGGTACACACCACGCGCATACTGATTTTGGCTCAGGCTATTGCATGGTTAACGACTTGGCTTTTACTACGCAAACACTAATTGAGTCGGCTGAGGTTACTAATGTACTTATTTTTGATTTAGACGTACATCAAGGCGATGGCACCGCAGCCATGCTGCAACATCAGCCTTATGCGTATACCTGCTCGATTCATTGCGAAAAAAACTTTCCGTTTCGTAAATCCCCTAGCGATTTAGATATTGGTTTAACTAACAATATGCAAGACGCTGAGTATTTAGGCATAGTTGACGACACCCTACAATTTTTGCTCAAAGAGCTAAACCCCGATTTAGTGTTGTACGATGCGGGAGTTGATGTGTGGCAACAAGACGGTTTAGGCAAACTCGATATTAGCTGGCAAGGTATAGAGCAGCGCGACCATCTCGTACTTAAACGCTGCCTTGAGCACAACACTCCGGTAGCTACGGTTATTGGCGGCGGTTACGACAGAGATCACCAGCGTTTAGCTCAGCGTCATGGCATTGTAGTTGAGCAAGCAGCACGTTTTTAATAGTTTTAGAGTTTTGGTATAAATACATATTGCAGCGGGCGTTAAAACGAAAAAAGGCTCCTCGAATATCTCAGAGCCTTTGTTAACTTTGGAATTAACTCGGTACTATTAACTCGGTACTATTAACTAGGTGTATTAATTAGGTATGATTAAATTAACTAAGTACGAGTAACTGCGGCGCTATGCTTTGATAATCTACCGCCATAGCAATACTAAGTGCGGTAATATTAATAATTGAAAACGCGAATACTTGACGCGCCCAGCCGCTTATATCTATATTACGACGATAGCCCCGCAGCGCCATTAACAGCCACCAAAAACTAGTAATACAGGCAACCGCCATAAAAGCAGCACCGGTATAACCACTAATAGGTAGCAGCATTACAACCAAGGCATATATGGCAATATAAAGCACAATATGGCGTTTTGCTTTATCAATACCTTGCGCTACAGGTAATACAGGAATACCCGCTGCTTGGTAATCTTTAAAGCGAAAAATAGCAATGGCGTATGAGTGCGGCATTTGCCACAGGCTAAACATTACCAGTAAAATTAATGCCCCCATATCAAACTCCCCTGATACTGCGCAGTAACCAACAACCGGTGGCACAGCCCCCGATAAACTGCCAATAAAAGTGCCATAAACTGAGTTACGCTTCATGTAAAGGCTATAAACCCCTACATAAATAAAGTAACCAAAGGCGGCAAAAAATACTGCTGCAGGAGTGGTATAAGCTATTAATAAACCAAAGCCTATAATCCCCAATACCACCCCATGACATAAAGCAGCCATTGCAGACATTTCGCCCGTTACTGTTACCCGGGTGCGAGTACGCGCCATGGCAATATCTATATCTCGGTCAATCACATTATTAATAGCACAACCTGATGCAACCACTAGCGATAAGCCAATTAAGGTAGCAACCATTAGCCATGGGTTTATATCACCGCGGGAGGCTAGTAAAAACCCGCCCGCTACGCTGATTAAGTTACCCATAATAATACCTGGCTTAGTTACTGATAAATAACGACGAAACATCTTTAGCTCCTAATACATCATCATTGCGTTAGATTCGTAAATAATCCAAACAGATAGCCCAACCACCATAACAATAATTAGGGCACTGAATAAAAACGAGAAGGTACTTGCACGGCCATCTTCGGTAATAAAATTAAGGTGTAAAAAGTATTTTAAATGTACCCAAATTTGTACTACGGCTAGAGTAATAATGCTGTAAAGCGTGGTTGCTTTTGAAAAGTCGCCACTCATTACCATATAAAATGGTATAGCGGTTAAAATTACCGACAATACAAAACCAATTAAATAACTTTTAACACTGCCGTGAGATTCATCGTGGTGATGCTCATTTTGCATTTGCTTTAAAGCATGTGTTTCGCTGTGGCTCATTACATTGCTCCCATTAAATAAACTAGGGTGAATACACAAATCCACACAATATCTAAAAAGTGCCAAAACAAGCTTAAGCAGCTTAAACGCGTTACGGTTGCTTTACCTAAGCCACGTTTAGCAACTTCAATCATCATTACACTCATCCAAATTAAACCTGCGGTTACGTGTAAACCATGCAAGCCAACTAATGCAAAAAACGAGGTTAAAAAAGCACTTTTTTGTGGACCATTGCCATGCACAATTAGGTGATTAAATTCGTAAACTTCCATACTAATAAACACCACACCTAAACAAAAAGTAACCGCTAACCATATTAAGGTCAGCGCCTTTTTTTGCCCTTGCGCGGCTATCATCGCAAAACCAAAGGTAATACTACTAATAAGCAGTGCGGCAGTTTCTACTGCTACAAAGTCGAGTTCAAAAATATCTTTACCCGATACGCCGCCTGCCGTGTTCATAAACAACACCGCGTAGGTAGCAAAAAACGAGGCAAACAATAGGCAATCGGTCATTAAGTAAAGCCAAAAACCAAAAGTAGTATTACTAGAGGTATCATGATGCGCGTGAGCATCATGATCCTGTTTGGTATTTACAATTGCAGAGTTTAAAGTTACTGACTCTTGACTAACAGACAAGGTACTCATGCGTTTAGCTCCTTATCAGTGGCTAAAATAGTGGCACTTAAGTTATGTGCTTGTTCAATACGTGCTACTTCGTCGGGCTGCACATAGTAGTCAACATCGCTTGCATAACAACGTTTGATAAATATAGCTATGCCTCCTACTAAACCTGCCGCAGCTAACCACCAAATATGCCAGATCATGGCAAAACAAAATGCGGTTAAACTAGCAGCCATAAGTACCCCTGCCGAAGTGTTTTTAGGCATATGAATTGGGCTATAGCTTATTTTACCTTGATAAGCTTGGCCTTTTTCTTTCATGTCGGTCCAGGCATCAATATCGTCAACATGCGGTATTTGGGCAAAGTTATAAGCCTGTGGTGGTGACGATGTTGACCATTCAAGCGTGTGACCGTTCCATGGATCGCCGGTAGCATCGTCAAGTGCTTCGCGGTCTCTAAAGCTCACATACAATTGAATTACTTGGCAAATAATACCAAACATAATAATGACTGCGCCTACTGCAGCTATGTATAACCAAATATTCCAATCTGGGTTATTGGTGTGATTTAAACGACGGGTCATACCTAAAAAGCCTAATACGTACAGCGGCATAAACGCGACAAAAAAGCCAATAATCCAACACCAAAATGCGCCTTTACCCCAGCCTTCATTTAGCTTAAATCCCATTGCTTTAGGGAACCAAAATGCAAAGCCCGCAAGGTAGCCAAATACCGCGCCACCAATAATAGTATTATGAAAATGCGCGATTAAAAACAAACTGTTATGCAGTACGTAGTCAGCACCGGGTATTGCTAATAGCACTCCGGTCATGCCACCTACGGTAAAGGTAACCATAAAGCCAAGCGTCCATAATACGGGTACGGTTATACGTAAACGGCCACGGTAAATAGTAAATAACCAGTTAAACAACTTAACCCCGGTTGGTACGGCAATAACCATAGTCATTACCCCAAAAAACGCATTAACGTTGGCGCTCGAACCCATGGTAAAAAAGTGATGTAACCACACAATAAAGCCTAAAATAGAGATAGCACCACTGGCGTAAATCATCGACTTATAACCAAATAGACGTTTGCTGGTAAAGGTAGAAATTATTTCAGAGAACACACCAAATGCTGGCAGCACTAAAATATAAACCTCTGGATGACCCCACGCCCAAAATAGGTTGATGTACATCATGGCGTTTCCGCCCAGATCATTGGTAAAGAAGTGAAAATCGAGATAACGGTCAAGCGTTAGCATGGCCAATACGGCTGTTAAAATAGGGAATGATGCGGCAATTAAAATATTAGCCCATGTACAGGTCCAAGTAAAAACCGGCATTTTCATTAAGCTCATACCTGGTGCACGCATTTTAAACACGGTAACTAAAAAGTTCACTGCGGTTAATAGTGTGCCAAGCCCTGATATTTGCAGCGCCCATATATAATAGTCGACCCCCACCCCGGCACTAAAAGTTAGCTCCGAGAGCGGTGGATAAGCCACCCAACCTGTTTTTGCAAACTCACCAAAAATAAGTGACATATTAATTAAAATAGCGCCACTGGCAGTAAGCCAAAAGCTTAAGTTATTTAAAAATGGAAAAGCGACATCACGTGCGCCAATTTGCAATGGCACTATAATATTCATTAAACCTATCATAAATGGCATGGCCATAAAGATGATCATAATAACGCCGTGTGCGGTAAATATTTGGTCGTAATGTTCTGGTGGCAAATATCCAGGAGCGCCACTGGTAGCAAGTGCTAACTGAGCACGCATCATAATGGCATCAGAAAACCCACGAAATAGCATAATTAACGCTAATAAAATGTACATTACGCCTAAGCGTTTATGATCAACCGAGGTGATCCAGTCGCGCCACAGCACGCCCCATTTTTTATATTTTGTAATAAGCCCGGCAATAATAAGCCCAGCTAATGCAATAACGGCCATGGTTACCATAATAATGGGTTCATGAAACGGAATTGCATCCATTGAAAGTTTACCTAAAAACAACATGGCTATTCCTCGCCTTGGCTGTGAGATGAGTGCGTTGAATGCTCGCCCATTGCAGGGTGCTTTTTATTCATATCGCCGTGTGCGCCCATATATTTCATCACTATGGTATGAAATAAGCCTGCTTCAACGTCGCCGTAATAGGCCACCTGGTTGTTTTCGCTCGCTTTAGCCAGCTCAACATAATTTGCATGAGTAAGGTTATTACCTTGTGCTTTAATATCGCTTACCCATTTGTCAAAACCGGCTTGGGTAGGAGTAGCAATGGCATTAAACTTCATACCGGTAAAACCTGCACCACTGTAATTGGCCGAAAAACCTTTAAAAGTACCCGGTTCATTGGCGATTAAATGCAGTTTGGTTTCCATGCCAGCCATTGAGTATATTTGACTCCCCAATTGCGGAATAAAAAATGAATTCATGGTGCTCTCTGAAGTGATTTTATATTCAACAGGCACGTTTGCCGGAAACACTAATTCGTTAACCGTAGCAATGCCTTGCTCAGGGTAAATAAATAACCACTTCCAGTTTAGCGATACCACTTCTACAGTGAGGTGCTTGCCTTTGCCTTCAATTGGTTTATAAGGGTCTAGCGCTTGCGTAGACTGCCAAGTAATAACACCTAAAATAACAACAATAACAATAGGAACAGCCCACACAACAGCTTCAATCTTATTAGAATGAGCCCATTTGGGAGCGTAAATTTCATGAGTTTGTGTGTCTCTATATTTCCAAGCGAAATATAAAGTCATCACAATAACGGGGATCACTACCAGTAACATAAGCACAGTAGCTATGATGATTAAGTTTTTCTCATCAATGCCTATCTGCCCTTTTGGATCGAGTATCCCGCCTTTACAGCCTGACAACGCCAGTACTGTACTAGCTAAAGCAATATTACAGAGGTTACGAATTATCAAGGGACTATCCTACAAACCTAAAAGTTCTAAGGTGCTGCTTTAAAATAGCGCTAAGCAACGGTTTATCGGTAAACCCAAGTTAACTAATATCAAATTATAAAAAATAAGGGGGCTATTCAAAATCTAAAGCTCATGCCAATAAAGACCTAGCAACAAACCCAGCTTTCTAAACGCATTTATATAACGTAATAAAAGTTAACTTGGGTGAGTGGTGGTTGGCTGAAATGTGTTTAAAAAACACTGAGCTACTTTGTTTACAACAGGCTAATTATTTACAGCAAGACAAAATAATTAAACCAATAACAAGGGGTAACCTTACAGACAACCTGTAAAGCTAGGTGGAGCACGACAACCATGTGCGGCTTGCACTGGTTGGCTAACTTTAGCCTCGCTAAAAGCAAAGGCTGCTTTACGGAGGATTATTCCAGCACGACGTGCTGAAAATGTATGAAACAATAACCAACAAAGGCCAATAAGTAACTGGCTAGAAATAATCGGATAAGCTAAAAATTCAGCAATTGTTAGTAATAACGGCTCTACAAAAGTGTTATCGCTTAACAAAGCTTCAAGGCTAAATGCATCCTCTGCAGCTCCGCTTAGCAGCATTAGGGTATTAAATACGACTAATGTTATAGCCACGCACACGCCTTTTCCAGCCTTATTCAAGCGCCCACACAATGCACTCTCGCCAAAGGCAAGCTGAACATTAGTATGATTACAAGATAGTGCGTTCAAAGACATTAACCTACTTAAATGACTAATAACAAAAATAACTCAATACGCAAATAATGAAAAATAACAAATCACACCTGCTGCAAGCCTAAAATCAGCTGCTAAATACAATTAGATCCGACTAGCACAAACTTGCTAAGTGGAAATTGATTTGCATCAATCAAACTTTCAAAACTTACTGAAAGTTCGAACATGAGTATAACAAAGCGAGTGGGCTGCACAAGAAAAAATAATAAATATTTAGCATTTTTACTTCATTAATTTTTATACCTAATCAAATTTTGCTTATTTATATTGATAAAACAACGTCCAGTTCAATAACAATTTAATTAGCCTTAAGTTAGTTTTCGTTTTATATGCGTTATTACTCTGCTATTAATAACGCATATAAAAAAGCCCCCAATAATTAAATATTGGGGGGCTTTTTTTACACGTATGTTTTAAATAAAAAATACGTTACATAATTTGATTTTCTTTCCAAACTTGCTCTTTTGCCATGCGCTGTTTACGTTTATCACATGGATCATCGCAATCGCAGGCTTTATCAATACCTACGGCACCTAGGCCACCACAACTACCAGCCATAGATTTTTTTTGTACAATCATGCCCACAGCCATCGCTGCCACAATCAAAATAAGTAAAGTAAAAGTAAGAAGAAAAAGTGACATTGCTTAGCCCCTATTGTTCAGCAATAAATTAGGCTCAAACATATTTGAGCAACTGTTATTATATACCTTAGTGATTAAAATATAAACCTAAGCGTTATAAATATGGCTTAAATGCAGGGCTTGAATATGTTACTAAACCCTCATCTGACTTTCCTATTAAATACACTGGTAAATCATGTTTTTGTGCATAAGCTTGGGCTTTTTTCATACCCATTACGGTTAATGCCGTTGCAAGCCCGTCTGCTGTCATAGCACTTGGGTGCAATACTGTTACCGATACTAAATCGTGACGGCTAGGCATACCTGTTACTGGATCGATTAAATGGCTGTATGTTTCACCTTCCATTTCATAAAAAATACGGTAATCGCCCGATGTAGCAATACCATTGGTACCGGGCGCTAAAACTCGATGCACTTCACGCTCACCTGGCTGTGCATCAGGTTGTTCAATGGCTATTTTCCAGTCTTGATTATTGGGTTTAACACCGCTTATACGCAGCTCGCCACCAATTTCTACCATATAGTTACTAATGTTATGGCTTTCTAAAAGTTGCGCTACTTTATCTATGCCATAACCTTTAGCGGTTGCCGAAAACGTCAGCTCTAAGCCATCAACGGTTTTAGCCAAACCTTGCTCGGTTAAGGTAAGTTTATCAACGCCAATATTTGCCAACATTTTTGCTAGGGCTGCATCACTTGGGCGCTTAGTTGGTTTTTTATTAGGGCCAAAACCCCATAAATCAATGAGCGGCCCCATAGTAACATCGAGAGTTTTAGTTGATTCGCCTAATCGAATTGACTCAGTAACAACCGCTCTAAAGTCTGCACTTATTGGCATTACTTCATTGGCTGGTAAACGGTTAAAAGTGTTTATTTCAGAGTCAGGTATGTACGTTGACATAGACTGATTTATATCGTGTAAAACAGCATCAACTTCCTCTTTAAGCACTACTACGTCGCGCTGAGGCTGCTCATCGTAAAATTTAATATGGTAAGTAGTACCCATTGTTTTACCTTCTAGGTAAAAGCTCTCTGGCTGTGGTTTTTCATTACATCCACTAAGTAAAAAAATCAGCGATATTAAAAACAAGGCCATTATGCCTTGGGGAATACTTACACGATTCATCACAACCCTACTTCCATTAATTTAAGAATAAAACTTTATGAATAAAAAAGCCTCGTAGCATAATATGCTACGAGGCTGATATTTTAACCAAAACTAAGTTGTTTTGATATAGATCTTGTTGACCTTTAAGGATTGAAATAGGTTCAACCCATTTAGCTATTAGCCACCGAAATCATCTAGTAAGATATTCTCGTCTTCAACACCTAAATCTTTAAGCATAGTAATAACTGCCGCGTTCATCATTGGAGGACCACACATGTAGTACTCACAATCTTCAGGGGCTTCGTGATCTTTAAGATAGTTCTCAAATAACACGTTATGGATAAAGCCTGTGTAGCCTTCCCAGTTATCTTCTGCTTGCGGATCTGAAAGCGCGGTGTGCCAAACGAAGTTATCGTTTTCAGCAGCTAGGCCGTCAAAATCTTCAACATAGAACATTTCGCGTCTAGAACGTGCACCATACCAAAAGCTCATCTTACGCTTAGAGTTCAAACGTTTAAGTTGATCAAAGATATGAGAACGCATTGGCGCCATACCAGCACCACCACCAACGAAGATCATTTCTGCGTCAGTATTTTTAGCGAAGAACTCACCAAATGGACCAGAAATAGTTACTTTATCGCCTTTAGTTAGTGACCAAATGTACGAAGACATTTTACCACATGGCAGGCTTAGGTTTCTTGGCGGTGGAGCAGCAATACGCACGTTAAGCATAATGATGCCTTCTTCTTCTGGGTAGTTAGCCATTGAGTAAGCACGAATTGTTTCTTCGTCTACTTTTGACTCCAGGTCGAAGAAACCAAAATGGTTCCAATCACCACGATACTCTTCTGGAACATCGAAATCAGCATATTTAACATGATGAGCTGGCGCTTCAATTTGGATGTAACCACCCGCACGGAACGGCACTGACTCGCCATCTGGAATTTGTAGTACAAGTTCTTTAATGAACGTTGCTTTGTTATCGTTAGAGATAACTTCACAATCCCATTTTTTAACACCGAAAATTGACTCTTCAAGCTCAATTTCCATGTCATTTTTAACATTTACCTGACACGCTAAACGACAGCCTTCACGGGCTTCACCTTTAGAAATGTGATCAAGTTCAGTTGGCAGAATATCGCCGCCACCTTCTTTAATGTGTACACGACACTGACCACAAGAGCCACCGCCACCACATGCAGAAGATACGAAAATACCTGACTCAGATAGCGCGCCTAATAGCTTGCTACCTGCTGATGTTTTAATGGCTTTGTCTGGGTCGCCATTAATCCCAATGATGATATCGCCACTTGCAACTAACTGAGATTTAGCACCAATGATCACTAAAACTAGTAGTACAACGATAGCGATGAAAACACCAACTCCTAAGAAAATATCAGTATAACCCATGATTTATCCTCGCTACCTTTACAGTGAAATACCAGAGAATGACATAAAGCCAAGAGCCATTAAGCCAACAGTAATAAAGGTAATACCTAAACCACGTAAGCCATCTGGAACGTCTGAATATTTCATTTTCTCACGGATACCTGCAAGTAATGTAATTGCAAGTGCCCAACCAACACCAGCGCCAATACCATAAACCACAGACTCGCCGAAGTTATAGTTACGCTCAACCATGAAAGATACCGCACCAAAAATTGCACAGTTAACTGTGATTAGTGGTAAGAAGATACCTAACGCGTTGTAAAGTGCTGGGAAGAACTTATCTAATGCCATTTCCAAAATTTGCACAAGTGCTGCAATAACACCAATGAAAGTTAAGAAACGTAAAAAGCTAAGATCTGCATCTGGGTAACCAAGCCACGTAAGTGAACCCGGTGCTAACACTGCATGGTAAACTAAGTTGTTAACTGGTACCGAAATACCTAATACAACAATAACCGCTACACCTAGGCCAATTGATGTGGTTACTTTTTTAGATACTGCTAAAAAAGTACACATGCCTAAGAAGAATGATAACGCTAAGTTTTCAATAAAAACGGCTTTTACAAATAAACTAATATAATGTTCCACTGTGTGCCCCTTACGCTTTAGCTTCTACTTGGTCTTTCTTATAAGTACGTAGTACCCATATGAATAAACCAATGATGAAGAATGCACTCGGTGGTAATATCAATAGACCCATAGGTTGATACCAACCACCATTTTGTACTAATGGGATAATATCAACACCGAATAGTGAACCCTTACCAAATAGTTCACGAATGAAACCAACGGTAAGTAGTACTACTGAATAACCTAAACCGTTACCAATACCGTCAAGAAACGACATAAGTGGCGGTGACTTCATTGCGTATGCTTCAGCACGACCCATTACAATACAGTTAGTAATAATTAGACCGATAAATACCGAAAGCTCTTTTGCCGTAGCGTAAGAAAATGCTTGTAGTACTTGGTCAACAACAATTACCAAAGATGCAATAATCGTCATTTGTACAATAATACGTACTGACGATGGAATCTGGTTACGAATAGTCGAGATAAAGAAGCTAGAAAACGCGGTTACCAAGGTCAAAGCAATTGACATGATTAATGCGTTTTTTAAGCTAGATGTTACCGCTAGCGCAGAACAAATACCAAGTACTTGTAGTGCGATTGGGTTGTTAGCTAAAACCGGGCCAAATAGGACCGCTTTCATTTCTTTAGTATCAGCCATTATTTCAATGCTCCTTTACGTACTTCCGCAAGGAATGGACCAAAGCCATTATCACCAGTCCAAAAGTCAACTGTATTATCAACACCGTTAGACGTTAAAGTTGCACCCGATAGACCATCAATTTGATGCTCATTGCTAGCGCCACTTTTTACAACATCGATAGGTAATTCTTTACCTTCCCATTTTGCAGTCCACTGTGGATTTTGGATTTCGCCACCTAAACCAGGTGTTTCACCATGCTTATAAAAGATAATGTTTTTGATTGTTTCGCCATCATTTTCAAGCGAAAGGAAACCATACATTAAGCCCCATAAACCGTAACCTTGAATAGGAACAATAATAGTGTCAACTGACCCATTATCTGCTCTAGAGATGTATACAGGTGCCTCTGTCGTTACGCGCTGAATGCCCGCAATGTCAGTAATGCCTTTTTCAGCAAGCGCAAAGCTTAGCTTAGGGTCAAATTTGCTTTTTTCAAAGTCAAATGCATTAACCTTAGCCTGAACTTCTTCACTTGAGTCGCTTGCAAAAGACTCACCCGTTTTCATATTAACTAAGCGTACTTCGATTTTGTTGTTGAATGTTTCAGAAACATTTTCAACTTTTCCGATTCCCGCTGCAACTAAGATATTACTTTGAATATCTTTTGCTTTATTAGCTTGCTGTAAAGGACGAAGCTGTACAGCAGCAAACGATACGATAATTGCACACACTAAACATAGCGCAACAACTACTGCTAACGTTTTACCGATTGATTCGTTATTACTAGACATTACGTGCCAACCTCCGTTTGATATTAGCTTGCACTACAAAGTGATCGAACAGTGGAGCAAATAAGTTAGCAAATAAGATTGCTAGCATCATACCTTCTGGGAAAGCAGGGTTCACAACACGGATCATAACAACCATAAAACCAATAAGCGCGCCATAAGCTAACTTACCTTTATCGGTAAATGCTGCAGACACAGGGTCGGTAGCCATAAAGAACATACCAAACGCAAAACCACCTAGTACAAAGTGCCAATGCCAAGGCATAGCAAATACGGGGTTAGTCTCAGAGCCAACTGTATTTAGCAGTAATGCAGTGATTACCATACCGAAAAATACACCTAGCACTATGCGCCAAGAAGCGATACGCACGTAAATAAGGAACAAGCCACCCACTAATAATGCAAGTGTTGATGTTTCGCCTACAGAACCTTGAATGAAACCGTAAAACGCATTCCACCATAGCTCCATGTTTGAAAAATCAAGTGTGCCAACAAACGCTTGACCAAGCATAGTCGCACCAGAGAACGAATCTACTGCTGTCCATACTGTGTCACCTGAAATTTGTGCCGGGTATGCGAAGAATAAAAACGCACGACCAGCTAACGCAGGGTTTAAGAAGTTACGACCTGTACCACCAAAGATTTCTTTAGCAATTACAACACCAAATGTAATACCAAGCGCAACTTGCCATAAAGGAATAGTTGCTGGCAAAATAAGTGCAAATAACACTGATGTTACGAAGAAACCTTCGTTAATTTCGTGTTTACGCACTGAAGCAAATATAACTTCCCAAAAACCACCTACAGCAAAAGTAACTGCATAAATTGGTAGGAAGAAACACGCTCCATAGAACATTTTAGCGCCCCAGCCTGCATCAGCGGTTAATTGACCGCCTAACAGTTGAAACAAATCAACTTGCCATATATTAGCTAGTTCAAAACCTTGTGCTAAAGCACCAGCGGCCTGATGACCAATATTGAACATACCAAAAAACATAGCAGGGAACGTTGCCATCCACACTAAAATCATCATGCGTTTTAGGTCGATGTTGTCACGAACGTGTGTCGCGCCTTTATTTACGTAGCCTGGTGTATAAAAAATAGTTGCTGCTGCTTCATACAGAGCATAAAACTTTTCATATTTACCACCGGCTTCAAAATTCGGCTCGATATCTTCAAGATATTTTTTTAAACCCATCTCTCTAGCCTTCCTTCTCGATCGTAGTTAAGCAATCGCGTAGGGCTGCGCCATACTCGTATTTGCCCGGACAAACGAAGGTACATAACGCTAAATCTTCTTCATCTAGTTCAAGCGCGCCTAATGACATTGCACTGTCTACATCGCGTGACAATAGGTCGCGTAATAATAGAGTTGGCAAAATATCTAACGGCATTACACGCTCATAGCTACCAATTGGTACCATGGCACGTTTTGAACCACCTGTTGACGTTGTCATTTTAAATAAACGACTCGGTGCAAGGTGAGAAATAAAGGTACGCGTTACGGAAAATTTATCACTACCTGGTGCAATCCAACCAAACAATTCTTTTTCGCGACCTTCAAGTAAAACAGATACTTGAACGTGGTAACGACCTAAGAATGCATGAACACCGTTTGAAATAGAACCTGACAATACTGAACCAGAAATAACACGGTTATCACCGTCTTCTAATTCGCCAGCAACTAAATCATCCAATGAAGCACCTAATTGTGTTTTCACTAAACGAGGGTTTTTAACGCGAGGACCTGCAAGAGAAATTACACGATCAGTGTAAATTTCACCGGTAAGGAATAAGTGACCAAAGGCGATAACGTCTTGGTAACCAATATGCCAAACCTGCTTGCTAATAGATACTGCATCAAGATGATGGATATGTGTGCCAACAAGGCCAGCCGGATGCACACCACCAAACTCATGTACTTCTACTTGAGCTATAGATGAGCTAGGAACTTGGCTACCTGCTTGTTTACAAACAAATACTTTACCGTCGGTTAAACGCGACACAACAGCTAAACCTGCTTCGAATGCTTGCACATTTTCAGCAATAATTACCGCAGGATCTGCAGCAAGTGGATTAGTGTCGATTGCGGTCACAAAAATAGAGCTAGGATTTGCATCCACTGCCGCTACTTTACTGAATGGGCGAGCACGAAGTGCTGTCCATTGACCAGACTGTATAAGTACTTCTTTGGCTTTTTCACGATCTAAGCTCGAAAGCTCGGCATCAGAAAAAGTACCAAAGGTGATTTGCTCACTGCCGTTAACTTCAATAACAACAGATTGCAGTACACGTTTAGCACCACGATTAATTTCTTTTACTGTGCCAGAAGCTGGAGCAGTAAATAATACACCTGGGTTCTTTTTATCTTCAAAAAGTACCTGGCCTTTTTTCACTTGGTCATCCACACGAACATGCATGGTTGGACGCATACCGATAAATTCTTCACCTAGCACAGCTACACGTTTGACGGTAGAACCATCATGAATAACTTGCTGAGGAGCGCCCTCTATGGGTAAGTCCAGACCTTTTTTTATATTGATCATACGCACTTGCACTACATTAACGGAAAGAAACTGAAAAATCGTATCAACCACGTCGCCATATTAACTATAACAAGTTGTGTAAAACTAACTTGCTATAAATACTAAACAAGCAACGCAGTAAAACTCCTCACATATTGCTATGATTTTAACATCATTGTGCAACACTATGCGAGTGTATTTATAAAAATTATACCAGAGAAAGACTTATTTACGCTTGATGTAGCTATTTAATAAAATTCAAGCTAGACCAAAGTTGTACGTTTACTAAGAAACATTATTTTTATAAAAAAATCAGTAATAAAAAAGTCGCACTAGGCGACTTTTCAAACTGTTTTGTACAATTGATTAGTCAATCATATTCGCAATAGGCTGAACAGGGTCAACCTCTTGCTCATAATCTACGCCTTGTATACCAAAACCAAACAAGCGTAAAAACTCATTATGATAACCAACATAATCGGTTAGTTCATCAATGCTACTAGTATCTACTTTATCCCAAATAGCTTGAATACGTGCTTGTACGTCATCTTCTAGCTCTTTATAGTTTTGGAATAAATGACCGCCTTCGTCAAAACGTGGCGTGTCGCCGTATAAGTTTTCGCTAAATAACGCCTGTATTTGCTCAATAGTACCTTCGTAGGTGCCATCGGCCTTCATCACTTTAAATAAAGCAGAAATATACAAAGGCATAATAGGAATAGCCGAGCTAGCTTGTGTTACTACCGCATTAAGTGACGATACATACGCTTCGCCATTTAAATCACTAGTCGAAGCTTTAATAGCAGCCGTTGCACGATCCAAATCTTCTTTTGCTTTACCAATCGTTGCATGCCCGTATATTGGCCATGTTAGCTCTTTACCTATGTAGGTATAAGCAGTGGTTTTGAAGTTATCGGCTAGCACATCGGCTTGTTTTAGTGCATCAATCCACATTTCCCAATCTTCACCGCCCATTACTTTAATAGTATTGTCGATATCATCTTGGTTTGCCGCTTCAACGGTTATTTCATCAATTTCACGCTTTGAGGTATTCAGATTTTTAGTCGTAACTGCATTACCAATTGGCTTAAGCGTAGATGAGAACACTTCACCGGTATTAGGATCGGTACGACGCGGAGACGCTAAGCTGTAAATAATTAAATCTACTTTGCCTAAATCGGCTTTAATAGTATCAATTGCTTTTTGCTTAATTTCGTTTGAGAACGCATCGCCATTAATATTTTTTGACCAAAGGCCTGCTTCGTCTGCAGCATTTTGAAATGCAGCTGTATTGTACCAACCTGCAGAACCCGTTTTGCGCTCAGTGCCTTCTTTTTCAAAGAAAATACCTAATGTTTTAGCACCGCCACCAAACGCCGCAGTAATACGCGATGCAAGGCCATAGCCTGTAGAGGCACCAATAACTAATACATTTTTAGGCGCATTTTTTAATGCACCTTGTTGCTTTACATAATTAATTTGTTCTTGAACATGTTTGCTACAGCCCACTGGGTGGGCATTGGTGCAGATAAATCCACGAATTTTAGGCTTAATGACCATTGATCATCCTATATCTTTACAATAAAAATTAGCGCTAGTTTAAAGGCTAATACTAAAAACACTGATCTGATCAGTTAATCTTGAGTGTAAACATCAATCAAATCGCTATTAATTGTTTAAGCTGACTTAGAGCCACCCATACAATTGGGTGAATCAGGCGCTTCACCATTATGTTCAGCAAACTCATCTGGCGTATAAGTATGAATAGCCAGTCCATGAATATGATTGGCTAATTCATCTTTTAAAATTTCATTAATTTCGCGATGGCGCTGTAATAAGCGCTTACCAGCAAACTCTTCGCTAACCACTATCACTTTAAAATGCGAGTCGCTGCCAGCACTGTGCATATGGCTTTCGTTAATTACATTTAAATGCTTACAGGCAATTGCATCGCTGATTTTTTGTTGAATTTGTTGCTGCATGACATAAACCATTATTGTTACTTATTTATAAGCCCACTATAGCAACTTGCTAAGCCTAATGGCTAACGCTTTATCAAGCGAAAGGTTAAACTTATTCGCGGATGAGCCAAGGTAGTTTGCTTAGCAATAGCGTGTTGATAGTCGCGCTGACTATTGCCACTCATAATTAAACAGCTGCCGCTATGTAGCTTTAAATTAGTAACTTTATTGCTAGCTTTGTGTTTTAGTTTTAATACTCGCTCAGCCCCAAGCGATATACAAACAATAGTAGGTTGATGGCCAAGCTCTGCTTCATCGTCGCTATGCCACCCCATAGTATCGTTACCATCGCGGTAATAATTTACTAATAGTGAATTTAATGGCTGGTTTAAATGCCGCTCTAAACGTTTGCGCATTGCCAGTAAAACATCAGGCCAAGGCTCTACTATTAACTTACTGTGAGAATAACCATACTCAATATTGTTTTCACTGATAAAACACTGCAGCCGAGGAATTGGCCCCGTTTTATTGTAAACCGTAACATTAGGCTGCTGCCAACACAGGTTTTGCTGTAAATAGTAGAACAAATCGAGGCTTTTTTGTGCACTAAGCGCCCTACTTTGATAAGAAAAGCCATTTGGTAACAGTTGGGGGTTGGCGTTTGGCCGTTGCATGTTAGAATTTACCTATCATTTGATTACTGATCACTAAACTATTATGACCATGCAAGCACAGCTCGGCGATAAAACCTTTACTCTTGAACGCTTTCCTTTGGATCAAAAAAACCGCAGCTTACAAGCTTGGGATTCAGCCGACGAATATTTAATCGACTATGTTAGCGAACATCATCCTGATTGTCGCTCTTTGCTGATTTTAAATGATAGTTTTGGCGCGCTTTCTTGTTATTTTAGCCACAAGCAATTAACTGTTTGTTCAGTAAACGACTCTTATATTAGCCACCAAGCAGCAGCTTATAACTTAGCAGAGAATAAAATACCTGCTATTACCTTTAGCCAGCTCGATAGTTTATCGGCTTTACCTGAACAAGTTGATTTGGTACTTATTAAAGTACCACGCACATTAGGCTTTTTACAGTATCAACTGTCTGAGCTTAGCGAAGTGCTTGCACCCGGAACGCCTGTTATTGCCGCGGCAAAAACAAAAGATGTGCATAATTCAACAATTAAAGCGTTTGAGCAGTTTATTGGCGAAACAAAAACAAGTTTAGCGGTTAAAAAGTCACGCTTAATTATAAGCCACGCACAAGGTGGGTATAAAGCCGCTGATTTTCCGGTAAATTGGCCACTTGAAGGCACTGACTTTACTATTAGTAACCATGCAAATGTGTTTTCGCGTGATTCATTAGATATTGGCGCACGGTTCTTTTTTAACTACTTACCAGAAACCAATAAAGCTAAAAGCATTATTGATTTAGGCTGTGGTAATGGCGTAGTGGGTTTAATGGCATTATCGCGTTGCCCAAATGCAAATATTACTTTTGTTGATGAGTCGTATATGGCCGTTGAATCGGCACGCTTGAATGTAGAGCTCAATATGGAAGCTAAATATGAGCAATGTTCATTTGTTGAAAATGACTGTTTATCGGGATTTGAGCGCGACAGTGTTGATATGGTGCTATGTAACCCGCCATTTCATCAAGCTCAAGCGGTTACCGACCACATTGCATGGCAAATGTTTAAAGAAGCAAAAGATACTTTAAAAGAAGGTGGCGAATTGCGTATTATTGGTAACCGTCATTTAGATTACCACGACAAACTAAACCGTATGTTTGGTAACTGCAAGCTACTAGGTTCTAACAAAAAGTTTGTTGTACTTAGTGCCACAAAAAATACCGGAATGTTATAAATGCAAATTATAAAATACCTTTTACCTTGGTTGGTGTTTTTGGCACTGCCTGCATGTAGTAATCAGCCAAATCAGATAATACTTAATCCTGTTTATAAAAATGGGCAAATAAGTTCAATCAACAGCAGCTTAAGTACCAGTGTAATTGATTTAAGAGGCGATACTGCCACCTTAAAACTTATAGAGTCTGACAAAACCAAAACTTTTGCCAGCCATGGTATTACAGCCTCAGTAAAAAGTGCGCTCGACAGCGCCCTAAGTCGTAACGGTGCCAGCATTTCTAACTTAGCCACGGTGCGCTTTGAAGTAGATATTCATGCTTTGCAAGCAGTTGTTACCGAAAAACTAATGAGCCACACCAGCGCAGCTTCTATAGAGTTTGGCGTGCGGGTTATTCGCGCTACCAGTAACTTTAGCAAAGTATACCGAGGCAATGCTAATTTAGCAGGGCCACTGGGGCACGACCGAGCAAAAATAGAAGGTCAGCTTAATAAGTTGACTGAGCAAATTATTACCCGCATTGTATCTGACCCTGAATTAATAGAATTTTTAGAAGGTTAACAATGAAACGACTTTTTTTAATCTGCTTAAGCCTATTCTTTAGTACCACTACGCTTGCTGCTCAAGAAGGCCGTTTTGTACAAAAAGATAATATTTTTCCGCGTGTTGAAATAGTCACTTCACTGGGTAGCATAGTGATTGAACTTGACCGCTCTAAAGCCCCCATTACTGCAAATAACTTTTTAACCTACGTAATGGATAAAAGCTATCAAGGAAGTGTGTTTCATCGTATTGAGCGTGATGTAGAAAACGACCGCGACTTTGTTATTCAAGGTGGCGGCTACGATAAAGACTACGATGGACTACACGAAAACGATCCTATTTTTAACGAAAGCGGTAATGGCTTAAAAAACGATATGTATAGCATAGCTATGGCGTATCAAGACCGCCAACCTCATTCAGGAACGCGCCAATTCTTTTTTAATATGGACGATAACGACCATTTAAACCCTGGCAGAGAATGGGGGTTTGCGGTATTTGGCAATGTAATGGACGGCTACGACACGCTAGATAAAATTATGGCGGTAAAAACCGGATTTAACGAAAAAATTGGCTACGACTTTGTACCCAAAGAGCCTGTAGTTATTTTAAATATTAAATTACTTGAACAAGTTCCCCTGTAACAATTAAAAGAGCAGCCTAGCTGCTCTGTGTTAAAGCCAATGAAGGCCCTATGAGCAAAACACTCTCTATTCGCGAATATTTTTCTTATTTTAAAGACAAACGCCTTATCAATATTTTTATATTTGGTATGAGTAGTGGTTTTCCATGGGTGCTGATTGGCTCTGTAATGTCGGCATGGCTAAAAGACGAAGGCTTAAGCCGCAGTATGATTGGCTTATTTGGCATTGTGTTTGGCGCTTACAGCATTAACTTTTTATGGTCGCCGTTAATTGATCGTACCAAACTACCCTTTTTATACAAATGGTTAGGCCAACGCCGAAGCTGGATACTGTTTTGCCAAAGCTTTATTTTACTTGGCACACTGCTATTAGCAGGGCTTGATTTAAAAGCCAATTTAGCGCTCGTCGCCGCACTTTGTTTATTAATAGCCATAGCCTCTGCCACTCAAGATATTGCTATTGACGCTTTTAGAATAGACGCCCTGGGCGAAAATGAATCTCACAAAGCGACCGCCGCCGCTGCCATGGCAACCTCGGGTTGGTGGTCGGGTTATGCGCTACTTGGGGCCATTCCGTTTTATATGGCCGATATACCTTCGATAGATTGGCCGCAAGTATACTACTTTTTATCCGCCATAATGCTGCTACTAATGAGCTGTGTATTTTGGGCAAAAGAACCCGAATCAAACCGCGAAGCAGTGCACGCTGAGCTTGAGCGGGTATACCTTGAAAAACTTGCCGCCAGCAAGCAAACACCATTAACTAAAACACTCGCTTGGCTTGCAGTTACTGTGGTTGATCCGTTTAAAACCTTTTTTGCTAAAAATGGCGTTAAAACCGCGTTGGCACTGCTTGCATTTATTTTCTTATTTAAAATTGGCGAAGCGTTTTTAGCTCGCATGTCGATTGTATTTTATAAAGAGGTTGGCTTTAGTAATACCCAAATAGCCAATTACTCTAAGCTAGGCACCGGATTAATTACCATCGTATTTGCCTTTTTAGGCAGTATTTTTAATCATAAATACGGCATTGTTAAAGGCTTATTTATTAGTGGTGTGGCAATGGCGGCATCTAATTTAATGTTTTCTTGGATTGCACTTGCCGGCCCACAAGAGCATTTATACGCCATGGCTATTGTGGTTGATGGTTTTACTCAGGCATGGTCGCTAGTAGCTATGGTGGCATTTATATCTATGCTATGCGATAGAGCATTTAGTGCAACACATTATGCGTTGCTTGCGTCGCTGGGTAATTTAGGGCGTACTTTACTGTCGAGTTACAGTGGGGTAGTAATAGATGATTGGCTGGCGGGTAACTGGTCGCTATTTTTTATTCTTACTGCATTAATGGTGTTGCCATCGTTGATATTTTTATACTTAATTCGTCATAAACTGTATCAGCTAGAGCGTAATTATCACCAAAACACTTAAACTCAATACTTAAAATAAATTATTTACTTGGCATATTTAAAGGTGCATTAAAATATGCCAAGTAACTTGCGGCTATTAATCAACTTTAAGTAAGTTTAATGCCTCATGCGGATCAACTTCGAGTGCATTACAGTAGCGCACAAATTCAATTACATCTAAGCGGCGCTCTTGGTTTTCAATTTTGCCAATAAACGAATGTGGTGTGCCTAATAACTGCGCTAAACTACGCATTGTATGCCCTTTGTCATGACGTTTACTTTTAAGCCATTTGGTCAGTTTTGCATTTTCTTCTGATGAAACTGTTTTACCCATCATGTACATCTCCTACTTAATGCGGTGTAAATACTAATTGATGCAATTTATTAATAGCGCTCAGTGAGTACACTGCACAACAGCCTAATTGGGCATTGATTGCAGCTCAGCTTTACTAATTACAAATTACTCATTGTGAGCTAAAAAACGCTATAAATAATACTTACTTATTGTGGTGGTGAATGAAATTTTGCCCGTCTCATTCTTATATATTGTATACTATTAACTCATTGGTAAAATGGCTAATTACATTCGGCACAGGTTAAATAATGAATATATATTTACCAAGCCTGAATAGATAGCTTAAACCATTAATAAATATTTGTAACAATTTTGTTCCATTTTAGTGTTACATGTTTATGCTTAATCAATAACGAGCACCCTAAAAGGCTAAATAATGTTCAGGCTACTTTTTTTACTTCCTATTATACTGTGCTTAGGCTGGTGTTTTTTTCTTCGCCACCATGGTGTGCCTATTAAAAAAGGCAAAAGAGGCTTTGTATATATACTCGCGTTTTCTACTTTTGTACTTGGCTTTTTTATATTAATGATGCAAATAACCGAATTCACTCCTAGCGAATTTTAGGCATTAAAAAAGCCGCAAAAGCGGCTTTAATATTTTATTGTTTACCCAGGGTTTGTTGACCTTTGCGGGTTAATATTTGTTCCAACTAGGGGCAATTTAATCGCGGCGCTAGGTTTGTAACCTAGTGGGCTAAGTGAAAACCGAGCAACAAAGAGTTAATTGCCCCTAGGCAGAACCCTTCGGGCAGCGCCTGTTTGGCATTGATGCTACGTTATCGCCTATTTATGGGGAATAACCACACCACATAGGCTCTGCCTTGCCTAAACACCAAACAGACTGCTGCAAATTTAACCTTGAAAGATCAACAGACCCTTGTTAAATAGTAAAGCTTGAACCACAACCACAGGTTGTAGTTGCATGAGGATTAGTTACAAAAAAGCGTGCGCCTTCTAATCCTTCAGTGTAATCAACTTCGCCGTCTACTAAATATTGTAAACTCATCGGATCAACCACCAGCATCACGCCATTTTTGACGATTTCTAAATCACCTGGATTGGCCTTTTCATCAAAGGTAAAACCGTACTGAAAACCAGAACAACCACCACCCGTTACATATACGCGTAATTTAAGTTCTGGATTTTCTTCTTCATCGATTAACTGTTTAACACGATCGGCTGCCGCGTCAGTGAACTTAATTGGTAATTCTTCAGACATTTTAAAACCCTCAATATCGTAATGCCGTGATTATCTAATACCCGAGTGTTTTAATCAAGTATAGTAAAATAAAGGTTGCAGGCACTCGCTGCTGTTAGTAGCAAACTAAACCTAAATATTGAGTCCAGCGTCGCTTATTTGCGTATTTTAACGTTAACTTTTCTATAAATGTAATTATTTTACAAAATCACAACGACTTAGCGTTTGGCTTTTGCTAAAATGACCGCTGAAAAATGCTGCGGGGAAATAAAGCATGTGGCTTGAGCAACTCAGGCGTCGATTAGCCAAACCTAAAACATCCGTACAATTATGCTTATTAGGCGTAAGTGCCGGATTAATAGCTGCATTTTTTATTATTTTATTTCGCTTAACGATTCTTTTTTTTCAAAGTATATTTTTAGAAACTCCCGACGACTTTACCACCCTCCCCACTTTAGAACGCGTATTAATGCCCCTTATTGCGGCACTCTTAATTGCGCTTTTTGCGGCCTTTACTGGCTTTAAACATTATCGCTTGGGTATTCCGTTTGTAATTCACCGTATTAAACGTCATTACGGGCAAATGCCAATATATAACACCCTAAACCAATTTGTTGGTGGTGCACTGGCTCTGATCAGCGGCTTTTCGGTGGGGCGCGAAGGGCCTTCGGTGCATTTAGGTGCTACGGGGGCAAGTATCTTAGCAACTAAATTGCACTTACCTCATAACGCCATGCGTACCCTTAGTGGCTGTGGCATTGCAGCTGGTATTGCCGCCTCGTTTAACACGCCGTTAGCAGCGGTTATTTTTGTAATGGAAGTAGTACTTCGAGAATATAAAGTACATATATTTGTGCCAATTATGCTTGCAGCTGTTACTGGCGCTTTAGCAACCCAATTTGTATTTGGCGAAGGCTCAGAGTTAGCACTTATAAGCATTGCTCCGTTAAGTGGCTGGCATTACCCGTACTTAATACTGTGTGGCATGGCGCTGGGCGCAATAGCCTATAGTTTTAATCAAAACTTAATGTTAATTATTAAAACGTTTAAACCACTTAGCATGTTTCCTCGCTTACTTATTGCTGGCTGTATTGCCAGCTTAATTGCGTATACCGTCCCCCAAGCTATGGGGTCGGGTATGAGTGCAATTACTATTGCGGTTGAATCCCCTGAAGACATGCAATTATTAACTACTATTTTAATTGCTAAGTTACTCGCCACATTATTTGCGATAGGTTTGGGTATTCCCGGTGGTTTAATTGGACCGGTTATAGGGCTGGGGGTTTTAATTGGTACTTTAATGGCCTTTTTTGCCCAGTTTATTAGCCCAGGTACAGATATAGCAGGCACTTATGGTGTACTTGGCATGGCAGGATTATTAGCAGCAACGCTGCATGCACCGCTTGCGGCTTTAACCACAGTGATGGAGCTCACTTCGTCTCCAGAAATAATAGTGCCTGCAATGATAGTTATTACCACCGCTTATGTTACCGCGCTGCAAGTGTTTGGTAATCGCTCGATATTTTTACAACAGCTGGATTTTCAAGAGTTACCTTACCAGGTATCTCCCGCTACTGAGGCACTACAAAAAGTAGGGGTAATGGATGAAATGGATGAAGACTTTAAGTTGCTTTACTCCGACGATAAACAGCAAATAAAAAACACCCTTGATGCGATGGACAGCCAAACCCCATTAATTGTATTCGATGAAGAAAATGGTTACCGATTGGCTGAATATGACTTGAGCTTAATGTCGGATCAAGCAACTAACCTTAGCTATATTAGTTTGGCCGGTATTAGCAGCCAAGCCACTTTAGCTGATGCCTTTGAGCTATTAAATGATAAGCGCAGTGGCGCATTGTATGTATATAACTTATTAGATAATCAACAAATTATGGGATTATTACGTTGGGATCAAATCCATCATATTTTAACCATTCGTAACAGCTTACTTTAATTAAAATGAGGGTAATATGAGCGCATTATTAATTTACAAAACCTTGCATATATTTTTTATGATTGCCTGGTTTGCCGGTATTTTTTACTTACCACGGTTATTTGTGTACCACGCTATGAGCGAAGAAAGGGCATGCAACTCTATGCTTAAAGTAATGGAACGTAGGCTGCTTTTTTTTGTCACTCCGTTTGCCGTGTTAACCGCGGTATTTGGTGTACTCACTATAGTTGAATATGGCCGCGATTGGTTTAAGTACAGCATGTGGTTGCATTATAAACTAGTGCTAGTAATTATTTTATATCTATACCATGGTTACTGTTTTAAGCTTTTAGCTGATTTTAAACATGACCGTAACACTAAAAGCGACCGTTTTTATCGTATTTTTAATGAGTTACCCGTTATAGCACTATTAATAATAGTGGCACTGGCGGTAATAAAACCCAGTTTATAATAAAATGTTTCTAGGTAATTTACTCTGCCAACTAGCTAAGTAACTTTGCTATAATATGCGCGATTGCGTGCTCCTTTAAGGATTATCGCGCCTTTTTGAATAAGTAGGAATAACCCCATGTTAAGTTTCCAAGGTGAAAATATACTCTCAGTTAATCAACTCGACAGAGACTGTATTGAACGTATATTTGCAGTAGCTAAAAAAATGGAACCCTACGCTAAAAAACAAAAGCGTACTAACGTGCTAGAAGGTGCCATTTTAGCCAACTTATTTTTTGAACCTAGCACACGCACACGCGTAAGCTTTGGCACCGCTTTTAACTTACTCGGCGGACTCGTTCGCGAAACAACCGGCATGCAAAGCTCAGCGCTCGCTAAAGGCGAGTCGCTTTACGACACCGCCCGTGTTATTTCGGCGTATGCCGATGCTGTCGCTATGCGCCACCCCGATGCAGGTTCGGTAAGTGAATTTGCAACAGGCTGCTCAATCCCTGTTATTAACGGTGGCGATGGCCCTAACGAGCACCCCACTCAAGCACTGCTCGATTTATTAACCATTGAGCGTGAGCTTAACCGTTTTGAGCAAAACATAGATGGTATGCACATTGCACTAGTAGGCGATTTAAAATATGGTCGCACTGTGCACTCTTTATCAAAACTATTATGCCACTATAAAAACGTGAAATTCTCGATGGTTGCACCCGATGATCTACAAATGCCTAGCTATATATTAGATGCAGTAGATAATGCAGGTCATAAAATTGAATTGGTAAACAAAATGGAAGGTAACTTAGCTGCCGACATAGTTTATCAAACGCGTATTCAAGAAGAGCGCTTTCCTTCGCAAGAAGAAGCCAACAAATACCGCGGTGGGTTTAGAATTAGTCAATCAATTTACACTGCACATTGCAAACCTAATTCAGTGTTAATGCACCCGCTACCACGCGATAGTCGCCTAGAAGCCAACGAGCTAGATAACGACTTAAACGCAAATGACAATTTAGCTATATTTCGCCAAGTACAAAATGGCGTATTAATTCGTATGGCACTGTTTGCTTTAACCCTCGGCGTAGAAAACAAAGTCGAGCAGTATGAAGTAGACGTACCTTGGTTTAGCCGCAAACGCGATAGCTAAACCCACTTTTTTTGTGACAAAACAATAGGATTTTTCATGACAATTAGCCAAGACTTATTTGCACGCGCTCAAGCTTCTATTCCTGGTGGCGTAAATTCACCAGTACGTGCTTTTAATGGTGTAGGCGGCACACCGCTATTTATCACTAAAGCTGAGGGTGCGTTTACATTTGACGCCGATGGTAATCGCTATATCGATTATGTTGGCTCTTGGGGCCCTATGATCATGGGCCATAACCACCCTGCAATTAAACAAGCAGTACACGACGCGGTAGAAAACGGCCTAAGTTATGGCGCGCCTACCGAAGCCGAAATTTTAATGGCTGAAAAAGTAAAAGAGCTAGTACCATCAATCGAAAAAGTACGTATGGTTAGCTCAGGCACAGAAGCCACCATGAGCGCTATTCGCTTAGCGCGTGGTTTTACTGGCCGCGATAAAATACTTAAGTTTGAAGGCTGTTACCACGGCCATGCCGACTCATTATTAGTTAAAGCAGGCTCTGGCGCATTGACTATGGGCGTGCCTAATTCACCGGGCATTCCTGAAGATTTTGCAAAACATACGCTTACTGTATCGTTTAATAATTTAGATGAAGTGAAAGCTATTTTTGCTAAATATGCCGACGAAATTGCATGCATTATTGTTGAGCCTGTTGCTGGTAACATGAACTGTATTCCACCGGTTCCGGGATTTTTAGAAGGTTTGCGCGACGTTTGTGACGAATACAAATCGGTACTTATTTTTGACGAAGTAATGACCGGGTTTCGAGTTGCACTTGGCGGCGCACAAGCCTACTACAATATAAAACCAGACTTAACCTGTTTAGGTAAAGTAATTGGCGGCGGCATGCCAGTTGGCGCTTTTGGCGGCAAAACCGAAATTATGGATTATATTGCACCGGTTGGCCCAGTTTATCAGGCGGGTACATTGTCGGGTAACCCAATTGCCATGGCTGCAGGTTTAAAATCGCTAGAGTTATTAAGCGAGCCAGGCTTACATGCAAAACTAGAAGCAACCAGTAAAGCAATTTGTGAAGGCTTTGAAGCCGGTGCTAAAAAAGCAGGCATTGCATTAACCACTAATTACGCCGGTGGCATGTATGGTTTTTTCTTTACTGATGCTGAAAAAGTAACAACTTACAAACAAGCTACTGAGTGTGATTTAGAGCGTTTTAAACGTTTTTTCCACCTGATGCTTGAAGAAGGTGTTTACTTAGCCCCCTCTGCTTTTGAAGCAGGCTTTGTATGTGCAGCGCACAACGAGCAAGAAATAAAAGATACCATTGCAGCCGCAGAGCGCGCGTTTGCTAAGCTGTAAAACATCAGTTTTATTCAGCCAATAAAAAAAGCCCTAACGGGCTTTTTTTATGTCTTGTAGTTATTCAAAACAGCTTAACGAATACACTGCGGCCTTGGTTCAAATTCACTGGCTCTTAGTGGTAGCTGAATAACTTTGCCGCACCCTGGTGGCGCTTGTTTACCCGTTAGCTCGTTAATAAACGCCCAGCGAATTGAAGGTGGACGAGTATCGGCTATCGCTTCGGGATTTAGCGGTTTTAAATAACGAATATAGGTCTCTAAAGCCCCTACACTACCGGTTAAGCCGGTACTTTTGTTATCATCTCGGCCTAGCCAAGCAACGGTCACTGTGTTTTGATCAAACCCCGCAAACCAGCTATCGCGTAAATCGTTACTAGTGCCCGTTTTACCCGCAAGTTGAATCGACGGAAAGTGTAAGTTTAACCGTTTTGCGGTGCCATCTTTAGTCACTCGTTTCATTGCGTATTTTGTCATGTACATGGCATCTTTAGCAAAACGCGGCTCAGATTTCACCTCATGCTTATACAATACTTTGCCTATTGAGTCGGTTAACGCAGAAATAGCGGTTAACTTTCTATATTCGCCATCGGCAGCAATGGTTGTGTACAATTGTGCTACCTCAAAACTAGACATTTCAAGTGCCCCCAATAACAACGATGGGTATTCGTTAATTCTTCCCTGCGCGCCTAACCCTCTTAGTGTATTTGCAACTTTATCTACCCCTACATCAAGGCCAAGATTTACCGCAGGTATATTTATACTGCGACTAAAAGCTTTGTATAACGGGATCGCTCCGCGAAATTGACGATCGTAGTTTTCAGGTTGCCATACTTTACCTTGCTCATTGGTAACTTGCACCGGTGAGTCGTCAAGTAAAGTGGCTAGGTTATAATGTGGTAACTGCAGCGCGCTTAAATACACCGCAGGCTTAACTAATGAGCCAATATTACGTTTGGTATCAAGTACTCGGTTAAAGCCTGAATAACGCACATCGCGCCCAGAAACTAATGCCGATACGCCACCTTTTTCTACGTTAACTGAGATCATCGCCGCTTCAAGCGCGCGAGTATTAGGGCGTTTTTCTAAATAAGGCAAACTTGCCTGAATCGACTCTTCCATTGCCGTTTGTTTTTGTAAGTCAAAATAGGTAAACACACGAACACCGGCATCTAACACATTTTGATCGGGCAATAACTGCTTGAGTTCACGATTTACTAGTTCTAAATAACCTGGGTACGATTTTTGTAAACTGGCTTTCATTGGCGCTATATTCAAAGGACGTTTTAATGCAGCGCGGTATTCATTAGTACTCAAAAGTTTGTCTTCAACCATTAAGCGCAGCACTAAGTCACGACGTTCCATTGTGCGCTCTTCGTAACGACGTGGGTTGTAATAAGACGGCCCTTTTACAATAGCCACCAGCAGCGCTATTTGATCGTACTCTAGCTCATCTACTGGTTTAGAAAAGTAAAATTCAGCAGCCAAGCCCATACCATGTACACCTTGGTTATAAGACTGCCCTAAATATACTTCATTTAAATACGCTTCAAGTATTTGATCTTTTGAATAACGGTAATCTAAAATAAGCGCAATAAACGCTTCGTTTATTTTTCGTGTAAGTGAGCGCTCTCGGGTTAAGTAAATATTTTTAGCCAGTTGTTGCGTTAGCGTACTGCCGCCCTGAACTGTTCGCCCAGCACGAATATTACTATACAACGCACGTAAAATAGAAAATACCGATACGCCGTGGTGCTGATAAAAATTACGATCTTCAACCACTAAAAGCGTGTCTTTTAGCATTGCCGGAAATTTATCCAGCGGTACAAATTCACGGTCTTGTTTAGAGTCGTTACCTATACGCGCTATTTGCACCGGCTCCAGCCTAGCGTTGTTTAAACGCCGACCAAACTTGTCTTTAATACTAGCCACTTTTTGCCCTGCAAAACGCAGTTCAATTATATGCGCCTGTTCTAGCGCGTCATAAAATTCAAAATCGCGACGATATATTTTAATGCTGTTGGCAGTTTTAACATATTGCCCTGTACGACTTAACCTATTAACGGCTGAGTAGTTTAGCCGCTCTAACTCCCAAATAACCTCTTGGCTTGATAAGAACTGCCCGGGGTAAAACGCCATCGAGCGTGCATAAACTTGCGCAGGAAGCTGCCATTTATTACCTTCAAATTGACGAGTTATTTTTGCATCGAGGTAAATAAAATAAAGCGCCATAGCAATAAATGTCGCTAAACTAAGTTTCCAAAAAATAGACCATAGTTTATTGAGTAAAGATCGCTGAGCAACTGATGATTTGTTTTTTGTACTTTTTTTAGCGCCGTTACGCGGTGTACTTTTAGAGGGTTTAGCGCTGCGCTTTGTGGGGGTTTTACCTGTCGGTGTTTTTTTGTTATCAGCCATTTAAATGTAATTTATTCCAAGGTTTATTTTACGGACGTGAGCTTAGCATAGTCACCTACTAGTTCACCATTATAAGGTAAATTAACAACCCATCTTAGCAGCACTAAAGTTAACCTCCCCTGAAATAAAAAAGCGCTACCTAAGTAGCGCTTTGGACAACACACAATAACTTAAATTTAATTACTACGAACCGATACAAATTCTGGGTAGGCGTCAATGCCACAATCGTGTTGATCCATACCGTTTAGCTCTTCTTCTTCGGTAACCCTAATGCCCATAGTATGCTTTAAGATTGCCCACACCAGCAGCGAAGAAATAAACACAAAACCAATAATACACAACAAGCCTATTAACTGAGTTACCAAGTTTGCCTCGGCGTTTGTCACTGGTACTAGCATAATACCAAGTACTCCACATACGCCATGCACAGAAATAGCGCCAACTGGGTCGTCTATTTTTGCCTTATCAAGTATAACAATACTAAATACCACTAATGAGCCGCCTAATAACCCTAATAAACACGCCATCAATGGTGAAGGTGAAAGCGGATCGGCGGTAATCACAACCAGCCCAGCTAACGCGCCATTTAATACCATAGTTAAATCGGCTTTACCCCATAATGCTTTACAAACAAATAGTGCTGAAACAGCCCCCATTGCAGCAGCAGCATTGGTGTTTAATAAAATCTTTCCTACAGCAGTCGCGTTTTCTGCATCTGATATAAGTAGCTGCGAGCCGCCGTTAAAACCAAACCAGCCCATCCATAAAATAAACGTACCTAACGTTGCCAAAGGCAAGTTTGACCCCGGAATTGGGTATATTTCGCCATTTTTACCATATTTTCCTTTACGTGCACCCAGTAATAATACGCCAGCTAATGCCGCTGATGCGCCGGTTGCATGCACTATTGCTGAGCCAGCAAAGTCAACAAAACCCATTGACGATAAAAATCCAGAGCCCCAAGTCCAGTAACCCTCAATAGGATATATAAGCCCAGTTAACACCAAGGTAAACACCAAAAATGCCCACAACTTCATGCGCTCAGCCACCGCACCCGAGACAATAGACATAGCCGTGGCAACAAAAACAACTTGAAAGAAAAAATCAGATTCTAGAGAGTGATCAGCATCAGCGGCTTGTGTACCAATTAAGCCACCAAATGAAGGAATGATGCCTCCCTCGGTATTCCCTACATACATAATATTGTAACCAACGAGTAAAAACATGGTGCATGCAATTGAATACAAGGCGATATTTTTAGTTAATATTTCTGTGGTGTTTTTTGAGCGTACTAAACCCGCTTCTAGCATGGCAAACCCTGCGGCCATCCACATTACTAATATGCCACAAATTAAAAAATAAAAGGTGTCGAGCGAAAACTTTAGTTCTATCAGTGTACTTTCCATAAATCCCCCTTAAAGTGCATCTTCATCAAGTTCGCCCGTACGAATACGAACAATTTGATCTAGGTCGTACACAAAAATCTTACCGTCACCTATTTTGCCGGTGCCTGCAACTTGCGTAATTGAGTCAACTACGCGTTGGCAGTTTTCAGTACGAGTGGCAATTTCGAGTTTAATTTTAGGAATAAAATCAACTTGGTATTCAGCCCCACGATACAATTCGGTATGACCACGCTGTCGACCAAAGCCTTTTACATCAACAACTGTCATCCCTTCTATGCCTAAATCAGCGAGTGCTGTACGCACTTCATCTAATTTAAATGGCTTGATGATTGCACTAATCATTTTCATTTTAGTCCCCTTAGGACACGTTATTGTTTTTCTTAGTTAATACAATCCAAGCTTTATGCCATTTTTATATGGCAATAAAAAACAATAACTTATAAAAATATTTTATATTTAAAACAAAAAAACGCACCAATTAGGTGCGTTTTTTTATATATAATACTTGATTGGTGCGTGTGTATTTAACTCAACGTATAGCTGTAACCTCTGCTAGCTGCAAAGTACTATTTAAAACCACACAATTGCGCCCTTGCTCCTTAGCTTGATACAAAGCTCTATCGGCAACACGCATAGCAGCGGTTAAACTGGTATTTTGAAATTCGGCTAGGCCTATACTTGCTGTTATTGATAAGGTTTTACCACTGATAGTAAAGTCGTAACTTGCGAACTTTTGTATAAATAAATTTAAACACTTCTCGGCTTGTTCAACTTCTACTTGCGTTAATATAATTGCAAACTCTTCACCGCCAATACGTGCCACTGTACTGTTAGAAAATGAAGTACGGATTAAATTACTCACTTGTTTAAGTGCCTGATCGCCGCCGTCATGCCCAAATTCATCGTTTATTGCTTTAAAAAAATCTATATCGAGTAACACTAAGCTATTTTTCTGATTTTTATTTTTGAGTAGTTTTTCAGCATACTGATAAAAGTAACGACGATTATAAAGCCCGGTAAGATGATCTCGAAAAGCACTTTCTTTAATGTCTGCAATTAACGATAACTGCTCCATGGTTTGCAATACACGACAATGAAACTCTTCATTCATAAAAGGTTTAGTTAAAAAATCATTAGCACCATATTTAATAAATCGCGCCGATAAACCATGCTTACTCGCGCCTGATAACCCAATAATTGCTAAGTCATCACGGCCTCTAAAGTTTCTCACCGCTTTAACTAATTCAAAACCATCCATTGTTGGCATTGCATAGTCTGTCATGAGTAATTTAATTTCAGCATCGTTTTTGAGCATATCTAATGCTTGGCGTCCATCGTGCGCCTCACTGACTGCAAATAATTGTTTTTCTAGCATTTGCTTCATTAAAGTACGACTTAAAACCGAGTCGTCGGCTATTAATGCTTTACAGCCTTGGTTACGCAACAGCTGTGCAACTAATTTTATAGCGTAATTATATGAGTCACGGTTATCTTTTATCACATAATCAATTACGCCTAATTCTAACATTTGCAGGCGCTTGTACTCATCCATCTTAGAAGTAAGCACCACAGTAGGAATACCTTTTAATAAGGTATATTTGGCCACCTCACCATTTGGTGCGTCGGGGAGCGTTAAATCAACTAAGGCTAGTGTATAGCTGTGCTTACTTACAAACTCCTTACACTCAGATAAAGACCAAGCAAAATCAATGGCAACATCAAGATACTGTGCAGATATATGGCGAAGGACTTGTTGTACTACTTTACTATCTTCAACTATCAACAGTCTTTGCATAGGGCTTCTCTTTACTTCTAATTTGATTACTTGTTTTATAACCATATGTTCATCATAAATTTAAAGCCTTTAATGAGATTTTAAATTTATTAAAAAGCAAATTACACACCCTGTCGGTTTGCCACTATTTTTTTAAAGTAAATCTCACTTATTTAAGCTGCTATTTATAAATAGATGCGAATATACATTACTTTCATTACGATCGAAATAAAGAGCGATACAAAGCGTTAAAAGCTAAGTTTTTACACATTCTATTTACTCAACCACTATTATCGGCAACTAGTCTCAATACTTTTGTTTTTTTACTGAATATTTCTTTTAATAGAACATTAACAATAAAAAAGGGTCATTCATGAAGTTTAGCCAAAGTATTTTTTTACCTATTGCCGCCATTGCCTTAACACTTAGTAGTGCCTCCTTTGCCGATAATAACCAGCGTCGTATTGATATCGACAGCAAAGTGGTTACTGAGCACAAAGCAAAAATTAATAATCAGCGCTTTTCATATACGGTTGCAACCGGTACGCAACCTGTTTGGGATGACAAAGGCGATGCTATAGCAACCTTGCAATATACTTACTACACCCGCGATAAGGTAGATGACAGAGCAAAGCGCCCTTTGCTTATTTCGTTTAATGGCGGCCCTGGCTCGGCATCGGTTTGGATGCACCTTGCTTATACTGGCCCTCGCGTATTAAAAATTGATGATGAAGGCTACCCTATTCAACCATATGGGGTTAAAGACAACCCTTACTCAGTGCTCGACATTGCCGATATTGTATATGTAAATCCGGTAAACACCGGCTACTCTCGCGTAGTTGAAGATAAAGACGGTAAATTACTCTCTAAAGCTGAGCAAAAAGAGCAGTTTTTTGGCGTAAAAGCCGATATTAAGTACCTCGCTGAGTGGCTCAATACCTTTGTAAACAGAAACGAGCGCTGGCGCTCTCCTAAGTTTTTAATTGGCGAAAGCTACGGTACAACACGTGTATCGGGCCTTGCTCATGAACTGCAAAATAGCCAATGGATGTACATTAACGGCGTAGTATTGGTTTCACCAACCGATATTGGCATTAAGCGCGACGGCCCAATTAAAGCAGCTAACCGCCTGCCTTACTTTGCCGCTACAGCTTGGTATCACAAAGCATTAAATGCCAACTTACAAGCTAAAGACCTAGACGAGTTACTGCCTGAAGTTGAGCAGTTTACAATTAACGAACTGATCCCCGCACTGGCTAAAGGCGGCTTTATTGCAGATGATGAAAAACGCCGCATAATTAAAAAAATGGCGCAATATGCTGGGCTTTCTGAAACCTTTGTAGAGCAAAATAACTTAGATGTTCCAACGCAGTTTTTTTGGAAAGAGCTATTACGTGACCGCGGCCAAATGGTAGGACGCTTAGACTCGCGTTATTTAGGTATTGATAAACGCGATGCGGGCGAGTCGCCTGATTACTGGGCAGAACTCACGTCGTGGTTACACTCTTTCACACCCGCTATTAATCATTACTTACGTGAAGAGCTAAATTATAAAACAGATATTAAATATAACCTGTTTGGTAATGTGCACCCATGGGATAGAAGCGGTAATAACACCGGCGAAAACTTGCGTTTAGCTATGGCGCAAAACCCGTATTTAAAGGTAATGATTCAATCGGGTTATTATGACGGTGCAACTAACTACTTTGATGCTAAATATACGTTATGGCAGTTAGATCCAAGTGGCAAAATGCAAGACCGCTTAAGCTTTAAAGGCTACAGAAGCGGACATATGATGTACTTACGCCATGCGGATTTAGAGAGCTCTAATACCGACTTACGTGAATTTATAAAAGCGGCATTACCTAAAGAAGGCCAAGCTGCTAAATACTAATCAGCAAACATAAAAAAGGCTCGTAATGAGCCTTTTTTATTTAATCATATTCTGTAAATCTAAAGCCAATAAGGCTTTATATCGAACGAAGCCAATCTACTTTGCTCCATTGCACTTACCAAATATTCTGTCTTTTGTGCTAGCCATGTTTGAATTTTAGCTAGCTTTTCATCTTCTTGACCACCGCAAAGCTGCTTTAAATAGTCAAGGGTACTAAGCTCGTACATACCATGAGAAATATCAAGCCAAGGAAGTCTAAACTCTAAGCGCTCTTCTTTATCAAATAACGCACCTAAACAATTACCACTTAGTAAACTGTTCTCTAATTGTGTGCGTATATTAAGGTAATCATTCGCGGTTAAAGTTTGTTCTTTAGGTAACAGCTTATGCAAATTTCGCCAATCTTTATCAAACAAACGGTTAGCAATGCTGGCTACCGATTGGTCAGCGTTTTGTAATTGCTTTTGATCCCAAAACTTGCGCCATTGTTTGTCTATTAACCAGGTTGTTAACGACAGTATTAAACGATTATAGCGTGCACTATGAAACAGCGCATAAATGTCGTCAATGCTAGGCTGTAGCTCTTTTAGGTCATTAATAACTTGTGTTAATGCCGGTGCGTTGTTTATTTTTTTATAAAAAGCGTGGCGTTTAGAAGTATAGGTTTTTAATTGAATTGCATTTTCAACCCACGCTAACTCGCTGAGTAACCACTTTAATTCGTTGCGTAAATGCTCAGTACTTTCTTTGCTAACAATGTCGTCAAACAACCAAAAGTTATGACGAATTAAGCTTATACCGTCGGTTACTCGCTTTAATGTTTTTAAACTTGGCTTATCGAAATAACATTGTTCGTGCTTTTGCACAAAACGAATACCAAAACCCATAGCCTCTATTAATGCTTGCTCTTGGGTTACTTGCCCTTTGAGTTTAACAAACCCAATAGACTTACTTGGTTGCAGTGGCGTGTCGTCAGCAAGGCGATACCCTCTTGCGGCCTTTGAATACAAACCTAAGCGAATACAGTTTTGGCTTACTAATTTATCGGCTAGCGCAAATAATTCATTACGGCTGCCCTCAACAAGTTCAATTTCAAGCTCGCTGATCACCTCAACTTTACCCGCTGCGGCAATTTCACCTTTATCAAGCACTACTTCAATTTTTGCACCGTTTTGAGTCTCAATTAACCAAGTACGGCGAATAAAGTTAGTACTAAAAATCGGATGTATATTTTCTGCAATAACATTGGCTTGCATGCCATGAGGCCAAATAGATGGGTCAAATGCCATTATATCTGGACGATTAGACTCTATTGGTAAGTTAAATTCAGGGCGTTGATGTAAGCCCCCAACAACCTCACCGGCGAGTTTAATTGTTTGCTCACATTTATTATCAGCACAACGCGTTCTATAGCCAATATCAAGGGCTCTAAGCTCACGGCTTGGCGTATCATAATAAGCATTTTGTAAACTTCGAGATGGCTTATTAGTAACTGTTTTTGCAAATTGTGTAATTAATGAGGGGATCAGTGGAATGACGGCATCTGATACCAAAAATTTTAGTTCTATCTCAGTATCCATTAGTTATGCGGATTACCCTTAAAATTAATAAGTGGTCAAAATAAACAAAGCCGCCCCATATTGCAAATATTTTAGTCAAAATGGGCCGCTAATAAAATAACACCGGTTACAATATCAACCTTGCTATTGCGCAATTTAATCCATATTATCGCTATACTTATGTGAAATATAAAATCACGTTCTAAACGGACACGGTTAGATTAACAAGGTAAATAAATGCTAAAACACTGTTTATTATGGCTGTTTTTAACAGCCTCAACATTTGCGAGCCAAGCAGAAGAAGCTCAAACAGCAGCCCCCACCAATGCAAAAACAGCTTATATAATTGACAATCTTTATACGTTTATGCGCTCTGGTGCGAGCAAAAACTATCGTTTACTCGGCTCTATTGATGCAGGCACACAACTGACCTTATTATCGAGTGAAGAAAACGGTTTTTTAAAAGTTAAGGATGATAAAGATCGTGAAGGTTGGGTTGAAGCTAAATACATTACACAAACAGCTGGCTTACATAAGCAGTACCAAACGTTAAGTGATGAAATGAGCTCAATACAAAATGAACTGCGCCAAGCACAAGTTGAATTACCGCAGTTGCAAGAGCAAAACGTGCAGTTAACAAACCAAAACAAACAATTGTTTACACAAATAACTCAATTAAAAACCACACTTGAGCAAGAGCGCACTTTAAAGCAAGCTACTAGCTCTAAAGAAAAACGCCAATTACTTACTTATGGCGGTGCTATTGCATTTTTAGGATTGTTTTTAGGTATTATATTAACGATTGTGTTGTCTCGCCGTAAGCGCTACCAAGGCTGGGCATAACACGACAACTTAATTAGTCGCATAAAAAAAGCATCATTAGATGCTTTTTTTATGCCTGCAGTTTATATTACAAATCTAGGCGCAGACCCGGATCTTGTTTTATTTTTTCAATTACCATGTAGGTGTGATGCGTTCCCACTCCAGGTATATCAACTAAGTCGCCAAGCACTTGCCTGTACTCGTCCATGTTTGATACCCTGATTTTCAGCAAGTAGTCGTAGCCACCAGCAACCATGTCGCACTCCACTACTTGCCTAATTTTTAAAATGTGTTCTCTAAACACTTTAAATACCGCGGTATTTGAAGTCACCAGCGACACTTGTACATGTGCAACTAAGCTTTGATTAAGCTTGGCTTCGCTAAGCTTTGCAACATAGCCTTCAATATAGCCTTCTTGCTCTAAACGCTTTACACGATCAAGACAAGGGCTGGGGCTTAAATTAACCTGCTTTGCGAGGTTAACATTTGAAATTCTGCCGTTCTGTTGCAGAACGTCTAAAATAGCTAAATCGATACGATCAAGCAGGCGTAATCTATTTGGACTCGTCATAACAGAACTTTATACGGATAAGTAGAAAATATGCCCTGTAAATTAGCGTAAAACGCCAAATTTAACCAGCATATTCTGCTGAATTTTAATTAGAATGCACGCCTTACACCAACGAATATTTAGTGGTAATTAATTTTACCTTAAGTTTTAACACTCCTGAGGGTTGCTTATGTTATTCAATAGCGATTTGACAACGACTTGTCCAATTCGACAAAAAATCCGTGACTTCTACCGCATCGACGAAAATGCGGTTATCGATCATATTTTACCACTTGCTGAAGTAGGTGTTAAAGCACGAAGTCGTGCCTGGGAAAGAGCTCGCCAAATTGTTTTAAATATTCGTAAAGACCAAGATGGTCAAAGCGGTGTTGATGCACTATTAAATGAGTTTTCACTCTCTAGTGAAGAAGGCGTAGTATTAATGTGCTTAGCCGAAGCCCTGCTTCGCGTACCAGACAAAGCAACTCAAGACACATTAATTCGTGACAAATTAGCAAAGGGCGACTGGAGCTCTCATTTAGGCAGCAGCGATTCGTTATTTGTTAACGCATCGTCTTGGGGTCTATTAGTAACCGGTAAAATGGTTAACTACACAGATAAAACCAAAGAACAGCAATTTGGTATGCTTAAAAAAACCATAGGTCGTTTAGGCGAGCCGGTTATTCGTAAATCAGTAAACTTTGCGATGAAAATTATGGGTAAGCAATTCGTTATGGGTCGTACCATTGACGAAGCGATAGTACGTGCTGCCGATAAAGAACAAAAAGGCTATGTATATTCATACGACATGCTAGGCGAAGGCGCGCGCACCATGAAAGATGCGCAGCGTTACTTTGACAGCTACATGAACGCGATTCATGCTATTGGTAAAGCGGCAAATGGCCGTGGCCCAATAAAAAGCCCAGGCATTTCAGTTAAGCTTTCTGCTATTCATCCTCGTTATGAGTTTACGCATAAAGAACGCGTAATGGCCGAGATTGTGCCTAAGCTTAAAGAGCTTGCGCTAGCAGCTAAACAATATGATATTGGCTTTACTGTTGACGCTGAGGAAGCAGACCGTTTAGATATTTCTTTAGATGTAATTGAAGCGGTATTTAGTGATGACGACCTAGCAGGTTGGAACGGCTTTGGTTTAGCGGTTCAAGCGTATCAAAAACGCGCTATATTTGTAATTGAATGGCTAACTGAACTTGCAACCCGTGTGGGTCGTAAAATGATGGTGCGTTTAGTTAAAGGCGCTTATTGGGACACTGAAATAAAAACCACACAACAAGATGGTTTAGAGCATTTTCCGGTATTTACTCGCAAAGCAACCACCGACGTGTCTTATAAAGCGTGTGCCATGAAAATGCTCGAAGCACGTGATGTACTTTACCCACAGTTTGCTACCCATAATGCCTACTCAGCAGCAACTATATTAGAAGTAGCTAAAGGTGATAACACCGGTTTTGAATTCCAACGTTTACACGGTATGGGCGAATCTTTATTTGACCAAATCGTTACCGAGGAAAAAATTCAGTGCCGCGTATACGCACCAGTGGGCCAACACGAAGACCTGCTGGCTTACTTAGTACGCCGTTTATTAGAAAATGGTGCTAACTCATCGTTTGTTAATGCCATTGTAGATACCACTAAGCCGGTTGAGTCACTATTACCTGACCCGGTAGAAACACTGCAAGGTTTACGTAATAAATACAATACGCAAATTAAAATGCCAATTGACTTATATGGCGCCGAGCGTGCCAATTCAAAAGGCATGGATTTAACCGATATAAACGTGATCACTCCGTTTAAAGAAAACCTTGATCTGTGGTTTAACGAGCACTTAATTGAGCCAAGCCAAGTACCTGAGGGCTCTGTGGCAGTTAAAAACCCGGCAAACCACAAAGAAGTAATTGGCCATATAAAACTGCAATCTAGCGATGAAATGCAAATTTTGCTAGCCAACGCAGAAAGCGCTTTTGAATCATGGTCACAAACATCGGTAAAAGAACGTGCTAATTTATTACGCCGTGTTGCCGATATTTTAGAGCGTCATCATGACGAACTAGTGGCTATTTGTATTAAAGAAGCCGGTAAAATAGCTAAAGATGGTATTGATGAAGTACGCGAAGCGGTTGATTTTTGTCGTTACTACGCAGCCCGCGCTGAAGAGCTATCGCAAGATGAGCGCTTTGAAGCTCGTGGTGTTATTTTATGTATTAGCCCATGGAACTTCCCGCTAGCTATTTTCTTAGGCCAAGTAGCCGCTGCCATTGTGACCGGTAATACCGTTATTGCAAAACCAGCTGAGCAAACCAGCCTAATTGCGCTGCGTGCCATTGAACTTATGCTGTCGGTAGGTTTACCAGAGCATGTTGTGCAAGCGGTAATAGCCCGCGGTAGTGACGTAGGTAAAACAATTGTTCCGGATGAACGCGTTCAAGCAATTATGTTTACTGGCTCGACTGAAACAGGCACGCTTATTTCACAAACACTCGCGGCGCGTAGCGATATTCAAGTACCGTTAATTGCTGAAACAGGCGGCCAAAACTGTATGATCGTTGACTCAACAGCACTCCCTGAGCAAGTGGTTGACGATGTCATTAGTTCTGGTTTTCAAAGTGCTGGGCAACGCTGTTCAGCGTTACGTGTATTATTTATTCAAGAAGACGTTGCCGATGGCATAATCGAAATGCTTAAAGGTGCACTGGCTGAATTACATATAGGCGACCCATCGTTACTATCTACTGACGTAGGCCCGGTAATTGATGAAAAAGCGCTGAAAAGCTTAAACGATCACGTTGAGTACTTAAAAGGTAATGCGACATTACATTACGAGTGTAAAATTCCAGATAACACAGTAAATGGTGCGTACTTCTTTGCTCCTCGCTTATACGAAATAAAAGACTTATCGGTACTTAAGCGTGAAGTATTTGGCCCATGTGTACACGTTATACGCTTTAAATCGAGCGAACTAGACAGTGTTATGGATCAAATAAACAACACAGGTTACGGCTTAACTATGGGCGTGCATTCGCGCATTGAAGAGCGCTGTGAATACCTAGCTAAAATGTCGCGTGCAGGTAACGTATACGTTAACCGTAATATGATTGGCGCTATTGTTGGTGTGCAACCATTTGGTGGCCGTGGTTTATCTGGTACTGGCCCTAAAGCCGGCGGCCCTAACTACTTACAACGTTTAGTAAAAGAAAAAGCATCACCAGAAAACGTGCAAATGACCAATCTAACGCCAGACGAGCTGGATTTACACCACTACAGCGGTGCAAACGAGCAAGTAGAAAAGCTAATGATTAACTCTATGCGCGATGAAAAAATTTGGCGCTCAACACCACTAAACGACCGTGTCTCTGCGGTGCGTCAATTGCTTGCTAAAATAGCCACAGTTGAAATTATTGACGACTTAGCAGACGATTTAGCACTAACACTTGCCGATGCACGTGCACAACTTAATCGCTTAGAAAAGCACATGCGTAAATTTACTACATTACCAGGGCCAACGGGTGAGTCTAATACATTGCACCTTGAAGCACGTGGTTGTGTTGTATGTTACGCCGATAAGAGCACATCGTTTAACTTTTGGGCATTATCGATCATTACTGCAATTGCTGCGGGTAATACGGTAATTACTGTTGCTTCTGAAATATTTTATGAAGAAGCGGTTGCCTTTAGAGATAAATTTATTGCCACCGGTGTTGCCGAAGGCGTGTTCCAAGTAGCTAAACCAAATCAGTTACAAGCTATATTGGCACATCCGCACTTAGCCGGCGCTGTGGTTGCAGCACGCTCTTCTCGCTTTGGTTATTTCAGCCAGCAGCTAGCGCAGCGTAAAGGTGCTATTTTGCCAGTGATCAGCTCTGAATATTACGATACGCTTATTAAACGTTTAGTAACTGAAAAAACCATCAGTATAGATACAACGGCATCGGGTGGTAATACATCGCTGATGACGCTTGTTGAAGATGATGAGTAACTAGTTTAGCACTAATTACTTATTCGTATGAAAAGGCACCTTAGGGTGCCTTTTTTACTATGTTAATTGTAATATTTTTGTTACTTTAACCAGTAGAATACTTATATGAAGTGAATTAAATTGAAAGTCATTCCAATTTCGCAGTTATTACCTGGCATGTTTGTACAAAGCGTAACAAAGCAAACCGGACGTATTAAAATAAAAAGCCAAGGCTGGGTTAAAACCCAGGCAGGCATCGATAAGTTAAAAAATGTCGGTATTTTAGAAATTGAAATAGATCCAGATAAAACCCTCATCGAATCAGTGCCTGAGAAAGAGCCTGCCAATACACCTTCCCCTGTTGCAAAGCGCGATCCTTGGCAAAAAACGCACAGTGCTGAACAAGAAATGGGCAAAGCTAAAAAGCTCTACGATGAAGCTAAATCTCTACAAATTAAAGCATTTAAAGATATAAAAGCAGGCCGAGATATAGACATAGCGCCTTTTAGAGATCTTGCTAGTGGTTTTATGGATTCGGTATTTAGAAATCAAGATGCACTTGCTTGTCTTACTCAAATGCGCCAAAAAGATGCCTACCTGTTAGAGCACTCTATTAATGTTTCTATTTTAATTAGTATTTTTGCCAAGCATTTGAATATAGATAAAGATATTATTGAACAGCTAACTACTGGCGCGCTACTGCATGATATTGGCAAAATAAAAATTCCTGATGCAGTACTCAATAAGCCGGGACGTTTTACTGATGAAGAATTTACAATAATGAAAAATCATGCGCGCTTTAGTAAAGAAATTTTACAAGCTGCAGGGCTCAAAGGTATAGCTGTTGATATTGCCGGTATGCACCATGAACGCTTAGATGGTAAAGGCTATCCGTTTGGTAAAAAAGGCGATGAAATAAGCCAGTATGTGCGTATGGCGTCAATTGTTGACGTGTATGATGCACTCACAGCTGAGCGCGTTTATAAAGCGGGTATGGAGCCGATAAAAGCCTTTAAAATATTAAAAGAAGGTTGCCCTGATAGTTTTGATAGTGAGTTATTAACTAAATTTATTCAGTGTATCGGTATTCACCCGGTAGGCACACTGGTTAAGCTCTCGAGTCAAAAAGTGGGACTGGTGACACAGAGCAACCCTGCCAGCCCACTAAAGCCCGTTGTTAAAACTTTCTATAGTGCAAAGCATGGGCGCTACACCCAAGTGCAAGACATAGATTTAGCACATAAAAAAAGCCAAGATACACTTGAGTCGGCAGTTAAAACTGACGAATACAAAATTGACTTACAACGCTTTTATAAAAATTCAATTTTACCCTAATTAGCCGCTATTGCGGCCAATCTTGTAGCGCCTTTAAGCTAAATTCGTAGCCGTCAAAATCAAGTACGCTTTGCTCTGGTGTTATTTCTCGCACTGTTAATGCACCTATACTATCGCCCTCAAAAAGCTCGCGACCATTGAGCTTGATCCAACGCTTATCGAGTGCAGAGGAATATATATGCGCCTGATATTTAAGTGGCGGTAACATGGCTTGCAATCCATCTGGCAACAGCTCTATTGGTTGCACTCGTGATGAGCTGCGCGTTGCTTGCGTTACTTCGTAGTTTTGTGTTTTTTCTGTATCTTGAATAGCTTGATCAAAAGCTGTTTCTAGTAATGTTGGGTTCTTTGCAAGCGTAGGTCTTTTAGTTTTTTGTGCTGTAGAGCCTTGCGAATCGAGCGGTTTACCAAGCACTTTATACTTACTTAAATCAAGCGATGCCGATGAAGGCATATTTGTTTGAGGTTGCTGCCCAGCAGCTTGTGTTGCCTGGTTACTAGTTTGATTGAAGCTGGACTGATTATAATGTGGTTGTGAATATCCCTGCTGATTAATTGCGCCTTGCCCATACGTACCCTGAGTAAAACTATTTTGCGGATTTAGGTTTTGCTGAAGTGTGGCTTGATTTTCCATTATTGGAATATATTGCCCTTGTGGCGTAAGTAACATTTGTACAATACCACTGGGGGTTTGTACATACACTAACTGACCTTGAATTGAAGTTGCTGTATTTACTGCGTCTGGCGGGGCCGTTTTTGACGCTGATGATTGCGCCGCTAATACAGCTATGTTTTGCTCTGCACTTTGTAATTTTGCTGTATTATCTATATCCGATTTGGTTGTTATTGTTGGTTCTTTATCGGCATTAGTATTTTTTAATATTGCTGTAGTGCTAACTTGCTCATTATTACTATTAAATGAGCTGTTTTGTAGCCATTTTCCACTAACAAAACCACCAGCAACACTAAAGCTAACCGCTAAGCTGCCACCAATCACAAACGCCAAGCGGCGGTATCGCACTAGAGACTGTTGTTGTTTAGCCTGCTGTGCCTGTAAGTCATACTGCTCGGCGCTTATATCGGCTTGTTGCGATTGCTTTAACGCATCTAATAAATAAGACATTAATCACCTAACTATAAAATAAATGAAAGCCCTAAGCCTGCTGCAAATAAAGCAACAAAAGCAGAGCAATATAGCCAATATGGCACGGTTTTAGGTGGCGTATTATTAGCCGCAATAAAATCGGGTGGTAATGATTCCTGAGCAGATTTTTTTATAATCTCGCTATCTATTGTTAATTGCTGTTTTGCAAATGCCCCTACTAACGCCCGCTCACACACTAAGTTCATTAATCGTGGCACGCCACCGGTAAGTTGATGAACGCTTTGCATTGCTTCCAACGAAAAAATACCTTTATCACAGCCTGCAATATGTAAACGATGCTTAATGTATGCCACCGTTTGTCCTTGTGTTAAAGGCAGTAAGTGATAGCGAGCTGTTATACGCTGTGCAAGCTGCCTTAACTCATTTCGTTTTAATAATACTTGCAGCTCAGGTTGCCCCACCAGCACTATTTGTAATAGCTTTTTATGATCGGTTTCTATGTTGGTTAGTAGGCGCAGTTGTTCTAGTACATCGGGAGCAAGTAACTGCGCTTCGTCAATAATAAGTATGGTATGCCCACCCGCTTTATTATTTGCTTCTAAGTGCTTTTTTATAACATCGGTAAGGCTTTTTAAACTCGCATTTTGTGCATCATAATTAATTTTAAGCTCATCACAAATACTCGCCAAGAGCTCAAGCTCTGATAATGCCGGATTATGGATCATCGCAACTTGAGTATTCTCTGGCAGTTTTTCTAGCATACTGCGAGTAATGGTTGTTTTACCGGTACCCACTTCGCCGGTTAATAATACAAAGCCGCCGTCTTCACCTAGTCCATAGGTAAGGTGCGCTAACGCTTCTTTATGTCGCTCACTTAAAAACAAATAATGGGGATTAGGCGAGATTGAAAAGGGTTTTTCATGCAAACCAAAATAGCTTAAATACACCTGAGTATTCCTTGGTAAATAAATCCCCTCCATAATGGCAAAAAAAGAGCCTTAGTGACAACACTCAGGCTCTTTTATTATTGAAATAACGTAAATTAATGTAAAAAGCACTGCTTTCAACTTAGCTGTGCATTTACTTATATTGGATTATTTTTCGTAACGCATTAAGCGCAAATAAACACTACTGGTTTTAGCGTGCAAACTATTTAATCCACTGTCAAACTGATAAACCCAAGCAGAATTAATCGTATTTACACCTGAGGTATTGGTCCAATAGTTTTGTAGCTTTGTGCCCAAAAACACCGATTCGTTAATACTTGGCTCTGTACATCTGTGTTCAATAATACTTGCTAACTCTTTAATATTTGGTACTTGCCAGTCATTATAACTTGCCGTTGTATCGTTAACTGCGCCTCGCAATGCAGCTTGCCAGGTTAATGATGGTGTAGAGCCTTCGCATGTTGCTGTAGCATTGTTATACACTTGTCCGTAACTACAACGCTGCCACATTAAACCTGTTTTGCTATCTGACACTGTGCCATCGGGATTTATTGTAAATCGCTCTGTTGGTGTTGTTTGCGTAACAGAGTCATAACAAACCCCAGCTATTACGTTAAAGCTTAAACTCATTGCCGCAAATGTAGTTATTAATTTAAATTTCATATACTTCCCCTAACGGCTTCTAACTAAACGAACATAAGCAATATTACCTTTTGGATAAGCAAGGTCATTACCATCGCTCATATCTATAATATAAGCTTGCGATAAACTGGTGCCATCAACCGCTGTTTGAGAGGTCCAATAACGCAAGTGACCCAGTAAACTAACCGCAGGCGTATTAGGGAAAATACTCTTATCTATTAATACATTTTGCCCTTGCTTGCCATAATCTACTAAGCTTAGTAGCTCGGTGTAAGTGGGTACTCGCCAATTTGTGCCACCACAAAAATCTAGCGCATTTACTTCTTGTATATAGCTTTGCAATCCGCAATCAGTATTGCTTGGGCAACTGGAGTTAGCTGCGCCTCTTGCTCCGCCTACTTGAGGAATAGCAGATTCAGTAAGGTACCATGTATAAAGATTTTGCCCATCGCGTAATGTAGTGTTAGGTACCACACCTGACACAGGGCTTTTAACCTCCCACACTAAACCGGTTACGTTGTCGCGAATACAACTAAAATTTGGTGCGTCATCAGCCACTTCATCGGCAAACTCATTTAGTTTGGTGTAATCAAACGCTAAATTACCTTGCCCTACTTTGGCTAAACGATTCGCAAAGCTGTCTCGACCAAGTTCAGCATCTTGATTTGGAAAATCTTTACTAACACAGTTTATACGTTGAGTATTGTTGTAACACTCCCCTACACCTGTATCGTTTATTAACCCAAGCGCTTTAGGTGCAACATCTACAAATACACTATCGTTTGCGGTGCGCCCTTTTGAATCAGTAACCATTACTTCAAAGCTTAAAGTGGCGTTAGTGTCTATGTCTGAGGCATAAAAAGTAGTAATACATTGATTGCTATTAGCGAATGTTTCCGCTTTGCCGGTTAGTTGTTGCCAGTCACATTTATAAGTACTGGTTGCGGCAGCGCTGTTACTTGCATCTAAGGTTACTTTATCAAACTCGCTAACTTGCTGATCAGCCCCGGCATTGGCAATAACAACTTGCGCTGTTTTATTTAAAGTCATGTCATATTCAGAGGTTGACTCTCCCCCTTCATCATCGGTAACCGTTAATGACCACTTTAAATTTGTATGGTTTTCAAGCAGTGGATGGCTAAAGCTTAAGGTAGAATTAGTAAAACTATTAATATTGAGGGCTGGTCCTGATATTAATTGCCACAAGTAGCTATTAATTTGACCATTTGTATCTGGATCTGTTGAGTCTGCTGCGCTTAGCGTTACGGTATCGTTATAAACCGATGGCAATACTTGCGGTGCTGTTTGAGTAATTACAGCTTGGGGTAATTGATTGTTTGAAGTAATAAAAATACTAATATCGTCATGTACTAAACCACCACCGGTTGTTTGATAGCTTACTCTGAGCACCAGTTCACTGTCTGCTTTTACATCTGGCGCGGTAATAGTTTGCACTGCACCATCGAGCGGAAATCCATCAACAATGGGGCCGCTTACGCGCTGCCAAGTAAACGTACCCTCGGTAGGTGAGCCTTTTGCAGTAATAGTAAAATCGGTTTTTTCAATAATTTGCAAATCGTTACCTGCAAATACTGAAGCTTGAGTGTTATCACCATCATCAGAGCTCCCCCCACCTCCGCATGCAGCCAATAGCCCACACGACAATAACGGGATTAACGCAATTGCTCTCATACTAAGCACCTTTTTATATCAAAAAATAATTAATAATTATTTAAAGCAATAAAAGTGCCACTAAGTACTATAAATAACTATCTTGATGAATACGTACAAATAACTTAGTACCTATTTTACTGTAATCAACCTTGTATTCCCGCCCATCAAGGGCTTGAATAAATAACAATCGTTTTTCTTCGCCAAACACATCGGCGCTACCAACATAAACAACTTCTAAGTAACGCTCTTTTGCGTCACGGCGGTTTTTTGGCAGCTCTTCTTTAAATGGTTCTAAGCCATTTTGGGTCACTTTAATTCGAGGGTGGATCTCAGAATTAACAATGACTAAATCAAGTTTTTTGTCTTTATGTATTATGGTATTACGACCACTTTTTAAAAAAGCTCTTTCTTGGCTCATTATTATTCCTACTGCCGCGTTTTAATTACTTACTTGCGACGCTATAAATTTAAGGGGTTCGCGCTGCCATGCATTTAAGTTAGCACTAAATTCCCAAATATTTCTATCTAATACACTCGCTGGTAATAATAGCTCATAGCCTGTTAGTAACTGCAAATGCTTAGCCCTGTTGGCAAACATTGCTATTAACCCATTATAGCTAATTCCATTTTTAGATCTATATTGTGTATCCTCTACCAGCCATTCTGATGGGCAATCGCCATTTTTGCAATTCTTTTGAATTAGTTGCATAAATAAATGACGCTGCTCTATCAATAATTTCCCTGCGATTCTTGGGGCTAAACCCGTTAAAAACTCATCCATATCGTTTACCTTAATTCCCACCACGTTAAGCTCTAAGTACTCAAGCCCTACTGCTATTTTGGGTATTCCGCTTGATTTAAAATTACTATGAGCTAAATGCCAAACACCATATTTGTGCTGATAAGTTAACTGCTCAGTGGTTAACACTAAGCTATAAAATGGCTCTTGGGTTTTAAAAAAACCAATTGTTATTGCTGCAATACACAAACTAACTAAAAAAATTTCTAGAATGCTAATTTCACCAGGGCGTAATAAATTAAACAGCATAATGAATAACAAACCAATCGCACCAACAATTAATACTTCTATGCCATGCTTAGCTCCCTGCGCACGATACTTAATTTGCATAGCGTTAAACTCATCCATATTGATAATAAACACTGTAAAAAATGAACATAATAATGCCCCACAATGCTATTTTTCTGAGCATTAAACATTTTTTGCACGACGTATTTAACTTCATAAAATACCTTTTAAAGCTCAAGCATGAGTTTATTTAATTAATTATTATAACTTTTACGCTTAATTCACAAATTAATGGGACATAATACCGCCTTTTCTCGGTGTTATTTCGTACAATAGTTATAATTTATTTTTTGGTATTAAAGCAATGTACTCAAGACAATCAGGTAGAGCTCTTTTTCCATTTATTATTACGCTACTCGTAATATTTAGCGTTTATTTATATTTACCCGCTAGCCAAGGTGAACAAGCAGATTTTTCACAAATGGCCACGCAAGTGTCTGCTCACACTGTTACCTCGCAAGAAAATGCAGTAATGATTGAAGCTATTGGTAGCGCTCGCGCTAACCAAGCTGTATATATTACCAGCGCACAAAGTGATTACGTGACTAATATTTTCTTTGAAGATGGCGACCTAGTTAGCAAAGGCCAAAAGCTAGTACAACTGCAAAGCCAACAAGAACAAATTGCTGTAAAAGAGCTAAATATTAATTTACGCGAAGAAAAACGCCAACTCGATAGACTTACCGAACTTTCACGTTCTCAGTCAACAGCAAAATCGTTACTTGAAGAGCAATTATCACGAGTTGATGCCACCCAAGCACAATTAGAAAGCGCTAAAACCAAGCTAGCTGAAATGACCATTACCGCGCCATTTTCTGGCATGTTGGGCAAGCGTGAAATATCGATTGGTGCCTATGTAAATAACAGTTCAATTATTACCACCCTCGATGACATAAGTATCATTAAAGTAGACTTTAAAGTACCTGAAAAATATTTAGCGCAATTAGCTACCGGCATGAAAGTGCTCACTCAAAATGATGCTTATCCAGATCAAACCTTTATCGGTAAAGTAACGCATATTAGTTCGCGTATTGACTCGGTAACGCGTAGCGTAGAAGTAACCGCCAGCTTTGCAAATAATTCAGGTTTGCTTCGCCCTGGTATGCTACTTAAAACAGCGTTAGAGCTAAGTAGTAACCAAGCATTAATGGTTCCAGAAAAAGCAATTATTCCGCTACAAGACAAACATTACGTATTTCAAATTTTGGACGGTGTTGCTAATCGTGTTGAAGTGCATATTGCGGGCAGAAATAACGGCTGGGTTGCTGTTGATGAAGGCTTAGCCGATGGTGAGCAAATTATAACTGAAGGGCTAATAAAAATTCGCTCTGGCAGTAAAGTTAGCGTGAAGGGATAACCCGTGAAAATTACCGATATTAGCGTTAAACGCCCTGTTTTTGCGATTGTAATAAACCTACTTTTACTCACCTTTGGGCTCGTTGCTTTTAGCATGCTGCCACTGCGTGAGTACCCTGATATTGAAACACCTATTGTTAATATTAGTACCGAATATACAGGTGCTTCTGCAGAGATTATAGAAACCAAAATAACCCAAGTCATCGAAAACCGTATCTCGGGTATTGAAGGCATTAAAAGTATTAACTCATCGAGCCGTAATGGCCGCTCCAATATTACGATTGAGTTTGATATTAAGCGCGATATAGATGCTGCATCTAACGATGTGCGTGAACGTGTTGCCCGCGCCGCAGATAGCCTACCTGAACAAGTTCGCCCGCCTGAGGTGTCTAAGTCTAACAGCGATGAAAGCCCTATTGTATGGTTTGTGCTAAACAGCGAAACCATGAACTCAATGCAATTATCTGATTACGCACAGCGTTTTATTGTTGATCGCCTAGCCGTAGTTGATGGTGTGTCTAACGTACGCATTGGTGGTGAGCGAAAATACGCCATGAAAATTTGGCTAAACCGCCAAGCAATGGCTGCTCGCGGTATTACTGCGAGCGATATAGAACAAACACTACGCACCGAAAACGTAGAGTTACCCGCTGGCGAAATTGAATCGGTTGACCGTGACTTTACTGTACGTACAGCCCGCAGTTATAAAGATCAGCGCGACTTTCAAAACCTAGTAATAAAACGCGGTGATGACGGTTACCTAGTACGCTTAAGTGAAGTGGCTGATGTACAACTAGAAGCCGCCGATGACGAGAGTTTATTTCGTGGTAATGGCCGCAATATGATTGGTTTAGGCATTGTAAAGCAAGCTAAAGCCAACACCTTAACTGTGGTTGATAACGCCCGCGCCGAACTTGAAAAAATAAAACGTAACCTACCCGAAGGAACCACTATAGAGGATAGTTACGACTCATCTATTTTTATAAAAGAATCGATTAATGAGGTATACAGCACCCTTGCTATTTCTATGGGCTTAGTTGTATTAATTATTTTTATATTTTTAGGTAATATTCGTGCCACCTTAATCCCTGCAGTTACTGTGCCGGTGGCGTTAGTGGGTAGTTTTATGTTTTTACTCGCTATGGGTTATTCCATTAACTTACTTACTTTACTTGCACTGGTACTAGCAATCGGCTTAGTGGTTGATGATGCCATTGTTATGTTAGAAAACATTCATCGCCGCATAGAGCTTGGCGAGCCTCCTTTATTGGCCGCTTATAGAGGCGCGCGCGAAGTGGGCTTTGCAATTATTGCCACCACTTTAGTGCTTATTTCGGTATTTGTACCCTTAGTATTTATGGATGGCCGTATTGGTGCTTTATTTACTGAATTTGCTATGGCGGTAAGTGCCGCAGTGTTTTTCTCAAGTATTACAGCACTTACTCTTTCACCTGCGTTATGTTCTAAAGTATTAAAAGCCTCTGAAAAAGAAAGTAAATTTAGCCAGTCGATGAACCGCTTTTTTGCTAAGGTAGAGCTTAGTTATCGTAACTCACTTGCCTCTAACATGACCCGCAAATGGGGCTTAATGATCAGCTTATTATTAGCTGGCTTTGTTAGTTATTCATTATTTACTCAAATACCCTCTGAGCTAACACCTAAAGAAGACCGTGGTACCTTTTTTGTTATGATGAGCGGCCCTGAAGGCGCCAGTTATGAGAACAATGCCGCTAACATGAGTAAAATTGAAGATCGCTTAATGCCTTACTCTGAATCTGGTGAGCTAAGCCGCGTACTTGTGCGCGTACCAGGCTGGGGCGGCAGTGGCGGTGTAGCAATTGTAGGTATGGCCGATTGGGACAAACGCCAACGTTCTACCTGGGAAATAATGGACGAAATAAGCACTAAACTGCAGGAAGTTACCGACGTGCGAGCCTTTGCTATTATGCGCCGAGGCATTGGCGGCGGTGGTTCATCACGCCCAATCGAGTTTGTACTACAAGGTAACGATTACGCACAACTAGCCGATTGGCGCGACCGTATTATAGAGCGCGCTGAGAAAAATCCAGGACTGGTTAGAATCGATCATGATTACAAAGAAACATTCCCACAGTTTTTAGTCAGCATAGATAAAAACAAAGCGGCCGATTTAGGTATTTCTGTATCTGATGTAGGGCGTACACTCGAAACTATGCTAGGTCAGCGTCGTGTTACTACTTTTATAGATCGCGGCGAAGAGTACGACGTTATTTTAAAAGGCACTAAAGAAGACTTTGCCAACCCTACTGATATATCAAACATTTATCTTAAATCACGCAGTGGCGAGCTAGTCCCGCTTGATAGTTTAATTAGCTTAAAAGAAGAAGCTACCGCATCGCGCTTAAACCGCTACAACCGTATGCGTGCAATTACCTTAAGCGCCAACTTAGCCGATGGTTATACACTTGAGCAAGCACTTAACTTTTTAAACAAAGTGGCCATGGAAGAAAACGACATAGATGGCGCGATTGACTACAAAGGCGAATCGCAGTTGTTTTATGAAGGTGCTTCGGCCATGACCTACGTGTTTATTTTAGCACTTACGGTTACCTTTTTAGTACTAGCGGCACAGTTTGAAAGCTTTATGCACCCTTTTGTAATAATGCTTACCGTACCCCTTGGCTTAATGGGTGCTATGTTTGGCTTGTGGGCCACAGGACTTACGCTCAATATTTACAGCCAAATAGGTATTGTGATGCTCATAGGGTTAAGTGCTAAAAACGGCATATTAATTGTTGAGTTTACTAACCAACTACGCGACAAAGGCGTAGAGTTTAGCGAAGCTATTTTACAAGCCGCTACGCAGCGCCTACGCCCTATTATTATGACCTCATTAACCACTGTAATGAGTGCGGTACCTCTGGTTTTAGCCTCGGGCCCGGGTGCAGAAAGCCGTATGGTAATTGGTGTTGTAGTGTTTACCGGTGTTGTTGTATCAACCCTACTGACTCTGTTTGTAGTACCTGCTGCTTACTATGCACTTGCGCGCAATACACAGTCACCTGAGTTTTTGCAGCAAAAACTTGATAAACAAGCCGCTAAAAAGCCATTCGAAGAGATCTAACCTCCTAATAGCGTCGTAACCTTGTTGTTACGACGCTTTAGACTTATGCTCTGCATAATCTAAACTTACAGCTATTTTGGAGTATTTATGAGTTCAACAACGCAAGTCGCTACCTTTGGTGGCGGCTGTTTTTGGTGTATAGACGCCGCATTTAGACGAGTGAACGGCGTATTAAATGTAAGCTCGGGTTACACTGGTGGCAACACAGACACTCCTACCTATAAGTCAGTATGCTCAGGCACTAGCGGCCATGCAGAAGTAGTGCAAATTGAATTTGACGACACTATTATTAGTTTTGAAGTATTACTAGCAATGTTTTTCACTTTGCACGATGCCACCCAGCTCAACCGCCAAGGTAACGATATAGGCACACAATACCGCAGTGTTGTGTATTATCACAACCAAACACAGCTAACACTTACTAACGCGGTGATCGCTCAATTACAAAACCAGGTAAGCGAGCCAATAGTGACTGAGGTTAGCCCTGCCACCACGTATTATCCAGCAGAGCATTACCATCAAGATTATTACAACGAAAACCCAAACCAAGGCTATTGCAGTATTTTAATTACCCCTAAATTGCATAAATTCGAAACCGAATTTAAAGAGTTTTTAGCTGAGTAAACCCATTTTGTAACGCACAAAAAAGCTCGCTAATTTAGCGAGCTTTTAAGTTTAAGCTACGTAGCACATATTAAAACTGGTATGCAGCACCAATAAATAAGCGTCGGTCAGCGGTGTTATAGTAATAAAATTCATCATTTATATAATCGCCATCTAAATCAATACCATAGGCATCAACTTCATCGTACTGCTTATCAAACAGGTTTTCGACCCGTAAAGAAAAGCTTAACTGCTCAGTTGCTTGATAGTTACCGACTAGGTTCCATAATGTATATGAAGATAAATCTGTTAATTTACCTTTCCTATCGCCACGATACTGCAAATCGATACCCGCATCAAAATCTCCCCACCCTTTATTTAAAGACCAGTTAAAGGTATTTTTTGATACATAAGCTAACTCTTGGCCCGTTTCTAAATCTTCTGCAGATAAGTAAGTGAAGTTAAATGCATGCTCAAAACCCATTAGTTGTTGCGAAAAGCTAAACTCAATGCCTTCATGGCGCGCTTCGTTTATATTTGTTGGCTGCCAAGGGCCTGCAGGTGTTGGTGCCCACGCTATTTTATTGTCAAAATCATTACGGAAAATAGACACTTCTAAAGCAATATCTTGATAACTTAACAACAAACCTAATTCTTTATTCTCAGACGTTTCTGGTTTTAGGTCTGGGTTACCTGAACCTGGAAAATAAATATCATTAAAGGTAGGCGATTTAAAGCCCGTGCTTTGACTTGCTCTAAACGTAGCAAACTTATTTAAATGATAACCTACCGCTGCTGTATACGTGGTTTTATCACCAAATTGTTGGTCATGATCTTGGCGAACTGCGATATTAGCTAAAACCGTATTATCATCGTAATACGCACCTAAAAAGCCAGCAAAAACCTCACGGCTATCTTTATCATAATTACCTGCGTTGGTTTCTATTTTATCTTTGTACCAGTTCAAGCCACCATTAATATTAAGCTCATCTGAGACAATATACTGCCCAGTATAATCAATTTGATTTCGCTTAGTTTCGTACATACTAACCACACCTTCACTGGTGTTATCTTGGCTATCGCTAGAAAATGCGAATGCTATATGGTGTATTTGATTTTCGTAGCTTTTATTCCACCCTAATGATACTTGGTAGTTTTCAAAATCATTACTTTCATCACTGCTGTCTGCTGCACTGTACTGATTATCATAACGAGCATAACCTTCATTATACTGAGTTTGTACGGTTAGCTTGCCTAAATAGTCATCGTTATAAGCGATATTGAAGCCAATATTTTTGTTCTCATAAGCGTCTTCATCTGGTGCATGGTTTTGCAGTACATCAAAACCATCGGTTTTTTCAATTCCAGCGTTAAATGATGCACTTAAATCATTTATATTTGTTCCACCCGCCATTTGGTAGCTTTGATAAGCATTGCTGCCAAAAGTAGCATCTAAGCGAATATTATCAGCTTTACGAGTAATAATATTAATCACCCCAGCTAAGGCATCTGAGCCATAAACAGCAGCGCGAGAACCTTTAACAACTTCAATACGCTCAATAGTATTAAGGGCAATATTACTAATACCTTTATAGCCAAGAGTAGCCGAGCCAACTCTAACACCATCAATTAAAATAAGGGTATGGCGTGAACTTGAACCGCGTAGCGAAACACCTGAATTTTGGCCAAAGCCACCATTTGAGTTAATTTGAAAACCAGCTTGAGAAGCCAACAAACTAGGTAAGTCTCGCACATTACTTTTTTCAATATCAGCACGGTCAATTACACTAACACTGGCCAGCACATTACTAATAGGTTGTTCGAATTTATTAGCTGTAACGGTAATTTTTTCGATTGGTTGCACTGTTGCAGATACTGAAAATGAAAGTGCAGCCGAAATTGCCACACCTAGAGCGGTTTTATTTAACATGATGTCCCCTACCTTTGCCCACCGCAAAGATGTTAATAAGTAAGATTACTTCAAGGCCGGTCTCCGGACTCAGTCAACACTATAATAGCTGCTAATACTTTACCGTTGCGGGGGCAGTGTTGGGGTTATTATCGTCTTGAAAACGCACCAACTTCCCGATTATCTTGCTGTTAATTTCAATACTTTGAAACGTATACAAAGGTATTAAGCAAGCACCTTGAAAATAGGTCGCTATTGTGAGTATTTTGTTTATAAATGTCAATAGACGTCTATATAGCCAAAGTTTGATTTTTAACGATATAAACCCTCAACAATCACTGTAAAAGAGTTAGATTACATATCAAGTTACTAATAGCAAAAAAGCCAAACTTCATTGCTGTAGCTTGGCTTTTTTAACACAAATTTTTTAAAAATTAGTCTCCTAATCTCTATAATATCTGTAATCTGTTTTATTAATCGCGGAAGTTTTTAAACTGAAATGGCTGGCCTAAATCGGCGCTACGTACTACTTGCATAGCTTCTTGAAGATCATCTCGCTTTTTACCTGTTACGCGTACTTCTTCACCTTGAATGGCGGCTTGTACTTTAACTTTTGAATCTTTAATGGCTTTAACTATTTTTTTAGCCATCTCTTTTTCAATACCTTGCTTTAAACCAACGTTACGAAAAACATTTTTACCCGCTCGGCTAATATCTTGCAATTCAAGGCTTGATACATCCATACCACGCTTAGAAATTTTACTCGCTAAAATATCAAATAATTGTATAACCTGAGAGTCAGCTTCGGCTTTAAGCTTAATTACTTTATCATTTAGCTCAATCGATGCATCAACTCCTCTAAAGTCAAAGCGAGTTTCTAGTTCACGGTTTGCATTATCAACTGCGTTTTTAGCTTCGTTCATTTCTACTTCAGATACAATATCAAATGAAGGCATTGATTTCTCCTAACTATTTTATCTTAATTTTATACTTAATTTATTAAAGCGATTATAACGCTAAAACTATAAATCTTTACACTTTTATGCATCTTGTTCAGGTGCGATACTAAATTAGTTTGATATACTACGGTTTCTTTTTTAAGCGATTTTAGGATTTGTTGTGACAAGGCGTGTTTATCAAGCAATTTTTTTAATTAGTATTGTGGTGTTTACCTTTTTATTTGCGAAAGAAATAAAAGGGGTTGGCAACCTATTTCCTCATGTTGATAAAGTAGCCCACTTTGGGATATTTTTCATCCTTGCCATAATAATGGATAAAGCGTTTAAACTCCCTTTATACGCACAAATACTTTTATTAGCCGGTTACGGTGCTGCAATAGAAATAATGCAAGACGCACTTCCATATAGGCAAGCATCAATCGCAGATTTTATTGCAGATTTTGCCGGCGCAGCAAGCTACTTTATAATCAAAGCAATTTTAACCCCACGTAAAAAGAACTCTCATGGCTAAAATTCTTATTATTGGCGACGGTGCAATAGGCTTATTATTAGCCCACTTTTTAAGTGCGCAGCATAGTGTAAGCGTGTTAACCCGAAAAAGTACGAGTAACACTCGCTTTTACAGTAGTGACAACAGTGCTTCACAAAAAATAAATGCCTCTTTTATTTCATTAAATGAGCTTAATAGTTTACCTAAATTTGATGTGTTTTTATTTACGGTAAAAGCCTTTCAAGTGCAAAGCGCATTTGCACAAATAAAACAGTTTTTGCCTCAGCATTGCTCTGTTGTGCTTTCGCATAACGGGATGGGTAATGTAGAGCAGTTAAAATGTGAGCTCAATGAACACCAAGCGCTTTATTTTTTAACAACGAGTATGGCTGGGTTTAAATCAAACCAATATATAGTACAGCACACTGGTAATGGGCAAAGTATAATTGGCGGATGTAACAACTTAGGTGTTAAAAATAGCAAAATTATGGCGGATCAATTAACCGCGATCCCCCTTTTAAATGCGTCTATGAATATTGAGCAGCTACGTTTTAATAAGTTATTAGTTAACATAGCAATAAATCCGCTAAGTGCGCTACATAACATTAAAAATGGTCAGTTGCGCGAGCCTCAATATTGCTCAATTATAATTAACCTACTAACCGAAGCATGTAATATTGCTAAGGCAAAAAACCTTGATGTAACGTTAATCAATGCACTGAGCAGTGCGTATGATGTGATGGCACGTACCGCAGAGAACTTCTCATCTATGCAACAAGATGTTGCTCACAATAGAGCAACCGAAATAATGGCGATTTGTGGGTACATTAGCGAGCAAGGTAAGCTTCATAATATTAAAACCCCTTTTAACGATGAACTTTTAGCTAAAATTGCAGCAAAAAAAAGCGCGGTATAAACCACGCTTTTTAAATAGTTAACTTTTACGGGCGATATACCTTTACCGTAGTAAAGCCTTGTTCGTGTAGAATAAGCGCTTGTAACTGGCTCATTACACCTCTATCGCAATACAAGTAATAGTCTTGATCTTTTGGTAAATCACCAAACTTAGTTGCTAAGCGAAAAAACGGCAAATGCACCACTTCTATAGAATCAATTTCCAGTGGTGCTGCTTCTTCTTCCTCTGGAGAGCGAATATCAATTACCACTGCACCAGCTGGTAAATCGGCAACCGACTCAGCTTCTTTTAGTTCCTGCTTAGCTTCTACATCAATATCGCGCACATCCATTACTCGTGCGTTTTCTATTACGGTATTAAGAATATCAAAGTCGAACTTCTCTTCTTCTGCTTTTATTACTTCTATTTTAGCTTTAACAGTTGGCTTTTTAGAAATAACACCACAGTATTCCGGCATCGTTTCGGCCATTTCGGCCGTACCAATTTGACGTGCAATATTAATAATTTCTTGTTTATCGTGTTGAATTAACGGGCGTAAAATAAGGGTTTCGGTTACGCGGTCAATGACACTTAAATTTGCTAATGTTTGGCTAGAAACCTGACCAATACTTTCACCGGTTACCAAGGCTTGAATATTTAATTTTTCGGCCACTTTACTGCCTGCACGCATCATCATGCGTTTAAGCACCACACCCATTTGGCTGTTTTCAATATTCTCTAATATTTCTGCTACTACTGGTTCAAAATCAACGGTAATAAATTTAACTTTATGAGTTGAGCTGTATTTATTCCATAAGTAGTAGCTCGCTTGTTTAACACCAATTTCGTGCGCCGCACCCCCTAAATTGAAAAACAAAAAGTGCGTACGAGCGCCTTTGCGGATCATTTGATAACTGGCTACACCCGAATCAAAACCGCCAGACATAAGCGATAGTACATCTTCTTGTGTTGGCAGCGGGAAGCCTGCCATGCCAAGGTGAGTATGCGATACTATGTAAGCTTTCTCGTCTTTTATTTCAAGGCGTATCGTTACTTCTGGGTGGCTTAGCTTTACGCTTGCACCGGCAACATGCTGATTTAGTCCACCGCCCACATAACGCTCTAACTCCGTTGAAGTAAAGTCATGCTTACCAATACGTTTAGCGCGTACACAAAACGTTTTACCTTCAATGGTGTGACCAACTAATTCAATGGTTTTTTTATAAATATCGTCAAGCGTTTCAAAGCTCGTTTCGGTTACTTCTATAAACTGCACAATACCCGGAATTCGCGCTAGGCTATCAATAAAAGTGGCACGTGTTTGCTCACCTTCAAGTAGGGTAACTACTGAGATATTGTCCCAGTTGTTTCTAACTTGTACTTTTTCGTCAATACGGCGCAGTACAATCTTAATGTTATTTTCTAACACTTTGGTAAAGCGTTTACGAACCGAGCGGCTTTTGATGGCAATTTCAGGATGTAGTTTGACGATAAATTTAAGCATAGTTCACTCTTAGACTGCGGGAATTCGCGCTCCCAGGCATTGGGCGCGCGATTATAGCAAAAAAATTAACGCCTAGGAACTAAGAGCAGCCGGAATACTTGGGGCTGAGTGAGCAAGTTGCGTGTATTTTTCGCGTAACTGGTTCATTTTATCGCTACTTTTATCTGTGCTGTAGGCTCTAAATAAAGTTAATACTTTTAAAATACCATGATAAATATCTTGCTCGGCAAGTGCGCCACTGAGCCTGCGGGCTTTAATATAAGGGGTCCAAAAACTAACTGTTAATTTAAGCGTATGTGCAAGTTCGAGCGCATCTTGCTCATTAATCGCAATCATTTCACTATCACGTAAACCAAGTATTATTTTACGCACCTGCTCTAACAGCTCTAGTTGAAAATTAATATAAGCCTGCTTAAGCTGCGTATCTCGCGCCAAAATATCGCCTAAATTGTCGTAAAAAAAGTGGTAGCGCCACATCAGTTCAAATAGCGAATCTAGATATACCGTTAACTGACTAAATGCATCATCATTTTTGTTTATAGGTTTAAAGTGAGTGCTCAAGTGCTCACTATACAGCGCAAAAATATGGCGAATAATGTCTTCTTTATTTTTAAAATGGTAGTAAAGATTACCCGGGCTCATGTTTAAATGCGAGGCTATATGATTAGTTGATATCGCTCGCTCACCATGCTCATTAAACAATGAAATACTGGTGTGTATTATTTTATCCTTGGTATTCATATACTAACACTCTATTTTATTCAACAAGTTACAATTCGTACAATAAGTTGTCTAGTATAAACAAAAACAGCATAATTAAACACTCTGTGTAATAGCTTAGTCGTGACAATTAAAGCCACTTACTAGGCTGATTTGTATAAAAAACACTGTTACACTAATGCTAAAAATAATACATAGCGATACTTTATGAAAATCACTGCAATTTATCCAGGTACTTTTGATCCGCTAACTAACGGACACACAGATCTAATTCAACGTGCCTCAAAAATGTTTGATACTGTTATCGTTGCTATTGCTCATAACCCCAGTAAACAGCCTTGCTTTAGCCTTGATGAGCGTGTAGCTCTAGCTAATACTCTTTTAACTCATATAGATAATGTAAAAGTGATAGGATTTTCAGGTTTACTTGCTGATTTGGCACGCGATCACAATGCTAATGTATTAATTAGAGGCATAAGAGCGGTTTCTGATTTTGATTATGAATTTCAGCTAGCGAATATGAATCGACGCCTAAACCCAGATTTAGAAAGTGTATTTTTAACCCCGTCAGAGCGAAATTCGTTTATTTCGTCAACCTTAGTAAAAGAAGTGGCACGCCATAATGGTGATGTAAGCGAATTTGTAGACCCTATTGTAATGGCTGCACTTAATAAAAAGCTAGGTTGCAGCTACAGTAAATAAGCTAACGAGCGCATTACTTAAGTGCGCTAGCTCTATGCATATAGCGCGCTTTAACTTGGTTACATACCCATACTAGGCCTAAAAAATCTTTATTTATAATTAATACTAGCACCATCAATAAGTCAACAACGTTTATCCCTATTGCGTACAAAGTCCACAACCACCAAACTTCGGTTTGTTCTAAAACATAAATATCGTAATACATAGCAAAAAACAAACAAGCATTGATACTTAGTCCTACGATTAAATACATAAATGCAATTGGTTTAGGCTTTTTAATCAATACACCCCACACAATAATTACACCAATTGTCAGCACATCGTATGTTGCCCAATCTATAAGTGTCACTGTTTCATAATCGAGGAATGCACTTAAAAAATATGAAGTCATCATAATAAAAGCGAGCTGGATAGTACCTTTGTCTTTTTTATTAATTTTTGATACTAACGTGTACAAAAACGCCATTAAAAAGCCCCATAAAATAAAAGCGCCTATTGATTGGCCTATTGCTTCACTAATGGTCAATTTGATTCTGCTGTAATACACTACGATTAAAAATAAAGCGTTTGAGCTCAATCAAACCCAAAAAGTCTTTATTTATAAAAAGCACTGCAATCATAAGTAAATCGATAACGTTAACGCCAATTGAATAAACACTCCAAAGCCACCACTCGTCAATGTTTTCAAGTATATATAAGTCATAGTACATCACTAACATTAACAAAGAATTGAACGCTAAACCGATTACAATATAATTAATAGCGGGGCAATTTTTTATTGAAGAGGTTTTAAAGTAAACAACTAATAATACTGTAATTGTTAATAAATCATAAAGGGTAAAATTGAGGTATACATTACTTAACATATAAAGTACTTCACTCATCGAATACGAGAAAAGCATAATGCTTGCAATATATAAAAGTGATTTATTTGTGTTATTTATACTCGAAGCTAAGCAATACAAAAAAGCCATTAAAAAGCCCCATTGAATAAATGCACTTATATAATCGGCTAGAATAAAGTCTACATACATATAGTTAAGGGGTATAGTTTATTTTAGGTTTTTTGAATAAAGACAAAATTTTGTTTTTTATCTTGTGTAAGCCAAGGAAGTCTCGATCAACAATTAGAGATATGATCATGAGGAAATCAATAGTTGTAACACCAAATGTATATATGTCCCAAAAAAACCAAGGGTGATCATTTTTGTTGATAAATACATCAATATGCATTATTAACAGTAAAAACATATTAATGAAAAGGCCACATACTAAATACAAGAAAGAAGGGGTTGTTATTTTAATAAACTTATAAGCTAAGAAAAGAGATATTAAAGTAGCAAAATCGTATAAAGCCCAATCTAAATAGGTAATATTGTAAATTGACAACCAAGTAAGAAAATAATCTGATGAAGAATAAGAAACAACCATAATAAGTGAACTGAGTAATAAGGTAGTATTTCGTTTAACGTCTAAGCTATATACAAAGAGATTAAAAAAAAAGGCCATCAAAAACCCCCACATAACCAGGGCTGAGAGCGAAAAAAAACCAAAAAACTCAGTTATAAACATCAAATACCTTTATGAATCACTTAGGTTTAGGATTTCCACCTGGAAGTATAATCCCACCACGCTGAAGGTCTGCACCAGCGGCCGCCATAGCTTCTTGAGAGAAGCTTACTGTATCAGATTGCAGGGTTTTAGGGCTAGCAGTTTGTTCCATTGCTGGCTTTAATTGTTGCGTTTTATTGTATGCTTGCATTTGTAGTTGGCTGTTAGCTGAAACTTGCATGTGATTATTCCTTGTAAGTGTTTTTGTATTGTTGGCGAAATCTTGTATTACACCTTTTAAAGAGGGTAATTAAATTTACCTTATATTTAGCAGCAACGTTTTTATCTAAGCTGTTACTACATTTTACACTTACAACAAAAGCAACCACTGTGCCAACTTTTAATTAACACCTTGAAATAATCATAAAACTTTATATTTATAACTTAAATTAGTGTTTTTCACCCATAAAAAAACGCACGAGGGTAACCCGTACGTTTTTTACATCTAGGGAGTTTAAGCCACGAATTTACACGGGATCTCCGCTTTATTACTTAGCTTTAAAATATATTCCATTGCGACTTCATCGCAGTTTTCTTTACGTAAACAAAGCTCACAATCTTTCATTACTTTTTCTGGCAAGCTTTCTTTGGTACAAAAGCTAAAACGCTGTTTTTCAAAAAAATCTGGGACTCGGGTTAGCACTATTACTCTATTTAACGCCAATTTTTTGGCTTTCGCTAATAAATGTTCAACTAACTGCCGCCCTTGTCCTGACACTGCGCTTTGTGGGTCTATACCCAAAGAACGTATTTCCGCCAAACCTGTGTCGTAAATGTACAGTGAGGCACACCCCGATACTTTGCCGTTAATTTCGGTTACAGCAAATTCGTTAATCGAGTGCACCATATCACTTTTAGCCCGTGGTAGGTTTTCGCCTACCGTAGCCCAATGTTGAACTAGCTTAGCAATCGATTCAACATCGTCTAAATTAGCATCACGAACCGTTATTTGCTGTTTTTTTTTCGCAGCTTTAATAGCGCTGGTTACTTGCTCAATTGATGTTCCGCCAAGTGCTTGACGCGCTTTAATGCAGGCGTCAATTTCTAGTACCGGATAAACATCATCTGCAAATACGTCACTTACCGATTTATATTGCTCAAGCGATAAGTCTTCAAGCGTTTTACCTTCACTAATGGCCAATTGTACCAGTACACCCACAATATGGTGCCCTTCTCTAAAAGGTACGCCCTTAGCTACCAAGTAATCTGCAAGCTCAGTTGCATTTGCATGGCCACCTTTTGCCGCTGCAAGTGTACGTTCGCCTTTTACTTTAATACCTTTAATACACGCTTGTGCCATATGAATACAGGCAAGCCACGTTGGCATAGCGTCAAATATGCCTTCTTTGTCTTCTTGCATATCTTTATTATAAGCAAGTGGCAGTGCTTTTAGGGTCATCATCATGGCGCTAAATGCACCAAAAACGCGTCCGGTTTTACCACGAATTAGTTCCAGTGCATCTGGATTCTTTTTTTGTGGCATCAACGATGAGCCCGATGTCACATTATCCGCAAGCTCTATAAATCCGGCTTCGCCTGAGTTATAAAAAATAAGATCTTCTGACATACGCGATAAGTGAATCATCGAAATAGACGCACAACTTAATAGCTCTACTACAAAATCACGATCAGATACGCCATCAAGGCTATTTTTAGTCGCTCCTGTAAAGCCTAAACCCTGTGCTAATGCTTGACGATCAATTGGATAAGCCGTACCCGCTAATGCACCACTGCCCAGTGGGCAAAAGTTCATCCGCGCTTTAGCATCTTGCAGGCGGCTTTCATCACGCTCTAGCATTTCTACGTAAGCCATACACCAGTGACTAAACAATACCGGTTGTGCACGTTGTAAATGCGTATAACCTGGTAAAATAGTCCCAAGCTCACGCTCTGCTAATGCAACAAACTCACCCTTTAACTGGGCAATGGCTTTTAAAATATGATCAGCAGTATCGCGACACCACAATCTAAAATCGGTGGCTACTTGGTCATTACGGCTGCGCCCTGTATGTAATTTTTTAGCTAAATCACCTACTTTTTCGATTAACGCAGCTTCAACATGAGAATGAATATCTTCTGCGCCTGAAGTTGCTACCGCTTGTGGATCTGCTTTTACTTCTTCAAGCAATTGGTACAATGCTGCAACTAACTCTTGGTGCTCGTCACTTGATAACACATTAACTTGCTCAAGTGCACCAGCCCATGCAACAGAGCCTATTATATCTTGCTCTGCTAATTGATAATCGAAAGGAAGAGAGTCGTTAAATTGCTTAAACGCCTCGTCTGGACCCGTAGAAAAACGCCCGCCCCATAATGCCATGAAATCTCTCCAAACCCGATATTGCCCCTTTTAACAAGGGGCGTAAAAATTACTTTTTAGCTAATGCTTTTATTCTGCTTGAAAGCGAGAATAAACGAATAAAGCCCTCTGCGTGTGATTGGTCGTACACATCATCTTCACCAAAGGTAGCAAACGCTTCGCTGTATAAACTGTGTGGCGACTGCTTTTGCACTGCTGTAACTTGGCCTTTATATAGCTTAAGCACAACTTCACCTGTTGCATCTTTAGAAAGTGCTTCAGCACCAGCTAAAATAGAGTCTTTAAGTGGTGTAAACCAACGACCGTCATACACTAAATGTGCAAATTCGCCGCCTAGTACTTCTTTCCACTTACGGCTTGCTTTATCAAGCACTAGTTCGTCAATGGCTTGCAGTGCCGCCATCATTACGGTGCCACCTGGGGTTTCGTAACAACCGCGCGATTTCATACCCACTAAACGGTTTTCTACAATATCAACACGACCAACACCATGAGGCGATGCAATATCGTTTAATTTAACTAAACAATCATAAGGTTTAAGCTGCTCACCATTTACTGCAACAACTTCACCTTCAACTACATTTAGTGTTACTAGTTCAGCTTTATCTGGCGCTTGCTCTGGAGAGTTTGTCCAGGTCCACACTTTTTCACTTGGTTGGCACCATGGATCTTCAAGTTCGCCGCCTTCGTGCGAAATATGCCATGCGTTTGCATCACGGCTATAAATTTTTGTAGCCGATGCCGAGCATGGAATATCGCGCTCAGCTAAGTAATCTAGCAATGACTCACGGCTTGATAAATCCCACTCACGCCATGGTGCAATTACTTGTAAATCAGGCGCAAGCGCTGCAAAACACGATTCAAAACGTACTTGGTCGTTACCTTTACCTGTACAACCATGAGAAAGTGCATCTGCACCCACTTTACGCGCAATTTCTACCTGTGCTTTAGCAATAATTGGGCGCGCCATAGACGTACCTAATAAATAAGTACCTTCGTAAATTGAGCCTGTTTTAAGCGTAGGGTAAATGTAATCACTTACCATTTCGTCTTTTAAGTCAACTACATAACACTCAGAAGCACCCGATGCGATAGCTTTAGCTTCTACGCCTTCAAGTTCCTCTGCACCTTGGCCAACATCGGCCACAAAGGCAATAACTTCACAGCCGTAATTCTCTTTTAACCATGGCACAATGGCCGACGTATCAAGTCCACCTGAATAGGCTAAAACGACTTTTTTAAATGAACTCATAGGTGTTCCTTAACAAAATTTGGATTTAATAATGTAACTAGCAGAGCGTTTTGCGCATGCATACGATTCTCGGCTTGTTGTATAATTTTTGACGCTGGACCGTCCATTACCTCAGAGGTAATTTCGAACTCACGGTGTGCCGGTTGGCAATGTAACACTGTTGTTGCACCGGTTTGCTCTAATAATGCTTTATTTAATTGATAAGGCATGTATTTTTCTTTTACTAACTCAAGTGGTGTGGTGTCGCCCATTGATACCCAAGTGTCGGCGTATACTGCGTTTGCACCAACAGCAGCTTCTACTCTGTCGCTCACCATTACTGATGCACCATTCATTGCTGCTATTTGTTCCGCTTTTTTCAGAACTTGTGAATCTGGAGAACATCCTTTAGGCGTAACGGCAACAAAGTCTGTACCTAATGTTGCAGCAAGCAACATTAATGAATGCGTTACGTTGTTGCCCTCACCTAAATAAGCTAACTTTAATTGACTCACATCGCCATGCACTTCTTGTAGTGTTAAAAAATCAGCAAGTGCTTGGCAAGGATGATATAAATCACACAAGCTATTAACTACTGGCACCGATGAATACTGCGCTAATGTGGTTAATGTACTGTGCTGATTTACGCGCGCTACAATACCATCTGCCCAGGTAGAAATATTAAGAGCAAAATCTTTTACTGACTCACGTGCACCCATCGCGCCATTTTGTTGATCTAAATACACGGCATGGCCGCCTAAGCGATTTATACCAATATCAAACGATAAACGTGTACGTAAGCTTTGTTTTTCAAATAAAGTAACCACTGACTTACCAGCCAATACTTGGCTGTATTTTTTAGGGTTTGCTTTAATATCTTGCGCTAGCTTTAATAAGTTAAGTGCGCCTTGTTGGTCTAATTCTAAACCCGTTAAAAAATTCTCAAACATAATAAACCTATGGTGTAATTTTAGTTCCGACATGCTTGCCTTGCAGCAAAGCTGTTAAGTTTTCTGGCTTTTGCCAGCTGGAAATATACACACCGCGTCGTAAGTGTTGGGCAGCGTGAAGACTGGTCTTAACTTTGACCTCCATCCCGCCCACAATCACTCCTTCATTTATTAAAGTATCAATGTGTTTTGTATCTAGTTGATGTAAAGGCTGCTTATTTGCATCAAGCACTGCTTCAACATCGGTCATAAATATTAGTTCTGCGTTTAAGTTGTTGGCAATTGCAGCGGCGGCTTCGTCAGCATTAACGTTGTACCAAAGCCCTTGCAAGTCAAAACCAATTGAGCTGACAATTGGCATACGGCCAATTTTTAGTAAATCGTTAATAATCGAATCATCGTTACTGGTACATTTACCCACTAAACATAATGCTTTTAGTTTTTGCGTGGCAGTAACACCAGCTTCATACAAACTTAAACCAACTGGTTTATGGCCAGCATTAATTGCCGCACTCATTAATTGTTTATTAGCACAACCTGCAAGCGCACCCACTATGTACGGCATTTGCTCTTTAGGGCTAATACGTAAACCTTGATGCTTTGCACTGGCAAAACCAGCGTCTTTAAGCCAAGTGTCTACAAGCGCGCCTCCGCCATGCACAATGACAAACTGCGCGTTGTGCTGCTCATTAAGTACTGAAAATAATGCTTTAGCCGCGTTTTCTGTATTAAGTACAGCGCCGCCAAGTTTAATTACCCAGGTTTTTTTACTCATTTAAAACGATCCTTTTAAGCCTGTGGTATGCGCCAATCCCATTGATAAATTAATACACTGCAAAGCTTGTCCTGCAGCGCCTTTTAATAAATTATCAATGGCAGCTATAACAATTAACTGTGTGCCTTGTTGCTGCCAGCCAATATCTACATATGGCTGTTTAGCTACGCCTTTAATTGAGGGGATTTTATCGCCCAGTAAACGAATTAACGGCTCATCGGCAAGTACTTGGTACGCTTGTGTTACTTGCTCAATGGTGACATTAGGCTTTAATTGCACATAAATAGTTTCTAAAATACCACGCGGGAAATTACCTAAATGGGGGGTAAATAAAACATTGTGACCAAGGTGTTGCTCTATTTCAGGGCCATGACGATGATTAAATAAACCATAAGGGGCAAGCGACACTTCGCAAAAATGGGTACCAATACTAGCTTTACGCCCTGCGCCGGTTACACCCGATACCGCATTAATTATAATTGTTTGCTCAGTTAATAAACCGGCCTGCTGCAAAGGCTTAAGTGCATTAAGCGCAGCCGTAGGATAACAACCCGCTACAGCTACTAATTGCGCCGCGGCAATAGCATCGCTATTCCACTCAGCCAAACCATAAGCAGCTTGATTTAATAACTCTGGATGTTGGTGCTCAAAGCCATAATAAGTAACGTAGTCGTCATTGCTCGCAAGGCGATACCCACCAGATAAATCAAATACCTTTTTCCCCATGGCTAAAAAACGCGGCGCTAAATCTACGCTTACTTTATGATCGGTACATAAACACACGTAATCGGCGCTGTTTTCAATATCGCTAAAAGCAGATTCACTAAGAGGCAGTAAAGGCTGATCGAGTAGCCCTAAGTGTTCGGGGTATAAATCACTCAGCAATTTATTTTTATCTAAGCTACCTTGCGATACATAACAGCCAGTTAAAATTAGTTTAGGGTGCTTAGCAACTAAACTTGCTAGTTCTGCGCCGCTATAACCGCTTGCGCCAATAATCACTACATTCATTGTTTACTCGTTATTTAAAATTAGTTACTACTTATCCATGTTGTTCGCTTAAACTAGCTCTGGGGCTAATTAAGACTTTAATTAATTAATGAATGTTGATTATCGTCGTATTATTTTCATGGCGCTACTTTTAAAATATTTATGCTTAAAAAGTGAATTGATATTCATCATAAATACTTTTATATTGTTATGCAATTAAATTGATTACTTATTTTGGATTTTTTATGTCTTTGCCTTCATTTATTTCTATGTACCAACAATTAATTGCAGCGCCTTCTATTAGTGCCATTGAAGATAGCCTGTGTATGAGTAATAAAAATGTTATTGAATTACTGGCACAATGGTGTGAAAGCTTAGGCTTTAGCTGTGAAATAATTGAATTAGAAGGCGGCAAAGGTCGCTATAATTTATTAGCTAAACGCGGTAAAGGCGATGGTGGATTAATGCTCGCAGGCCATACCGATACAGTGCCATTTGACGATAGCCGCTGGAATCATAATCCATTTAAATTAACCGAGCACAACAATAAACTATATGGCTTAGGCAGTATTGATATGAAAGGCTTTTTTGCTTTTGTACTGCAAGCTATTAGTGAACTTGATGAAAAACAGCAAACTCAGCCTATTTTGATCTTAGCCACCGCCGATGAAGAAACAACAATGGCCGGTGCTCAACAAATTTGTAAACATCCAAATTTAAAACCAGATCGCTGTATAATTGGCGAACCCACTGATATGACTCCAGTATTTACACATAAAGGGCATATGAGTACCGCAATTAGAGTAGTCGGACGCTCAGGCCATAGCTCAGATCCCGAACGTGGTGTTAACGCCATCGAAGTAATGCACAAAGTGATTACAAAACTACTGATCTTAAAAGAACAGTTAAAGCATAAATATTCAATAGAACACTTTGAAATACCCTATCCAACCTTAAATTTTGGTAATATTCATGGCGGCGACAACGCGAACAGAATTTGTGGTTGCTGCGAAATGCATATAGATATGCGCCCATTACCGGGCTTAAGCGTGCAAGAGCTGCAAATGTTAGTACTTGATGCAACTCACGAAATAAACCAGCAATACCCTAATGCCGTAAGCGTAATTGATTTACACGAACCAATTCCTGCATTTACTGGTAGCACCGATAGCGCTTTGGTTAAACTAGCCGAAAAAATAGCGGGGCAAAAAGCGGTGGCAGTAAACTACTGTACTGAAGCGCCATTTATTCAACAGCTTGGTTGTGAAACCATAGTAATGGGCCCCGGCTCTATAAACCAAGCGCACCAACCTGATGAATTTTTAGCAATGGAAAAAATTAAGCCTTCACAGCAAATTATCACTAATATAATTAAAGCGAGTTGTTTTAGCTTTTCTTAATTGCGATTATAAAAATAAAAAAGACGCTAAATAGCGTCTTTTTTATTTAAGCTAATATTTTAATTACATATACTTGCTTAAATACTTTTTAAATACCGGATCTGTTTTAGCCAACTCTTTTTGTTCAGCTAAAATTTCTTTTAAAATAACGCCTGATGTAAGTGGGTTAGCAAGTACTACCCTAAATACCACGGTGGGCTGATTATCGTATTGAGTAGGCGTTAAACGCGTACGTGATACAAATGATCGCCCTGATTCACGTTGCCGTTTTTGCATACTTGCAGTAAAGCGATTAAGTGAGGCAAAAATATCAATCCGTGTTTGTGGATCAGCATCTGCAATTGCCTGCTTTATTTGCTTAGGCACATAACGATACGTTAATAAGCACAGCTCTGGCTCTGAGATCAGCTCAAAATCTTCATCTGCTTTAATTAAATTAGCAAAGTAACGGGCTTTTTTAATACTACGATCGATTAGCATTTCGTAGCCTTTACGGCCAATTACACGTAAGCAAGCATGTACTAACATTGCCATACCCGGGCGACTTCCCTCAAGTGTATGGCTACCTAAATCTTTTGAGCCTTTACGTAAAATATACTCTGCATGATGTTCAATTGCATCGGTAGCGGTTGGATCTTTAAACAACACCAGCCCAGCTCCCATAGGAACATACATTTGTTTGTGTGCATCAATGGTAATTGAGTCTGCGCGCTCAACACCTTTGAGTAAATGGCGATGGGTATTAGATAATAAAGTTGCCCCGCCCCATGCAGCGTCAACATGAAAGTGGCAATTAATGTCTTGTGCTAAATCTGCCATCGCTTCAAGGGGATCGATATTACCAGTTTCTGTGGTACCCGCTACTCCAATAATGGCCATTACTTTAATACCTTGCGCTTCAAGCTCTAAGGCTTTTTCGCGCATGGCATTAACATCAACTTTATTGTTTTCGCATGTTTTAATACCCACTAAGTTTTCACGACCAATTCCTAATAAATCAGCCGCTTTACCTAACGAATAATGGCCTCGCTCAGAAATTAAAATAGCTAAGCCTTTATAGCCGTAATGCAGCATACCAGCAATTAAGCCTTGTGCGCCTATTCCCCTAAAATCGCCATCAGGTTTTAATAAGCGATTTCGCGCAATCCATAACGCCGTAATATTGGCTACAGTACCGCCTGAGCAAAATGCACCTAATGATGTTTTTGCACTGTGCATCCATTTAGCATAAAACTCGTCTTGTTGCCCGTACGCTAAATGGTGCATCATTCCAAGCACTTGGCGCTCAAGTGGGGTAAAAGCTTTAGAGGTTTCTATTTTTACTAGGTTTTGATTTAGCCCTACCATTAGCTTTGACAGTGGTAGTAAAAAATGAGGTAAAGCTGAAGTCATATGGCCAATAAAGCTAGGCGCTGCGGTATGCACAGAGTGTGCAACCAGCTGCTCCATTATATCTTGCGCATAAGCAGATACAAACGTTGGATCCTCTGGGATCATCGCCGACTGAAAGTCTTTTTCAATTTCGTGTAATGGTTTTTCAATTGCCGCAATGTTTTCGTTTAAAAAACCTGCTAAGTTACTCGATATTTCAAGCTCTATTTTGCTTAAAGTTGAGTCTGGCGCTTCAGGTACAGTAAATATACGCTTAAGGCTTTCTTTAGAGGCGACGGCAAAACGCTTTTGATCCATCTTAATACCTAGTGTGTGGCCAAAACGCCTGTTACTCTATTAAACACACTAAATTAAGGTGCTATTTTAGTAACAGGGTTTTTAATAATTGCGCTAACTTTACTGCAATATTAAGAAAATGTCTCGCTTAAAGCCATAAAAACGCTAAATGACATGACAAATAATACTAATTTTGGCTGTTTTTTATCTTTTTAATTCAAAATCAATTAAGTCATTGGGCATTTGTTTTTTTTGCGTATAATTAATTTAACAATAAAAAGGGAATTATATGCTACAAGGAAAACTAAGAATAAATGGATTAATAAGCGCTTTTATGCTGTTTTTAATCAGTTTAATTATCTGTGTTTATTATACTTATAGCACCATTCGCAGTGATGTAATTAACACTCTCGATAATCGTCTTATTAATGCAGCCACCAGCGTTAAATATATTTTGGGCGATGACTATCACAGTAAAATAAATAAAACCCAAACTATTAGCTTTGCAACTTACGAAAGTAAAAGTAAGCAGCTTTCTGAGCTTGCACAAGCACTCGATATTGCTTACGTGTATTCTATGGTGTTAATTAATGGCAAGGTTCATTTTAGCGCCTCTAGCTACACCCAAGAGGATCAAAATAGTGGCAAGGTAACCCAGTTTTTAGATTTATACCCAGAGGCAACTAAAGCTAATATTGGTGCCTTTTTATCTACTGAGCCTGTTTTTGAAATATCGAGTGATCAATGGGGCGACTTTAAAACTATTTTTATCCCGCATATTGATAAAAATGGCATTACATATTTAACTGCTGCCGATATAAGCCTTAAAACTATTAATAATAAGTTAGCGCAAAGCGCCTCAACATCGGCTGTTTTAGGCGGCTTTTTTTTAGTTATTATTATATTGTTGCTGATTATGTATAACTACGCGACTAAACGCGCTGCCATGAGAGACTCTGGTAGTGGTTTTGCTAATCATATTGCGCTTGAAAAATATTTTTTAAATACCCCTGTTCACCATATGCAAATGGCCATAATTTGGGTGAACGAAATTGAAAATATAAACCGCTTTTACGGTACTAAAGTGGGTGACAAAGTAATGAAAAAATTACTAATACACTTTAAAAAGCACAGCAATGTAAATTATCGTATTTATCGTGTAGCAACCAATAAACTGGTGTTACTAACCCCCAAAGAAACCCCATACGAAGAGCTAAGTAATTTAATCCAATCATATAATTTTAATACGCCATTTTTAACCAATCCCTTTATTTACATTACGTTATGTGCAGGTATTGCCCGAGGAAACAAGTCGTTACTGCTAAAAAATGCCCATATTGCGGCTTTACAGGCAAAACAAGGTAACCTTAGTGTTGTTAATTACTCTGAGGCTATAAATGACTCAAAGTCGCTGTATTTATATAATTTAGAAATAGCAAAAGAAGTACGTGAAGCGTTTGAGCAAAAGCGCGTTGTGCCCTATTTTCAGGCTGTTATTGATATAGAGTCTAAACAAACACTACACTACGAGTGCACGCCACGAATAGTGACTTCACAGGGCGAAATTTTAAAACCCGATGCATTTTCAAATACCGTAATACGCTTGCGTATGGATGGCTTATTAACCCGTACATTATTTTCACAGTGTCTTAGCCGCTTTCGTAAAACACAAATTAGCTGGAGTTTAAATATTACTATTGAAGATATATTAGACCCTAGCATAAATGAATACATTGCTTACGAGTTACAGCGCTATCCGTACCCTGCAAATATCACTTTAGTTTTATTTGAACCACAAGTTATCGCCAATTATTCAAGCGTAAGGGCATTTATAACTATGGTTAAAAGTAAGGGGATCAAGGTGATGATTAACAGTTTTGGCAATGACTTTGCAAATACACTCAATATTTTAAAATTGGAAATTGACGCAATAAAGTTAGATGGCATGCTAATAAAGCAAATAGTTAATGATGAGAACACGGCGCTATTTGTTAATTACACGGCCAATTTTGCAAAGCAGCAAAATATTCAACTAATTGCTTCTATGGTAGAAAACAAAGCTATTGCTACGGCACTCAAAAAAGTAAATGTGACGCTAATGCAGGGTAATTTCATTGCCCACCCAGCGCCACATGTTAATCCATTATTTGAGTAGTAAAGTTAATCAACCCTGAGTTAAATTAATAACTAAGCGGTGGCTTTGTTGGCCACTGGCCCAATATTTTCGCTCAAATGGGGTGATTGCTTCATCTGCCCCATAAGCAGAAACCTGACAAGCATTACCGGTTAGTTCAAGTGCTCTGGCAAACTCTTTAACGTAAATATCCCAGTTACTGCGAACCTCTAATTTACCGCCTAACTTTACAATAAACGGAAAAATAGCCGCGCCGTGCCAACGCCTACGAATATGTTTAGATTTAGGCCACGGGTTGGGGTAAAGCAAATAATGGTGACTAGGTTGCCAGTTTGCAGCCACGGCTAAACGCCAAAAGTCGTTTAAATCTGCTTGCACCAAAATATATTGCCCACTGTCGGTTTGTTTATACTCTACATCGTGCTTATCTAACCGGTGCGACGACTTATCAATACCAATTACCAGCGCATCGGGATGGCGCTTAGCTAAATTAGCGGTACTTTCTCCTACACCACAACACGAATCTAAAATAAGTGGGCCTTTAAACGCCTGTACTTTAGCATTCACCTCATCAAACGCTGTTTGTGTATGCGCTGCTATTGGCTTTTTAAACTCTGCGTTTAAATGCTTGCTAACTATGTCATCCAGCTTTTCGTGAATACCCGCTTGATTAGATACAATACTACGCGAATTTGCATCAGTCATTAGTGTCTTAGCCCCACACCTTTTTTAATTAATGTCAGCGCTAAGGTAAATAACGCGATAATAAATACTAAAATAACACCAAGTGCCAAGCTTAAATCAACATCCGACACGCCTAAAAACCCATACCTAAACGCGTTAACCATATAAATAATAGGATTTACTTGTGATACGTTTTGCCAAAACTCTGGCAGTAAGGTAATTGAATAAAACACCCCACCTAAATAAGTTAGCGGCGTTAAAATAAAGGTAGGAATAATACTAATATCGTCAAAGCTATTTGCATATATAGCATTTATTAAGCCACCGAGTGCAAATACTGCAGAGGTTAAAATAACGGTAGCCATAATGATAAAAATATTATGAATTTGAATATCAACAAATAATAACGATACGCAGGTAACAATAAAGCCCACCATTATTCCGCGCGTCATACCACCGCCCATATAGCCAAGCACAATAATATAGTTTGGCACTGGGGCTACAAGTAGCTCTTCAATACTTTTTTGAAATTTAGTCGAGTAAAAACTTGAGGCTACATTAGAATAAGAGTTAGTAATAACCGACATCATTATCAGCCCAGGTACTATAAACTCCATATAACTAAAGCCGCCCATATCACCAATACGTGAGCCTATTAAGTTACCAAAAATAACAAAATATAAACTCATGGTAATTGCTGGAGGTACTAAGGTTTGCACCCAAATACGTAAAAAACGAATACACTCTTTAATCCAAATACTTTTTAAGGCTACGCCATATTTAAACATTTACTTGCCTCGACCTTGTTCTAATAATCCAACAAATAACTCTTCTAATCTATTTGCTTTGTTACGCATACTCAATACGGTATTACCTTGCTCAGTTAGCGCACTAAATACAGCGTTTAAGCCTTGCGATTTAGCCACTTCAACTTCAATAGTATGCTCATCGTCCATAGTAAATTTATAACCCTCAAGCGTAACTGGCTTAGCCGGTGTTTTTAAATCTAAAATAAAGGTTTCTTTATCAAGCTTAGATAACAGTGCTTTAATTGTGGTGTTTTCAACAATCAAGCCATTGTCTATTATGGCTATGTTTTTACACAATAACTCTGCTTCTTCTAAGTAATGAGTGGTTAAAATAATGGTGACGCCCTGCTCATTAATTTGGCGTAAAAAATCCCACATTGAACGACGCAGCTCTATATCAACACCAGCCGTTGGCTCATCTAAAATCAGTAATTTAGGCTCATGCATAAGTGCGCGAGCAATCATTAAACGGCGTTTCATGCCACCTGAAAGCGTACGCGCTTGTTTATCTTTTTTATCTAGTAACCCCAATTGGGTTAAATATTTTTCGGCGCGTTTATGTGCTTCGCCGCGTGGTACACCATAATAACCCGCTTGAGTTACTAATATTTGGGTTAGGGTTTCAAATTGGCTAAAATTAAACTCTTGCGGCACTAAGCCTAAATGCGCTTTAGCAGCCTCTAGGTCGGTGTCTATGTCGCAACCAAACACCTCTACCTTACCTTTAGTTTTATTTACCAGTGATGAAATAACACCAATTGTGGTCGACTTACCCGCTCCATTAGGGCCAAGTAAGGCAAAAAAATCGCCCTCACGCACTTGTAAATCAATACCCTTTACAGCTTCAACCCCATTAGTATAAACCTTAGTAAGGCCTGCTATATTTAAAGCAATTTGTTGCTTACTCATGACTTGCCCTCACCATAACCCCAACGCTTTGTTAGGTTATGTTCAATGTTTAAATGATCTAAAATTCGCGCCACCATAAAATCAACTAAATCGGCAATACTTTGTGGCTGATGATAAAAACCCGGCGACGCGGGCATAATGGTGACCCCTAAGCGTGAAAGCTTAAGCATGTTTTCCAGATGAATTTGATTAAATGGTGTTTCGCGTGGCACTAAAATAAGATGGCCACGCTCTTTAATTACCACATCAGCGGCGCGCTCTAGTAAGTTGTCAGATGCACCTACAGCAATAGCCGAAACCGTGCCCGCGCTACAAGGGCACACTATCATTTTTTTAGGGGCAGCTGATCCTGAGGCTACCGGGCTAAACCAGTTGTCTTTACCATATACTTTTAGCTGTTCTGGCTTGGCGTTATATAGCGCACTTAATTGCTCACTGGCTTTGGTTTCATTACCTGAGAGCTTAATACCAGATTCAATATCAAATACCACTCGCGCTGCACTTGAAATAAGCACATACACCTGAAATTGCTGCTCTATTAATACCTCTAATAATCTCAAGCCATAAGGCGCACCCGACGCGCCACTAAATGCTAAGGTAATTGTGTCTTTAAATTGCAAATTATTCTCCGCTGTATTTATTAGCCAGTGCATCGACTAGTTGCTGATGCAGGCCATTAAAACTACCATTGCTCATTATTAAAATATGTTGATTAGCTGCTATATTATCAAGTACGGTATCAATAATTACCTGGGTACTGGTAAAACACTGCATACCGGCTGTAGCCGCTTGTTCGCTCAGCGACCAGCTTAGGTTTTCTGGCTCAAAAAGCAGTACCTCATCAGCATCACCCAACGAGGCAAGCAATGTATGTTGATGCACGCCCATTTTCATGGTGTTTGATCGCGGCTCTAAAATAGCAATTATTTTATCACTGCCTACTTTAGCGCGCAGCCCTGCTAATGTGGTTTGAATAGCCGTTGGATGATGTGCAAAATCGTCATACACTTTTATATTATTAATATCGGCTTTGAGCTCCATGCGTCGTTTAGGGCTAATAAACTCGCCAAGTGCCGCTATACTATGCTCAACGGCAATGCCCACATGGCGCGCAGCTGCGATTGCCATAATAGCATTTTTAACGTTGTGCTCACCCATTGCCTGCCAATTAACGGTGCCTTGTTTTTCATTATTTAAAAACACTTTAAACTCACTGCCATCGGCTTTTATTAGTTCATAATTCCAATCAATACCCAAGGTTTCACTTTCGCTCCATAGTCCTTGAGTTATTACATCACTAAGTGCTTGATCATCCTTTGGCCAAATAACTTTGCCACTTTGTGGTACTGTACGTATTAAATGATGAAATTGTTTTTTAATCGCGTTTAAATCCTCAAAAATATCGGCATGATCAAACTCAAGATTATTTAAAATAAGTGTTCGCGGTAAATAATGCACAAACTTACTGCGCTTATCAAAAAATGCAGTGTCGTATTCGTCTGCTTCAATAACAAAAAAGGGGGTTTCGCCTACTTTGGCCGACACGCCAAAATTTTGTACTATGCCGCCAATTAAAAAGCCCGGTTTTAAACCCGCATACTCTAAAATCCATGCAAGCATACTCGCTGTGGTGGTTTTACCATGTGTACCAGCAACAGCAAGTACCCATGAATTTTGTAATAAGTTATGTTTTAGCCATTCAGGCCCAGATGTATAAGGCAGACCTTTATCAAGTACATATTCAACACATGGATTGCCTCGGCTCATAGCATTGCCAATAACCACCATGTCTGGCGCTGGCTCTAATTGGGTTACCTCGTAGCCTTGGGTTAGCTCAATTCCGAGATCTTCAAGCTGCGTGCTCATAGGTGGATAAACGTTTTGATCAGACCCAGTTACTTTATGGCCAAGCGATTTAGCAATCGCAGCTATTCCACCCATAAAGGTGCCACAAATACCTAAAATATGAATATGCATCTACTTTCCTTTAATCGTGTGCTTACTTTGCACAACAGCAAAGTTTAATGGCGCTATAATGCCAAAATTCGTGCTTCGTTACCATTGCGCATGCGCATTTCACTGTTGCCAAAAACGCCTAAGTAACTTAATAATTAAGCCACTAACGTTAAAAGTATCACTGACAAAAAAGCCTTCCACACTAGGAAGGCTTTTAAACGCTTAAACTAAACGAGTAAAAAATATTAATTACAGCGTTAAAAATACAATTAACCCGACCCCTAGCAATAATCGGTAGATAACAAATGGCAACATTCCCATGCGTTCTATTACTTTTAAAAACATATAAATACAGACATAAGCCGATAAAAATGACAACACAACACCTAATAATAAGGTGCTCCAGTCAACTAGATGATCCCCTAGTGCAAGCTCAACGGTATAGTAAAGTCCCATCATAGAAATGATAGGTATTGCCAGTAAAAACGAAAAGCGTGCAGCGCTTTGTTTATTCATGCCAAGCATTAAACCCGCGGTCATAGTAATACCTGAACGTGATGTACCTGGGATCATCGCAACGGCTTGTGCTAGGCCTATAATAAGCGCGGTTTTCCAATTTAGCTGATAAATCGTTTTAATTTGCTTACCTTTTGCATCCGCATACCAAAGCAATAAACCAAATATAATGGTGGTAACCGCGATCACCCATGCGCTACGCAAATAAAGCTCAATCATGTCTTTTAAAAGCAAACCTAAAATAGCGGCCGGAATTGTGCCTAAAATTATCCACCAGCCTAATTTACTGTCATCTGTGCTACCTTGCGCACCAAACGACTTAAACCACGCACTAAGTATGCTGCTTACTTCTTTACGAAAATAAATCACTACTGCAATTAAAGTACCTACGTGTACTGCAACATCAAATGCTAACCCTTGATCTTCCCAGCCTAATATTTGCGATGGTAAAATTAAGTGCGCAGAGCTAGAAATAGGCAAAAATTCAGTAAACCCCTGAATAAGAGCTAAAACAATAATTTCAATAATACTCATGGGTTAGAAAACTCCACCTTCCATAGTTTTTGTTGAGGGTTGTTGTACTCGCGCCAAAGATCGGCAATGGTTTGCTGTGCAACAGGGTGATAAAAATGCGGGGCCACTTCAGCTAGGGGCTGTAATACAAAGGCGTTTTTTGTAATTTCGTCACGTGGTAATTGTGCGGGAGAGTCGCAAATTACATCATCATAAAATAGTAAATCTAAATCGAGAGTCCGCGGGCTAAACTTTTTATCGTTTGCAGTACGGCCATTATTGCGCTCAATTTGCTTTAGTAAGCTACATACATCTGCTAATGGCATATCGGTTGTAGCACCAACCACCGAGTTATAAAAGTTATTACCAGCAAATCCAACCGCTTCGCTTTCAAATACTGAGGAATGCACTAAGTCGTTAAAGTGCGGCTTGAGCGCTATAAGCGCACAGCGCATATAATGCGCCTTATTAATATTTGACCCTAAACTGATATAAATTTGCGCCATTTAAATGCTTGCCTTAGTACGCGTAATTTCAACACCCACAGTTTGCGCCTGAGCAACGGCTGCAGGTTTACTTACTCGAATAGTAACTTGTGGGGTATTAAACTCAGTCAAAATTATATGCGCTAATTGCTCAACTAAGGTTTCGAGCAGCTCTACCGGTTTTGCCGTACTGTGCTCAATGATCCGCTCACTTACTTTTGCATAATCGAGTGCTAAGTTAATATCATCGTTTGCAGCTGCAGGTTTAATATCACTTAACATTTCAACGTCAAAGTAAAGGCTTTGTTTACTTTCTTTTTCAAAGTCGTACACTCCAATAATAGTGTCGACGTGTAATTGCGATATAAATACCTTGTCCATTAATGCTCCTAATGACAGTAACAAGCCACTGAGTTAACTGCATAATGTATCAATTAAATTAATACTGTATATACTTTAATCAGTGTTTAAATACATATAAATTACTTCTACAATAACAAGGTAGCTATACTAGTTAGTAATTAAAGCAGTTTATAAATTTTGACGTCAATAATAGCCGAAAAAGTACAATTAAAAAATAAGGAAGCACGTGTTAGCCACTTTAATGTTTATTTTAGCCTATTTACTTGGGTCGATTTCGTCGGCCATACTCGTCTCGCGGTTATTTAAACTCCCCGATCCGCGTAGTAATGGCTCTAATAATCCAGGGGCAACTAATGTTTACCGGCTGGGGGGCGCACTACCCGCTTGTTTAGTACTGATATTTGATGTTTTAAAAGGCACTATTCCCGTTTGGGGGGCCTACTTTTTAGATCTTGAGCCGCTTGCGCTTGGTTTAGTCGCTGTGGCCGCCTGTTTGGGGCACATGTTCCCATTATTTTTTGGTTTTAAAGGGGGCAAAGCGGTAGCAACTGCTTTTGGTTCTTTATTACCTATAGGGTTATCTTTGGCGGGTTTATTAATTTGTACTTGGTTTATTATGGTAGCAATAACACGCTATTCTTCTCTTGCTGCCTTAGTTGCGGTTTCGCTTGCACCTTTATACACTTGGTTAATAAAGCCACTTTATACGCTACCCGTTACCTTTATTACGGTACTAATTATTTTTAGGCATCGCTCTAATATCGCACGATTATTTAGTGGTAACGAGCCAAAAGTGGGCTCTAAAAAAGCACCCACTGATGAAAAAAGCGATATTTAACTGCTATTAAATAGCTTCTAGGCTGTCGATTGGCCAGCGCGGTTTAGTTTTCATATCAAGGGTAGCAAATTGCCCTGCTTTTAACCTTTGCATCCCTGCGTACGCAATCATAGCGCCATTGTCGGTACAAAATTCGGTACGCGGATAATACACTTGCCCTTTCATGCCTTGCATTACACGCTCCAACTGCAAACGTAACTGCGTATTAGCACTTACGCCGCCAGCAATTACTAGTCGTTTAATACCGGTTTGCTTAAGTGCACGTTTGCATTTTATTACCAAGGTATCGATAACCGCGGTTTGAAATGCATGTGCTATATCGGCTTTAGTTTGCTCGTCATCATTGTTTTCACGAATAGTGATAGACGCTGCTGTTTTTAAACCGCTAAAACTAAAATCTAGGCCAGGCTTGTCTGTCATCGGACGTGGAAATATAAATCGCTTAGCCACCCCCTGCTCTGCCATTTTAGCTAAACGTGGGCCACCGGGGTAATCAAGTCCTAGTAATTTTGCTGTTTTATCAAATGCTTCGCCTGCTGCATCATCAACCGACTCACCCAGCACTTCATACTGGCCAATACCGGCTACTTTAACCATCATGGTGTGTCCGCCCGATACTAGCAAAGCAATAAACGGAAACTCAGGAACATTTTCCTCAAGCATGGGCGCCAATAAATGCCCTTCCATATGATGCACTGCTACAGCAGGAATATCCCAACCATAAGCAAGAGAGCGACCAATTGAGGTACCGACTAAAAGTGCGCCAACTAAACCTGGGCCTGCTGTATACGCAACGCCATCTAAATCTTCAGGTCCGCAACCCGCTTGTGCAAATGCAGCGTCGATAAGGGGCAGCGTTTTACGTACATGATCCCGTGATGCCAGCTCTGGCACTACACCGCCATAGTCTGCGTGTACTTTTACTTGGCTATATAATTGATGCGCCAATAAACCTTTTTCGTCATCGTATATAGCAATACCGGTTTCATCGCATGACGATTCAATGCCCAAAATTCGCACTGTTTTTCTCCTGCCACCTATTTAGGTGCTTTTTAAACTAAATTATTTACGTTTTATAATGTTAAACCAATATTGGTTTGCCCATCAGCAAGCACATGTTTTTTAAGTTCTTTAACATTATCAGAGGTCACACGGCCCATGGCTTCTACAAAATCAATTAGCTCACCTAATACATCCATTTCGTATTGCATTAGTGGGTGTTCGCGTATTGCTTTGTTATCGGCAACTTCACCTTCAACAGTCATTTGATACTCAATAAAGCGGGCAACCGTTGCTTGCGATATTTTACTTATATTTATGAGCTCTTGCTCATCTTGCGCCATTAAACCATGCATAAGACTTAATAATGCGGTCGCGGCATCAATTGCCGGATACGTACCAAACATATCAAAGTCAGCTAGCTCAGGCACATTGGGTTCTATTTTCTCGATTTGCTTTTCAAGATCAATCTTACTTTTAGGTAGCAGTATTTTCTCCCAGCAAACATTTAAAGCACTGCGTAAAACGGTTTCGTCACCAAACCCTGTTGCTTCACTAAATAGGCCATAGTTAGGTAGCATACGTTCAATTAAGGCACTGGCTAACACTGCTTTTTGTAAGTAGTTTAGCTCTCTAATACGCTGAAAGTTATTTGCTTTTGTCATTTTTTAACGTCTCGCATGACCAACAAAATTCAAATGTTGATCCATTATGCTCATTACAATTAGGACACACCCAATCTGGAGCTGATTGTTTTACTTGCTGGTAGTTTACCAATATTTGTCGCGCATGGCGCTCTTTTATCGCATAAACCTGCACACTGGCTTGAGCCTGATCAAACGGTATTTCTCCTAAAGCTCCTTGCAGCATTTCACCTTTAATTTGACACTCTATGCCATCATTTAAGATTAAGCCTTTAATTATATTCGCTTCTAAACTATTTTCAGCGCGATATATTGTTATCCATGTGAAAGGGTCAGCGGTTAAGTTATCACTATTAGTATTTTGCAATTTTCACCTCATTTATTTGTGTTTACAATGCCTTTCATTAATGTGTTAATTCATAAACTAGCCAGCTTGCAGGAATAAATATGACACTTACAACTCCAGGATTACTTTTTCCGGCTATTTCATTGTTACTACTTGCCTATACAAACCGATTTTTAGTAATAGCGCAATTAATTAGAGGATTAAACGCCCGTGAAGGTGAATCAATTCGCCCGGTTGTTGTTGCGCAAATAACCAATTTAAGAAAGCGTATAAAACTTATAAGAACCATGCAGGTATATGGAGTTGTATCTTTTTTACTATGCACACTTTCCATGTTTGCGTTATTTATAGAGCTCAATACTACTGGAATTATTTTATTTGGCGTTAGTCTTACTTGCTTAAGTTTATCGTTATTAACCTCGTTATTTGAAATTCATATTTCTTGCGATGCAATTGAAATAGAACTGCAAAGCATTGAAAATAAACCATTGAGCAACCGGGTTAGTCGTAACTTTGTTGAATAAAAGCTTATAGTTTCAAATAATAATTTTTGCACAGTGGTTTATTAACCCTTAAGGCAAAGCTACTTTATATGTTACTTGCATAATAAAAGCTTAAAACACATAACAAACTATTAGTTATTAACCTAAAGGATAATACTATTTAACAATTTCACTCTTTAATTAATACTAAAAGAGGGATATGCTGATTGAAATTTATTATAAATTTACAATCGCATTTAAATATTACTTATTAATTTTAATAGATTAATAAGTAATATTACTATGTTCGCGTATATGCGACTTACTTATAAAAAGGGACTATAAAGTGAGATTTGAACAACTGGAACAATTCATAGCACTTGGCATGTTACGCCACTTCAGACAAGCCGCAGAACAAACTAAAATAAGCACGTCGGCGCTTACACGTAGCATTCAAACTCTTGAAGAAGAAATAGGCTACGAGTTAGTTAAACGCTCTACTCGCTCGGTACACCTTACCGATGCTGGTGAACTTTTTCTTGATTATGCTAAAAATACGCTTAGTGAGTTGGCATTAACTAAGCAGCGTATTTTTCAATCTATTAATGGCACTATTGAAAAAAAGCTAATTATTGGCTACACCAACAAAGCAAGTAGTGTTGTACCTATTTCGTGTGGGCAATTTTTAAATCAATATCCGCATATTAAAATTGAAATGCAACTCCAAGATAAACAAGAACTTTCGCGTAAACTGCAACAGGGCGAAATAGATATTAGTGTATATTCGCAAGCCATTAATAGCATTGGTAGTGATATTCACTTACCTGATCAGCTAATTTTATTTGTTTCTAAAAACCACCCTCTTGCGCATAAAGCCGACATTAGCAAACAAGAGCTAGATCACTACCCTATGTTTGGTTGTTTTTCACAATCTAAGCCCGTACAACTTATGCTTAATGAAGCCATTGATGGATTAAACAAATCATCTAGCATTAAAGTTGGCAGCATAGAGCAAGTAATGGCAGGTCTTGAAAAGTCAGATCATTTTGCAATAGCAGGCATTGAGCACACCAATGCTATTGCTGAAAATAGTAATCTTATTCAGTTAAAAACCAATAAAGACCTAAGCCGTGAGCAACTTATAGTACAAACGAGTCAAAAAATTGAAGTGGGTGAGCATATAGAGCACCTGTTATCACTGATAAAAAAAATGGCTATGACGGTAAATTAATAAATAAAATAAGTGCCTTTAAACATATAAATGATGGCTATTAAGTTGCTTTGCACTAGACTAGCTGCTCTTTATTTTAATAATTAGTATCAATGGGCAACTTTATTACCTCAGAAATATATTTAGATCATATTGAAGCTTATGGTTACGCTATTGTTGAAAACGCCATTGATGAAGGCTTAATGTCTGATTTAATGGCCGATTGTTACCGGATAAACCCGCACTTTAGCTTAGCTGGAATTGGCCGCTTAAATAATCAGCAAATTGATAGCACTATTCGCAAAGACAAAACATACTGGTTTGATGGCAGTTCGCAAGCCCAAAAAAATTATCAAACTGCGATGGAAGGCATTAGAACAACACTTAACCGGTGTTTTTTTATGGGGTTATTTGATTATGAATGCCACTACGCAAAATATACTTTAGGTGATTTTTATAAAAAGCATGTTGATGCTTTTAAAGGTCGTTCTAACCGTGTTTTTACCACCGTTTTATACTTAAACACGCCACAGCAAGGCGGCGAGTTAGTTATTTATAAACCTAAAAGTAAAGACATTGAAATTACTATTAGGCCAACAGCTGGCACCTTAGTATTATTTGAAAGCGAACGCTTTGTTCATGAAGTGCTACCTGCGGTTGATGAACGCTACTCGATTGCTGGTTGGTTCAGAAAAAACACGTCAATCAGTGGCATTATTGATCCACCCCGCTAACAATACTCTACCCTGTTATTAAAATGCGACAGGATAGGAAAACAATAAGCCGATAAAAAAGGCTAATCCTACATAATGATTGTTTAAAAACGCTTTAAAACAATCGGTGCGTGCGCGTTGTTGAATAAGCACTTGTTGGTAAACTAACAATACAATAGCAACACTAAGACCAAGCCAATAACTCAGCCCAATATTATTAAGTGCTCCTATAGCGAGCATTAACGCTATAAAGGCTAAATTAAGTAACCCTATAATGTGACGATCGTATTTACCAAATAAAATAGCGGTAGATTTAACCCCTATTTTTAAGTCATCATCTCTGTCGACCATGGCATACATAGTGTCGTAGGCTACCGTCCAGCAAATATTAGCAATAAATAACAGCCAAGCCTGTATAGGAAGTGCATTAATTGACGCCATAAAAGCCATAGGAATAGCCCAACCAAATGCTGCGCCTAACACCACTTGCGGTAATTGTGTATAACGCTTCATAAACGGGTAACAAAACGCTAAAGCAAGTGCACCAAAAGAGAGTAATATTGTATTTACACTAAGCATTAACACCAGTAAAAATGCGACTGTTATTAATAATATAAACAAACTAATCGCTTCACCACTACTAACCTGTCCTGAAACTAATGGCCGCTGCATTGTACGTTTAACCGAACCATCTATTTTTCTGTCGGCAAAATCATTAATAACGCATCCGGCGCTGCGCATTATCACAACACCCAGCGTAAATACTATAAAGTTAGTTAAACTTGGCATTCCTGCATTTGCTAACCACAGCGCCCAATATGTTGGCCAAAGTAATAGTAAAGTACCTATTGGTTTATCTATACGCATGAGCGCAATATAATAAGGAATATGGCTTGGGGTTAAACGCGCTAATTTCATGAGTACAAATACGCTCCTGGTAAAAACACTTCACACACTAAAAATTTATAGTCTTTAAGCGAAAATAGACTGCGACGGCCAAGTAAACTTTGCGATGGTAACTTTAATTGTGCAACAAGCTGTTGTAATGAATGCTGGGTATTAAAGCGCGCAATTTCTATATCTGTGCGGGTTAATTGTGGATCTTGAAAAATCACATCGCCTAATGGTCGCTCCCCCATATTATGTAATTTATTATTTGCGGCGTTAACACTTGCTGGCAACCAGCTTTGCGCATATACAACCGGTTTATTGTCGCAAAGTAAAAGTACCTCACGGTTAAGCGCAGTAGTTTGCGTACAGCCTAATAATTGTTGTTGCTCTGCACTAAGCTCAAACTCTTGCTCACTAAGTACTTTTACACTAAAACACTGTGAGCGACTTTTTAATTTGGCTGTTAATGAATGCGGTTCAAATAACCACTCTTGCTCTGCACTCGATAAATCACTAAACAGTGAGGCACATTGCCAATCGGCAGATAATGAAACAGGGAAAGTAATCACAATTGCTCTACTTAATAAAAATCAGTTGAATAATAACATTGCCAAAGCATTTGAAAAAGTACGATTTACTGCCACTAATAGTTGCTCTGCGCTGTATATTAGGCACTATAAGGTATAGACTATTTACAACACGTTTATAAAAAACAGCATTTAACATGAAAAAAACAGTATTCGCCGGCCTTTTTGTACTTATCGCAAGTTTAGTAAGCTTAACCGCACGAGCAGATTCGACTGTGGGTTACTTTGGTTTTGAGCCAGACATTATTACCAACTATATTGGCGCATCGAGTAAAAAAATGGGCTATGTGCGCATTACTATCGATTTAATGCTTAATAACGCATCAGATATTGCAACCGTAGAGCACCATACGCCATTGCTGCGCGACGCCTTAGTTGAAATTTTATCTAAAGAACCTGAAGATAAAATAAAATCGCTCAGTGGGCGTGAAGAAATAAGAGTAAAAAGTGCAGCAAAACTTAAAAGCTTATTAAAAGAAGAAACGGGACAAGAGATCATCCGTGAAGTCTTGTTCACCAAGTATTTATATCATTAATTGTGGCTTTTAGTTTTTAATATAGACGTGGTAACGGCGTAAGCCATACCGCTAATTAACCCGCCTAAATGCGCCCAATTAGCCATCCCTATAAACAACACATCCGCAAAACCGAGTACCAACCAAATTAGCATAAAACCAATAATTGCAGTGCTTACTAATGCAGGTTGTTTAGGGTTTAAGGCGCTGTGGATCCAGCAAAAGCCAAGCAGCGCGTATACCACGCCACTTAGGCCACCAAAGTTAGGGCCAACCATTAAATATTGTGCCCAATTGCTGATTAAGGCGCTTACCACAAACAGCCCGATTAAGCTGAGCTTGCCACATTGTTTTTCGATATTATCGCCAAGCGACACCCACCAAACTAAGTTAAATACAATATGCATGGCGCTAAAGTGCACTATAGCAGGGGTAATCCACGTTAATGGCTCGGCAGGATTAAACTGCAACGTGGTATATATTGTTTCAAATCCACCCAATAAAAATGCAATATAAATAACAATACTTAAAATGCTAACCGTTTGATTAAGCCAGCTAAGCGCTTTAAATCGCGCCACTAAATTCAGCGATTGCCCTTGATACTTAAGCGGTGATTGCGTGCTTCCAACTTCCCAAGATGCTTGCTGGTAGCGGGCATGATTAGGATTTTGCGTAAACTCAGCCCAAAGCGGTTGCACTTGATGAAAGTGCTCAGGTAGTACGCTAATAATTACTGTGCTACCATCTGTTGAGCGCAACTCGCCTTGCAAGCCTTGGCTTTTTAAATAGTCTATAAAGCCTTGTGCAGCACGCGGATTATTTAAACTGCCAAGCTCTATCATCGTTCAACTTTCTCGCTGTAGGCCGCTTCCCATGCTGTAAAACCACCATCCATACTGTACACATCTTCAAAACCTTGCTCCACTAAGTAGCTTGCTGCGCCTTGCGAGCTCATACCGTGATAACAAACAATAATTATTGGCTGATCAAACTCTTTTTCCATCATAAAGTGTGCAATGTTAGCGTTCGAAAGCGCTTCAGAACCTGGAATATGCCCCGCTTGATATGAATTTGGATCGCGGATGTCTGCAATTACTACGTCTTCTTTATCTAATAATTCAAGAGTTTGTGCTATTGATATATGTTTAAATGCCATTGAAATCTCTTTTAAAAATAATTAAATCAATAAAAAAGGCGACTCAAGCCGCCCTTTTAATACCATTTATAAAACCGTATTAAACTAAATTAATCCCAGTTTAGTATCACTTTGCCTGATTGTCCTGAAATCATCATATCAAAACCAGCTTGAAAGTCGTCTATTGAATATTGATGAGTGATAATTGGGTTTAAGTCTAAACCTGATTGAATAAGACTTGCCATTTTATACCAGGTTTCGAACATTTCACGGCCATAAATACCTTTGATCACTAAGCCTTTAAAAATCACTTGGTTCCAGTCTACCGCCATATCTGATGGTGGAATACCTAGCATGGCAACTTTACCGCCATGGTTCATATTATTTAGCATAGAATTAAAAGCACTTGGTACACCCGACATTTCAAGGCCAATATCGAAGCCTTCAGTCATACCTAGCTCTTTTATTACATCTTCAAGCTTTTCGTTGGCTACGTTAACAGCGCGTGTTGCACCCATTTTGCGTGCTAGCTCTAAGCGGTATTCGTTTACATCGCTAATAACTACGTGACGTGCGCCTACGTGCTTTGCCACTGCTGCTGCCATAATACCAATGGGGCCTGCACCAGTAATTAATACATCTTCGCCGACTAAATCAAACGACAGCGCGGTATGTACGGCATTACCAAAAGGGTCAAAAATTGATGCTAATTCGTCTGAAATATTATCAGGAATTTTAAACGCATTAAACGCTGGTATAACTAAGTATTCAGCAAATGCACCTTCGCGATTTACGCCTACACCTGTGGTGTTACGACATAAATGTACGCGCCCTGCACGACAGTTACGACAATGGCCACACGTAATATGGCCTTCGCCAGATACTCGGTCGCCAACCTTAAAACCACGTACTTCTTGGCCCATATCGACCACTTCGCCAACATACTCATGGCCAACAACCATAGGTGTAGGAATAGTTTTTTGCGCCCACTCGTCCCACTTATAAATATGAACGTCGGTGCCACAAATTGCAGTTTTACGAATTTTAATTAGCAGGTCGTTATGGCCAACTTCTGGTTTTGGCGCATCTGTCATCCAAATACCCGGTTCTGCTTTTAATTTAGATAATGCTTTCATAATTCACACTCAACTAAAAAACCGCGGCTATAGCGCGGTTTACAATAAAATTAAATAACGCCCATTTCTTTACCAATACGGGTAAAGGCAGCAATGGCGGTATCAAGTTGTTCAATGCTATGTGCAGCTGAGATTTGGGTACGAATACGTGCCTGACCTTTAGGTACAACAGGGAATGAAAAACCGGTTACATAAATACCTTCAACTAATAACTTATCAGCCATTAATGATGCAACTTTAGCATCGCCTAGCATAACTGGAATAATGGCATGATCTTTACCACCACAGGTAAAGCCAGCTGCTTCCATTTGCTCGCGGAAGTATTTAGCGTTTGACCAAAGCTTAGCGCGAAGCTCGCCACCACTTTCTAGCATTTCAAGCACTTTAATCGATGCAGTCACAATTGCCGGAGCTAATGAATTTGAAAATAAGTAAGGACGCGAACGTTGACGCAACCACTCAACAATTTCTTTTTTACCTGATGTATAACCACCTGATGCACCGCCCAATGCTTTACCTAAGGTACCGGTAATAATATCTACGCGATCAAGCACGTTACAATACTCTGGTGTGCCTTTACCATTTTCGCCAACAAAGCCCACAGCATGCGAGTCGTCAACCATTACTAATGCATCGTATTTATCAGCTAAATCACACACAGTGACTAAATCACAAATAACGCCATCCATAGAGAACACGCCATCTGTAGCAATTAGCTTAGTTTTAGCACCTGCTTCGGTCGCGGCAATAAGCTGCTTTTCAAGGTCAGCCATATCGTTATTAGCATAACGAAAACGCTTAGCTTTACATAAACGTACGCCATCGATAATTGAAGCATGATTAAGTGAATCCGAAATAATCGCGTCTTCTGCGCCTAAAATAGTCTCAAACAGACCTGTATTAGCATCAAAGCACGATGAGTATAAAATAGTATCTTCAGTTTCTAAAAACTCACTGATTTTTTTCTCTAACGTTTTGTGAATATCTTGCGTACCACAAATAAAGCGTACTGAGGCCACACCAAAACCATGTGCGTCTAAGCCATCTTGCGCTGCTTTTATTAGCTCAGGGCTATTTGCTAAGCCTAGGTAATTATTAGCACAAAAGTTAATTACTTTGCCTGATGCAACTTCAATTTGAGCTTGCTGCTGCGATAAAATAATACGCTCGCTTTTATACAAACCTTCAGTTTTTACGTCTTCAATTTGCTGTTGTAGCTGGCTAAAAAAAGCAGATGCTCTCATCTTTAGTCTCCATTTGATTTAACAGGTTAAACAGCAAAACAAAGCTACTGTTTATTATGTGGGGTATTGTAAAAGTTTAACGAATAAAATGCACTGTTTGCAGTTCATCGCAAATTATAAATTTGGCAGCAATTCCTGCCAGTTTACAGTGCCTGAATTGGGGGGCGTATTTAAATTTATAAAAGTGCTGGTAAATCATTAATTGAATTGAAAATAAAATCTGCAGTTTGTTTGGCGCTGTCATCAAACTGCTGGCCAGAGTGCACCAATACGCGCGTGGCAATGCCAGCTTGTTCTGCAGCTTGCATATCACTTTTTTTATCGCCTACCATAATACTTTGCTGCGGATCGATATTATGCTCACTAATACCTTGTAGTAGCATACCAGGGGCTGGTTTTCTGCAAGCGCACTGTTTTAAATACTCAGGCAATGCATTTTTAGGATGATGAGGGCAAAAATAAACGTCGCTTATCAATATCTGATGTGCGCTAAACTGTGCTTTCATCCAGCTGGTCAGTGCTATAAAGTCAGCCTCGGTGTAATAACCACGGCCAATACCTGACTGATTAGTTACAATAATAATTTTATAACCGGCATCATAAAATGCCTTGCACGTGCTAAATACTCCTTCGATAAATTCAAACCGCTCACTTTGATACACATAGCCATGATCAACGTTTACTACGCCATCTCTATCTAAAAATAGCGCTTTATTTTTTTGTGATTGATTCATTATAACGACTCTTTTTGCACAACATGATCAAACATAGCTTTTACCGCATCAATGGTAATTTGGCTCATTAAATCGTCACCTTTAATACGTGTGCCCCAAGGCAGCTGCTGCGCTGTTTTACCCGTTTGTTGAAGCAAGTTTTGATGATATACCTCAACCACATAGTTTTGGTATAAATACGGCCCTGTACGCGCTGGGTTTGAATGGGCATATAGCCCAATAACAGGAGTGCCTACCGTTACTGCCATATGGGCAGGGCCAGTATCTGGGGCTAGTACTACACTGGCGCGTTTTAACACGCACAACAATTCTTTAAGCTTAGTTTTACCAATTAGGTTTAAAATGCTGTGTTGGCTGTGTTTAATAATATTATTGGCAAGGTTTATTTCCAGCTCGGTAGGGCCGCCGGTCAAGGCCACTTTAAATCCCTGCTGATGGGCATAATCAGCAAGCGCGGCATAACGTTCGGGAAGCCAATTACGCTGTGCTTTACTTGCTGCTGGAGAGATAACAAACAGCTTATTAGATAAATATTCTGCAGTGAGTAATTCATCGGCTGTGTTTTGATCTTGCTGTGTATAAGGCATTTCCCAACTTGGCTGATAATCATTTACGCCAATGGCTTTAGCAAAGCCTTTAAACCCTTCTAACACGTGCGCATGTGGCTGCGCTGCAATGCGTTTATTTATAAATAGGCTATGCAGCTCTTTTGAGCGCGCCCAATCAAAGCCTATTTTAACTTTTGCAGGAATACAACGTGCAACAAATCCGGCCCTTAATGCCACCTGCATATTAAGCAGTACATCAAAGTTTTGCCCTTTAAAAGTTTGCTTTAAATTTTTCAGTGCTACGCGGCCTTGTTTTTTATCAAACACCACCAGCTCAACACCGGGTAAGTTAGCCAATAACATAGCTTCTACTTTGCCAATAACCCAAGTGATTTTTGCATTAGGATGCGCTTTTTGAATCGCTTGTACTGCACTCACAGCATGGCATACATCGCCAATAGCAGAGAGTCTTAAAATACAAATAGAGGAGTAGTTAGGCACTGAAGTCACGCGTTTCCTTGGGCATTAAATAGTAAAACCCGATCTTAAATTATAATCGCGCTATTGCAAGTACTTATCCTCGGCTTTAAAACGCGCTAACATAGGCGCATATTTAAGTAATACCTGTGAGCTATGTTCAAACAACACGTCCAAGGTAAGCATACTCTGCTGAGCCACCCTAGTTATGAAAATCAGGTTAATTTAAACTGGTTTAATGCCGACTACTGGCAGCAACAAAATAAAATAGTGGGTGCTAAAAAAGGCCGCGCAATGGCGTGGTTTTTTAAAAATAATGAACTAACCGCTGTGCTAAGACATTATTGGCGCGGTGGCTTGGTCGGTAAATTACTCAGTGACCAATACTTGTATTTAGGCTTTGAGCAAACGCGAGTATATAAAGAGTTTGCTTTAATGGCGCAGTTAATTGAGCTTGGCTTAAATGTACCAACTCCCATTGCTGCAAAAGTGACTCGAAGCGGGTTAATTTACCGCGGTGATATTATTACCGAGGCGGTAACAGGTGCCAAAAGTGTACTGGATATACTCGTTGAGCGTGCTTTAACTGAATCTGAATTAACAAGTATCGCCACAACCATTGCGCTCTTTCACCGTAAAGGCGTATACCACGCAGATTTAAACATTAATAATATTTTATTTAATGACACTGGCCAGATATATATTATTGACTTTGATCGCGGCGAAATTAAAACGCCCGCCTTACAATGGCAACAAAGTAATATGGAGCGCCTAAAGCGCTCATTTTTAAAAGAACAAGGCCGTAACCCTGTATTTAACTGGCAAGCCAGCGACTGGCAAGCCTTGTATGCTTGTTACACAAAGCTTAAACGTTAACTTACTTTAGCAGCTAATTAGCTAAAGCTAAGTACTTGGCAGCCACCTGCTCTGCGCTTACTTGTTGTAAAATAGCTGCATTTGTAACGTTTGGCTTATCTGCCAGCACTTGTTCAATTGCACGTGCTAACTGCTCACTTTGCTGTATTGGCACTAAATATTTACTTAGCGCACCTGTTAGTATTTCGCTGGGGCCAAAAGTACAGTTAGTGCTCACCACTGGTGTACCTACTGCAAGTGCTTCCACTAATACATTCCCAAACCCTTCAAAGTCTGAGCTTAATACTAGCGCTTTGGCATGTTTTATCCAATTATATGGATTTTGCTCAAACCCTGGCACAATCAGTTGCTCTGCAATTCCATATTGCTGTGCAAGTTTTAATGCCTTTGTCGGTTTGTTACATAACAGTACTAGTTTGTACTTTTTATCTAACTTAGCAAACGCTGCGAATAAAATATCATGACGTTTTTGCTTGGCTAATCGCCCAACATGAATAAGGTAAGGCACATTAGGAATGTTAGTGTTTAGCTCACTGGCTTGCTGATTTATTTTTTTTAAATCGAACGGGTTATAAATTGTAGTGATCGCACTTGGAGTAATTAAGTTACCTTGGGTAATTTCATTTTCAACCCCTTTGGATACACAAATGAGTGATTTATCATTTAAGTTTTGTTTACTTTTTTTAAGGTATAAATAAGAAAGAGGCCCTAATTTTTTTTGCCTTGCTAGCTCAGCATTTACTGAGTTATGCATAACAAAATGGACATTTTCGACATTACTACGCGCAAGCAGGTTATTACTTCGATCTAAATTTGACAGTACTAAGTCAATGTACCCGACTTCACTTCTCTTTTTTTCAAACCACGACTCTAGTTTAGCTACACTTGCTTTGCGCTGCCAAAAACGGTCAACCTTCGACGCTCTATCCGTAAATAAGCTCTCAACTTGTAAGTTACTTGGGATATCGTATTCAACGCTATTAGCAAGGGATAAAATAGTCACATTGTGTTTAAGTGTCGCTATTTGCTCAGCTAAAGTAAGCATTACTTTTTCAGCACCACCGCCAACCAGTGAATCAATTACTATCACTATATTCATTATTTGCTTCCTAATAATAATACTTTTACACCTTGGTTAATTACATCAAAACTATGAACGTTTGCAAATAACGCGTAGTTACTGAGTATATTTTGATAATTAGGTTCGGTGATTATCTCGTTTACTTTATTGGTTATGTCTAAAATATCGAGTTTAGCTTTTATTACCACGCCAGTAGTAACGCAGCGTGCAATACGGTTACTTTGATCTTTTGATATAGCGCAAGCGACTGTAGGAGTTTGTACCGCAATAGCTTGTAATAATGTATCGCCCGCACTTAATAGCGCTACTTTAGCTTGGCTTAACAATGCCAAAAACTCACTACCCTGCTGACTTGGTATGCAAATTAATTCATCAGTTTGCGGTAACGGCTTGGTGTAATTGGGCCCAAAAACAACAACCCCCTTTAGCGAGGTACGTTGAGTGATGGCCAGTGCAGCTTGAAAATAAATATCAGCACAATTTTGACCGTTTAAAGTGTGTCCGCCTGAGCCTGCATTCACTATAAAATATTCATTTTTTGTTAAATCATAGTCGTTTAATACTTGCTGCTTTTGTTGCTCAGAGGCAAACGCAGTATAGGGACCTACATTATGCGGAGGTGCTAAAGCAAAGGTATTTAATTTAAGCTTTTCTAGCCATGTAAGTGGCTCGATGCAGTAATCTGGCTGTATTACCCAGTGCACGTCAATTAAACCAATACGATTAAGCTTTAATCCTTTGGCTCGTTTTTTCTCATGTTGCGAAATGAAAACAACTTTTGCGCCCACTTTTTTTGCCGCTTTCATATGCTCAGCACGACCAGCACAATCAAACACCACCACATCAGGTTTATATTGTTCAATAAATTGACAAACTGCTTTGGTTTCTTTGGTTGCCGACCTCTCTAAAAGTGTGGTTTCAAAAGGGCAACATTTAGCGTAAGCCGTATGTTTGTTTAAAATAAAGTGGATATTTATATCCCCTGGGCATTCATTTTCTAGCGTTTGTGCTAGCAAAAGTGAACGCATATATTCACCAATGCCCTCTGGTGATGATACAGGAATAAATAAAAGTCGTTTTTTGCTCATTACAATCTCAATTTCCGATTTGGCACTCAGTATATCAATCACATAGTTTTAGCGATAGATAGCGACCCTTTTTATCTTATTTTTAGCCTTACTGCGCCCATTTAGTTACTGCAATAAAGTGCTTTGATTGCTAAACTTAAGGTAATTTAAATCACAAGGATCTGAACTTTGCGAAACAAAATTTTTATATTGTCTTCACTTTTTTGCGTAATGAGCGCGCCGGTTAACGCAGAGCCATGGGTAAAACCAGATGATTATGGGTTAAGAGCTGATATTCAACTTTTAGCCGATGCTGGCGTTATTTTAGCCCCGGTAACCACTTACCCTCTAATGTGGAAGAGCTTTATAAGTGAAGTAGACAACACTCCCCTAGGCCAGTTATCGCCAAACTTGCAAGATGCTTTATTACGGGTAAAACATCGTTACAAGTCTGAAAATACGGGATCTCACAGTGTACAGATGTCTGCTTTTGCAAGTTCAGATACAATTGTTGCCACCAGTTTTGGCGCAACTAATACCCAAGAGTCAGAAGCATCTGCTGCCTACGCCTATTTAGGCGACAGTTTTGCCGCTAAAGTAGCGGTTAATTATCGCAATGATGGCAAAAAGTGTTTTGTTACTGGGAAAACTGCAGACGATATAGTGCTAGATGAGCAAGCACTTACTGACTGTAATGACACCTCCTTTGATGGCAGTTATATAGCCTACCGTTTAGGTAACTGGATTTTTAGAGCCGGTGCCATAGAGCAGTTTTGGGGCCCGGGGGTTGATAATAGTTTAATTATGTCGGGCAACGCTAAACCATTGCCTGCAATGAGCGTGACTCGTGAGCAAAGCACTGCCTTTGAAACCCCTTGGCTAAGCTGGTTAGGCCAATGGGGATTTACCGCACAAATGGCTCAGTTAGAATCTACTCGTGTAATTCCTGATGCTTTATTGTGGAGTACTCGCGTTAATTTCAGACCATTACAGCAATTAGAAATTGCACTGAGCTGGTCAGCGCAATGGGCTGGTGATGGCCAACCTAGTTCAGCGGGTGACTTTATTGATATGGTTACTGGGCAAACAACTTGTGTTGATGGCTCAACTAAATGTGACAGCCAATTAGAGTCTAAACTTGGTAATCAACTTGCGGGTATAGATATTCGCTGGTCTGACACTTTATTTAGCCAACCGTATGCGCTTTATGCAAGTACCATTGGTGAAGATGCCAGCTCAAAGTTTAAACCTGTCGACAGAGCCTATTTATTTGGTGTACAAACTACTCATCGTATTTATGATCAAAACGTATTAGTAAATGTAGAGTACATAGATACGGGCGTAACATGCTCTGCTGAATCAAGCAGTGAAAACTGCTATTACGAGCATTCAGATTACAAATCTGGTTACCGCTACCATGGCCGTACCATAGGTTCAACATTTGATAATGACGCGCAATCACTAGTACTAACTGTGCTAGGCCAGCTTTCAAATGGAGATGATTGGCAAGTTAAATTACGCGATGTTGATTACAACAATGATAACCGCGATCGCTACCCTAATAACCCTGATTTAGGCAATACCATTACTAAAACAGCTTATAACAGTAAACAGCTTGAAATACGTTACAGGCAACTTGCTATGGGTGGGCGCTTAACGCTAGGCGCTTTTGCATCAAATAACGATGCAGCAGAAAACGACACATCTGCATTTGCTAAATATGAATATAACTTTTAAATTCGGGATTTTTGGCTATCCTAAACTAGGATAATAAGTGCAAATAAAAAGGGATGAAAACACTGTTTTCATCCCTTTTTTAATTCATTAATAACCGTCGTAATTACTGCTTAATCTTACTAATCACTTTTGAAGTTGAGCAACCATCTAAAAACTCAAGCACCTCAACTTTTCCGCCGTGAAGCAGTACATGCTCAGCACCGGCTATTTGTTCAACCGTGTAGTCGCCACCTTTAACTAAAATATCTGGGCTAATTTGCTCAATTAATTTAGCCGGTGTGTCATTTTCATCCGCACTACCAAATGGAATAACCCAATCAACAGAGGAAAGTGCACTTAATACCATAGCTCTTTCATCTAGCGGATTAATTGGCCTATCGGCGCCTTTTAATCGTGATATAGACGCATCGTTATTTAGCCCCACCACTAATCTATCGCCACGCGCTTTTGCTTGTGCTAAATAGCGTACGTGCCCAGCATGCAAAATATCAAAGCAGCCATTGGTAAATACAATTGTTTCGCCATTTTGTTTTGCAAACTCTATATGCTGCAGCACATCGTCAAACGGAGTTTGATAATGCTCACCAGTGGCATGTAAATATTGACCCAGCTTACGACTAAGTTCTTCTGGCGACACTGTGGCCGCACCTAATTTACTCACCGCAATGCCCGCTGCTAAGTTAGCAATTTCCACCGCATTTTTAGGTGTCATTCCCGCCCCTAGCATCACGGCTAGAGTTGCTATAACTGTATCGCCTGCGCCGGTTACATCACTGACTTCAAGCTCTTGCGCGGCAAAATCATATTTTTCAGTCGCACTAATTAACGACATTCCTTGCTCTGAACGCGTTAGCAACATTGCTTTTATGCCTGCGTCACTTATGAGCTTACGCGCACTTGTTGCCAAGCCCTCTTCTGAGTCTGTTTGCCCACCCGCTAATTTAAACTCATTTAAATTTGGTGTAATGTAGTCTGCACCTCTATATAAATGTAAATCAGACGACTTAGGATCAACGAGTACCGTTTTCCCTGCTTTTTTAGCTAGGCTTATCATGTTTTCAATCAGGCTCAATGAACCTTTATTGTAATCAGAAAACACTATAAAATCGTACTCATCAAGTACTAGCTCTAAACGGTTTAATAACAGCTGGCTGTGTTGCTCTGTAAACGTCTCTTCTAGATCTAGCCGTACAACTTGTTGATGACGGCTAATCACTCGCATTTTAGAAATTGTCGGTAAGTCGCATACACTTACTAACTGTGAATTTATTTTTTCACCTTCTAAAATGCCTTCTAGTATCTGTCCACCTTCATCTTCGCCTATTAAGCCAAGTAGGCCTACTTTACCATCTAATCGGGCTATATTTTTAGCCACGTTTGCTGCGCCACCGGCTTTGTCTTCTAATTTGCTTACTTTTACTACCGGTACCGGAGCTTCTGGGGAAATACGCCCTGAATCACCATACCAATAACGGTCAAGCATTACATCGCCAACCACCAAAATACGTGCGGCTGATAAGTTTTTTAATAGCGATAAATCCATTACTGCTGCTCCGCAACTACCATATCAATAGCTTCACATAACCAATGGCCAATAAACATGTGTGCTTCTTGAATTCGCGCTGTTTCATCGTTTTTAATAATAATAGGTAATTTGGCAATATTTTTAACTTCACCGCCATCACGCCCCGTTAATGCTACGGTAAAGGCCCCTATTTTATTCGCTGCTGCTAACGCTAGATTAATATTGGCGCTTGTACCTGATGTGGTTAACCCTATAACTAAATCTTCTGGTTTACATAAGGCTTGTACTTGGCGTTCAAACACAGTGTCAAAATGATAGTCGTTACTGTGCGCAGTTAAAATTGACGTATCGGTTGTAAGTGCCATAGATGCAAGTGGACCACGCTCTAATTTATAACGCACTACAAATTCTGCCGCTAAATGCTGTGCATCGGCCGCACTACCACCGTTACCAAGCCAAACAACCTTACCGCCTGCTTGTAATGCACTATGGCACACTTCTAACAATTGCATAGACTCTTGATGATAAGCCTCCATCGTTTCAAATAATGCTAAATGACGATTTAAACTCTCAAGGTAACTCGTTGCTACTGAATCGATAATTGACATGGTAAATTCCTCTAGGAATTGAAATGGCAGGAAAAATTAATTTCATTATTCCATAAATCTATACCCAAATCACCTCAATATACATATTACTGAAACAGGTATTTTGAGCTAACTTGAATAGCGTTATTATTATTTTATCGGGTAGCAGCTGAACACAAACCATATATTATCTTTTCTGTGTTTAGAATTGATCATTTTCACGTTAAACTAAGACGACTTACCCTTATAAAAGCTTAGTATGGCACGCATTTTTTATTCACTCGCATTAATGATTATTAGCCCACTAATCGTATTTTATTTATATGTATTACGCGGTAAAAAAACCCCAGGTTATAGAGCGCACTTTAAACAGCGCTTTGGTTTTGTGGACAAGTCTTTATTTGCCAATAACAATAAGCCGCTGCTAGTGCATTGTGCATCTGTAGGTGAGGTACTCGCCGCTACCCCCCTGATCAAAGCAGTACAAAAAGCGCACCCTAAATTAAATATACTTATAACGTGCAACACCCCTACTGGTCGTGAGCAAATCATTACGCAGTTTAAAAACACGGTAGCCTGCTGCTACTTACCTATGGACTTTCCATTTGCAACCGCCCGATTTTTAAAACGAGTAAAGCCACAAGCCCTGTGTATTTTAGAAACTGAACTGTGGCCCAACCTTATGGCAAGTAGTCGCAATAGAAATATTCCGGTACTTGTTTTAAACGCTCGCTTGTCTGAAAAATCGCAACAGGGTTATCAAAAAGTAGCTAAGCTAACGCATATTATTATGCGCTCTATCACTGTATTGGCCAGTCATAATAAAACTGACGCCAAACGCTTTATAGAGCTTGGCCTTGAGCCACATAAAAGCAAAGTTACAGGTTCAATAAAATTTGATATTACACCTACCCAAGAGCAACTAACTAAGGTAACTGCACTCAAACAGCTTTATAATTTAGAGCAGCGCTTTATATGGGTTGCAGGCTCCACTCACCCTATCGAGCATGAGCAGGTAATTAGCGCTCATAAAAATCTATTAGAAAAACAACCCAATGCGTTACTCATAATAGCGCCGCGCCATCCTGAACAGTTCAATAAGGTTGCAGATTTACTAACGCAAAGTACACTGAGTTTTAGTCGTCGCAGCAATAATAATTATAATAACGAAAACGTCTTGTTAGCAGATACGCTTGGCGAGCTGCAATACTTATATGGCGCTGCTAATGTGAGTTTTATTGGCGGTAGTTTAATTCGTCGCGGTGGCCATAATCCTCTTGAATCAGCTGCATTTTCAGTGGGCGTTATCAGCGGGGCGCATACCTATAACTTTGATCATATTTACCCTGAGCTTATAAAGCTCAAAGGCGCTATTGTGGTTGATAATGCTGATGAGCTAACACAACAACTTATAGCATTAAATCAAAACAGCAAAGCATGCCAAACTTTAGGTAAAAAAGCAGCGCAATGCGTGGCCAATAACCAAGGTGCTATACAAAAAACACTTAACATTATTAATCAATATTTAGAGCCAAAACCGTGACCAACATAGCCATAAGCCAAACCCGCGAATGGGTTTCAAATGTTATTGTAAAATATAACTTTTGTCCCTTTGCCCGCAAAGAAGTAGAAAATAACTGTATTCATTATTTTGTAAGCCCTGCAAGCAGCATAGACGATGCAGTAATGGACATGCTTGAGCAATGTATTGAGCTTGACCGAGAGGCTGCACGCGAAACCACACTTATTATGTTTGATAACGGCTTTAGCGACTTTGAAGACTTTTTAGACTTGGTTGACTTAGCCAACGCGCTGTTAGTAGCCCAAGGTTTTGAAGGTAAGTATCAAATTGCTAATTTTCATCCCGATTATGTATTTGCCGATAGCGATGCAAGCGATGCGGCAAACTATACTAATCGCTCCCCTTTTCCTACTTTGCATTTAATTCGCGAAGCAAGTATCAGTGCAGCACTTGAGAGTTATAACGAACCCGAATCTATACCTGAGCATAATATAAATTTAGCAAGGCGCAAGGGTATCGATTTTTGGCAACAGTTACTCGAAGGGTGTAAAAAACCGAGCGCTTAAAGCGCTCGGTTATATATAACAGTAAATAGCATATAACAGTAAATAACTCGTTATTTTTTAACCCAATTACCATTTACTTCAACAAAATGACCTCTTTGGGTTTTTTCGATTGTTTTTGCCGCCGCTAACGCCTCTACTTGCGACAGTGACAAGTTATTTTTTTGCGCTAATTTTAAATACTGTGCTTTACGCTTAGCATTAATGGTATCAACGACCACTTTAGCCTCTGCATTTTGTACCACTAAGCCCAAATAGCCTGAGCTATCTTCGCCTACTAAACCTTGGCTTTTAGCATCATCTAAACTAATAGCCCATGCCGAAAAAGACATACATACAGCACTAACTAATGTAATTATGCTTAATTTGTTGTTAACTTTCATATCCTAGCTCCTTAAAATAACTCACTGTCGTCACTAAATAAATTATCGAGTTCTTTATCTACTTTTACACGAATTTCGTGATCAACCTTCACATTTAAATTAATTGTAATAGGCTCTTTAGCAGCTACCTCTACTCGGTGCGTACACGCACCAAGGGCACTTATTGCTGCAAATACAATAAGTACTTTTATGCTTAACGACTGTTTCATCATTAGTTTCCTTTTTGTGAGTATTGTTGCTCAACTTTTTGTGTAATTTCATCACTTAAGCGCAATGCACGTAATAAAGTAAATATATTTTCTTCATGATTATAATTAAAGTTAACTTGCTGCTCTGCTTGCTTATTATAACCTTGCAAATTTACGCCAAGCTTTAGCCAACCATCACTTTTAAGTGCCACACTGCTATTAAGCTTTTGTATATCAAGATTTTTAAGTAATCCCAATACAGGCTGTAACTCTTGTTGCTGCTGCATAACTGAATCAAATGCTGCGTTATTAGTAATCATTAACTTACCCGTTCCTTGATTACTTAAACTGCCATTTACTACCTCAATACCCGTGTTATTAAAGTGCACTGGCAAAGTGCCGGCAAAACGCCCTGAAAGCGTAATCCCCGACTGTTCATCAAGTGTAATAAGTTTACTGCCATCAATGTTTTTAAATTTAACATTAGCAACTTGCTGCAGGTCATTAAGCGAGTATTTATCAAGGCTAAACTCACCATCAAATAACGCTCCTGCAATGTCAAATATACGCGCATTATTGTTTTTAACCTGCCAGTTCCCTTTAATGTTTTTAATAACAACACCAGCCCTTAGTTCATTTAAGTTAAAGGTAGTGGGTTTTACATTAAGCTGCCCTGAATTATATTCGCCAACAAATTGGCTACTTAAATCGCTGGCAAGGTAATCGTTATAAAGCGCACTTACGTTGTTTAACTCCATTGCAAACGAGGCATGTTGTAAATTTACATCCCCGCTGATTCGGCCATTAAACGTTCCCTGTGTAAGCTGCGCTAATGGCTCAAACTGATGAATAAAGGTATTTAATAACACTATACTTTGTGTAGGTACTACTATTTCAAATGGATGTTCCACTGCCGATATATGATGGTTTACCGCTAATTCAATATCGTTTACAAATACGTGATGTGATGCTTTTAGAGCGCGACTTTGCAATCCTGTAGAAGCAACTTTTATATTATTGAGTTTTATAACAGGGCTATTAAATTTATTTATTACTGTATTAGCACTAAGGTCTGCAAATAATTCACCATGACTTAAATTTGCTTTAGCAGTTATGGTATTGCTTATATCTGTTAATTTAAATTCGTTATATTTTAACGTTTTAAATAGGGTTTTTAGTGTTATTTGTGCGTTTAAAGCATCATCTAGCTGTGCCGTTAAGCGACCTTCGTATTGCTCTACACTCAGTTGTGCAAAATCAACCTGTGCGGCTGTTAATCTACTTGTAGCATTACCACTTGGTTTTCCATCGACTATATTTATTAAATTAAATTGCCCTGAGGCGTTAACTTTATTAGCGCTAATTTTATTACTACTAGTACTGGCAATAAAATCGGGAAGTGAATTAAGCGCAACAGTATAATTACCTTTAAGTGTGTTATTTTTAAATTCTGCATTAAGCTCAATGTTTTTAATATCTGGCGTACTTATACTAACCGCTAACATGCTTTTAAAATCCGCCCAAAGGTTGGTAAAATTAAGCTCTGACTCCATTAGAGTTATTTCAAATTGATTATCTCCTTCGCTAATTATATTTAGCATTGGCAAAGTAAGGTGGTTATTAGTAATACTAATCACTTTAGGAAGTTTAATCTGCCAATTTAAAGGGGTTTGCTCAGCTATAAAATCAGCATAATCACTCGGCGGAATGAGTGAGCTACACGTAGGCGTTAAATTTAATTTATTGTTTAACAAACTCGAATCTAGCTCAACTAATTTACTATTTAAATTAAAACCAATAATTAACCTACCATCAGCCAATGCTTCAAGCCGGCACTGCTCCATAGCATATTCAAACTGTGCGTTTACATCGCCATTTAACTGCAGTTCAATACCATCAAAGCTAAATACTTGCTGAGTACTAAAGCTAATACCTGCAACGACTGTATTTTCGGTATTTATAAGCTGCTTTAACAGAGAGTCATCAACAGAAAACTGCCCTGTTAGTTTATTATTAGCTAAAATTGCTTTAGCGTTTATATCGCCTGTTATATTAAATTGATTTAAAATCGGCTCTGCTAAATTTATTTTTAGTGGCTTGTTAAAGTCATTACTCTTTATTACCAGCTGTTTTATAGCAATTAATGGACGTTTTTCTGGCAGCGCGAGAGCAAGTTTTTTTGCCGCGGAGCTACTTTGATTACTTTTGGGAAGTGGATTTATACTTAATACTGCATGCTCAACAATCACTTGCTTTGTATTTACAGTAATATCGATTAGCTCTAATTGTTGATTTTGATAAGTTAAGCATACTTTGTCGGCATGAACATTTAATTGAGCTGTAACCGAAAAATCTAAGCAACTGAGTGTAATACCCGCTTTTTCTAATTGCGGTGTTATAGCCCACTGGACTAATGGCAAACGAAATATATAACCAAGCAAAATTATGCTTAGTAATAAACTGCTAATAATTAAACTCACACGCTTAAACATATTATCCTTAATATTAGTGCTAGGTTCTAGGTTCTAGGTTCTAGGTTCTAGGTTCTAGGTTCTAGGTTCTAGGTTCTAGGTAATCATAAACAAAAAAGGCTGCACAAGGCAGCCTTTTTATTATACTCAACTTAAATGAACCTAAATTGAGCAGTTAGGTTATTAACCTACATTTTTACGCGCGTTGCGGAACATACGCATCCACGGGCTATCTTCTCGCCACTCATCTGGGTGCCAAGAGTTAGCAACAGCACGGAATACGCGCTCAGGATGCGGCATCATTACTGTTGCACGTCCATCGGTTGAGGTAATACCTGTAATCCCTTCTGGCGAGCCATTTGGATTTGCTGGGTATTGCGTTGTAGGATTACCGTAGTTATCTACAAACTTAACCGCTACTGTACCCGAGTCTAATGCTGCTTTAACTGCGTTATCGTTTGCAAATTCAGCATGACCTTCACCGTGCGATACTGCAATTGGCATACGCGAACCAGCCATACCATTAAAGAATACCGATGGATTTTCTTGTATTTCTACTAAGCTAAAACGTGCTTCAAAACGCTCTGATTTATTCGTTACAAAACGTGGCCAATGCTCAGTACCTGGGATCAACTCTTTTAAAGTAGATAACATTTGGCAACCATTACACACACCTAAACTAAAGGTATCTTCACGGTGGAAAAAGCTTTGGAACTGTTCACGCGCCATGTCGTTAAACAATATCGACTTAGCCCAACCTTCGCCTGCACCTAATACGTCACCGTAAGAGAAACCACCACATGCCACTAAGCCTTTAAACTGCTCAAGCGATAAACGCCCTTCTAGAATATCGCTCATGTGTACATCAATGGCAGCAAAACCAGCACGATTAAATGCGGCAGCCATTTCTAGATGAGAGTTAACTCCTTGCTCACGTAAAATAGCCATTGGTGGTTTAGCGCCCGTTGCAATATACGGTGCTGCTATATCTTCGTTTAAGTCAAAGTTTAACTTAACGTTTAAGCCAGGATCTTTAACATCAAATTTGGCATCAAACTCTTGCTTAGCGCACTCAGGGTTATCGCGACGCGCCTGCATTTGATACGTTGTTTCTGCCCACATAGTACGCAGCTCTGTACGCGTGTTACTCAGCACGGTATTTTTACCACGGTTAAATACAATCGCATCGTCGCTATTAAGCGTGCCTATAATATGGCTGATTGTCGCTAAGCCATGATCTTTAAGTACCGCATTAACTGCATCTAAATCACTATTAGCCACTTGAATAACAGCGCCAAGCTCTTCGTTGTAAAGCGCTTCAATGTCGTTGCCTGTTAAGCCATTAATATCAACAGTTACACCTGTGTGGCCAGCAAATGCCATTTCGGCAACTGTGGTAAATAAACCACCGTCTGAACGGTCATGATAAGCAAGTAACTTACTATCAGCTACCAATACTTGCATGGCGTTATAAAAGCCTTTTAATAACTCTGGGCTATCAACATCAGGCGTTATATCACCTAATTGCTTATAAACCTGCGCTAAGCTTGATGCGCCCATGCGGTTTTTACCCGCACCTAAGTCAACTAAAATAAGTGATGTTTCGCCTTTGTCGGTACGTAGCTGCGGTGTCACTGTTTTACGTACATCGTCAACACGGCCAAAGGCAGTGATAATTAACGATAGCGGTGATGTTACTGATTTCTCTTGTGAATCACCTTCATCTTTCCATGTCGTTTTCATCGACATAGAATCTTTACCTACTGGAATTGTTAAACCAAGCGCTGGGCAAAGTTCTTCACCTATGGCTTTTACTGCTTCATATAAACCAGCATCTTCACCAGGGTGACCCGCTGCTGCCATCCAGTTAGCCGAAAGCTTAATATTTTCAAGGCTACCAATATTTGCACAGGCAATATTTGTTAACGACTCTGCCACAGCTAAACGCGCCGATGCAGCGTAATTTAATAGCGCTGCAGGAGTGCGCTCGCCCAACGACATAGCTTCACCATGGTAAGTATCGTATGTAGCAGCAGTTACAGCACAGTTAGCCACAGGCACTTGCCAAGGGCCAACCATTTGGTCGCGCGCTACTAAGCCTGTTACCGAGCGATCGCCAATTGTAATAAGGAAGGTTTTTTCTGCAATGGTTGGTAAGCGCAATAAACGCTGCGCCGCATCTGCTACATTAATATTTGTAACATCAAGTGCTTTACCTACAACCTGCTTTGAGGTTACATCGCGATGCATTTTAGGTGCTTTACCTAATAATACGTCTAGTGGTAAATCAACAGGGTTATTATCAAAGTGGCTATCGGCAACCGTTAGGTGTGGCTCAGCAGTCGCTTCGCCTATTACCGCGTACTGTGCACGTTCGCGCTTACAAATAGCTTCAAAACGGTCAAAATCTTCAACACCTACGGCAAGTACATAACGCTCTTGCGATTCGTTACACCAAATTTCGTGTGGTGCCATACCTGGCTCATCATTTGGAATATCGCGTAGTTGAAACTTACCACCACGGCCACCGTCATTTACTAGTTCAGGAAATGCGTTTGATAAACCACCGGCGCCCACATCGTGAATAAACGCAATTGGGTTTTCATCACCTAGCTGCCAACATTTGTCGATAACTTCTTGGCAACGACGTTCCATTTCTGGGTTTTCGCGTTGTACTGAAGCAAAATCTAAATCTTCATTTGATTGCCCAGACGCCATGCTTGATGCTGCACCGCCGCCTAAACCTATGTTCATTGCTGGGCCACCTAAAGCAATGAGCTTAGCACCAACAGGAATTTCACCTTTTTGTACATGGTCTGTGCGAATATTACCTAAACCACCGGCAAGCATAATTGGTTTGTGGTAACCACGTACCTCAAGGCCATTATGGCTTGTCACTTGCTCTTCATAGGTACGAAAGTAACCTAACAAATTAGGACGGCCAAACTCATTATTAAATGCAGCGCCGCCAAGCGGCCCTTCAGTCATAATATCCAAAGCGGTAACAATACGCCCAGGTTTACCAAAATCACTTTCCCACGGTTGCTCGTAACCAGGAATACGTAAGTTAGAAACAGTAAAGCCAACTAAACCAGCTTTAGGCTTAGAACCACGGCCAGTAGCACCTTCATCACGTATTTCACCACCTGAGCCTGTAGCAGCACCTGAAAATGGCGCTATGGCGGTTGGGTGATTATGAGTTTCAACTTTCATTAGTATTTCGATGTCTTCTTGATGATACGCATATTCACCTTGCGCATTGGGGAAGAAGCGCCCCGCTTTTGAGCCTTTCATTACCGCGGCATTGTCTTTATATGCCGACAATACATTTTCAGGGTTTTTCTCAAAAGTATTTTTAATCATCTTGAACAGCGACTTTGGCTGCTCTTCACCATCGATTGTCCAGTCAGCATTAAATATTTTATGACGACAATGCTCTGAGTTTGCTTGGGCAAACATAAACAATTCGATATCGTTAGGATTACGGCCTAACTTTATAAAGTTTTCTACTAGGTAATCTATTTCGTCATCTGCAAGGGCAAAACCTTGTTCAACGTTAGCAATTGCAAGCGCTTCTCGCCCACCACTTAAAATGTCTACAGATGACATTTGACGCGGTGCATCACTGCGAAATAGTTGCGCAGCATCCTCAAACTGGCTATGGGTTGCTTCGGTCATACGGTCATGTAATAACGCCGTTACTTGTAAAAGTTGCTCTGCGTTTAGCTCACCTTCAACATAATAAGCAATACCGCGTTCAACACGATGAACCTGCTTTAAGCCACAGTTATGGGCTATGTCGGTTGCTTTAGAAGCCCAAGGCGAAATAGTGCCAGGGCGAGGTGTTACTAATACAAGTTTACCTGCTGGGGTATGCTCAGCAATAGTTGGACCGTAGGTTAATAGTTTTTCAAGCTTGGTTTGCTCAGCGCTACTCAATGGCGATGTTAAGTCGGCAAAGTGCGCATATTCAGCATATACGTTGGTGACAGGAAGTTGCGATTGTTGGCAACGCGCTAAAATTTTATTAACTCTGAACTCTGAAAGTGCTGGTGCACCACGAAGGATCAACATAGATAATTTCATCCGGGGTTAGGGATTGAACGATATTTTAGGGCAACATTATAGTCTAAGTAGCACTTAGATTTAACTCATAATTTCGCTTTTCATAAAATTAACTTTTTTTCTTTATTTACAGCCACTCGATACGAATAAAACTAAACGCTAAGTGACGTAATGGCTAAGTTTTGTTATAACGGGGATTAGGGCGTTAAAGAGGCAAACAATGTTGAAAGAAAAACTAATCATAATTATTACTTTAGTTATGCTGTTGTGTGCATGCGATATACAAGAGCAGTCGACTCAACTTGCCCAAATAAAAGCGCAAAACAAAATTAGAGTGGGTACATTAGCCAGTGCCAGTAACTATTATCAGGCAGTACAAGGTGAGCAAGGCTTTGAATACGAGCTTTCTCAGGCCTTTGCAGACTATTTAGGTGTAGAGCTTGAAATAGTCCCATTTTTTAATTTATCAGACATGTTTGCACGCCTGCAAAGCGGTGATCTTGATTTAATTGCCTCAGGCCTTACCTATAATAAAACACGTGCACAACAATATCGTTTTGGCCCTACCTACCGAACCATTAGTCAAAAACTAGTGTATAAACAAGGTATAGAGCGACCACGCGACTATGATGATTTAACTGGTAATCTCATGGTTATAGCTAAAAGTAGTCACTCACTTACTTTACAAAAAGTAAAAAAAAGCAATCCAGAACTTAACTGGAGCGAAACCGAAGAATTTGACGAAGAAGAGTTACTACAAGCCGTTATTGATGGCGAAATAGATTACACTTTAGCCGACACCCATACGTTATCGTTATTTCGTCGTTATCACCCTAATTTAAGTATTGGTTTTTCAATTACGCATAACGACCCGATCGCGTGGATGCTGCGTAAATCAAATGACGATTCGCTTTATGCTTTATTAGTCCCTTTTTTTGGTGAAGCAAAACAAAATAATCAACTTTATGTACTTGAAGAAAAATACTTTGGTCACGTTCGTCAATTTAACTACGTAAATACACTTGCCTATATTGAAGCAATAAAAGAAACACTGCCTAAATACCAACCATGGTTTGAACAATATGCCGGAACACTTGATTGGCGTTTACTCGCAGCATTAAGCTATCAAGAGTCTATGTGGAACCCGCGAGCAAAATCCCCAACTGGGGTGCGAGGAATTATGATGCTAACCCGTAATACAGCTAAGCAGGTTGGGGTTACTAATAGGTTAGAGCCAGAGCAAAATATTCGCGGTGGCGCAAAATACTTAAGTAAACTAATTAAACGTATCCCTGATCGTATTCCACAACCAGACAGAACCTGGCTCGCACTTGCTGCGTATAATGTAGGCTGGGGACATGTAAACGACGCACGAATTATTACTAAACAACAAGGCGCAAGCCCTGATAAGTGGGCCGATGTTAAAAAGCGCTTACCATTACTAATTAAAAAACGTTACTACCGAAAAACGCGTTATGGCTATTCTCGTGGTGATGTTGCGGTGAGCTATGTTGATAATATTCGCCGTTATTACGATGCCCTAGTTTGGCTTGATGAAAATAACGCAATAGAAGAAAAACCAGAAGCACCTGTAGTTGCCCCTAAAATTGGGGATGAGGTTGAAGCAAAATAGTAAACTGACAAACGATAATAATAACAACTAATTCATTACTCTAAGTAAATACGCCCTGGGTAATTAAAAAACTGTTTACTTGTCATCAAATGTTCAATAATGTGTGTTAATTATATATTCACATTAATTAATGATAAACATCTGAGTAATTTGGATATAATTTGTGCATTTCTCATTATTGCATTAGGAGAAAACATGCTAAAACGTAAACGCACGCAAAGATTCAAACGAAAAACAATTAACTCAACAGCAACTCGACGCCGCGTTATGCTGCGTAATTTACATAAAAAAATAATTTGGCGCCGCCGCATGTTTGCAATGCAAAAAATGGCAGAGCTAGATGCTTTAATGGCAGCAAGTTAAAGTTCATTGCTATTACGAGCAGCCTTTTTGGCTGCCTTAATTTGCGCTCTTCTGCGCTTAAAAAAGTCAGATATAATAGTAGCGCACTGCCCCTCTAGTACACCACCTAATACCTCCACCTGATGATTTAGCTTAGGCTCTTGCAACAAATTCATAATAGAGCCAGCAGATCCTGTTTTAGCATCGGCAGCACCAAACACTAAACGCTTAATTCTACTGTGCACTAATAACCCCGCGCACATAGAGCATGGCTCTAAGGTCACATAAAGCGTGCAATCAATTAAACGATAATTATTAAGTGCTTTACCGCCTTTACGTACAGCCATCATTTCAGCATGAGCTGATGGGTCATTATCAGTAATAGAACGGTTATACCCTGCAGCAACAAGCTGATTGTCTTTAACAAGAATGGCACCAACAGGGATCTCATCTAGTTGTTCTGCTTGCTTTGCGTACGTTAACGCTTGTTGCATCCAATAGTGGTCATCAAATCGTTCGTTCATTGAAGCTACTTTAATTATTTTTTATGCATGGATTATATCAAGTTAGCTAATTAAAGTGCGTAATTACGGCATTTATTGCAAAAATAAAACAAATTAAAACGGTTTATCGTGGCTCCTAAGGGGGGATTCGCGCTATAATCTCACGCTTTTTTTATTTAGCTCACAATACGGGTAGCAAATGAAATTTCCTGGACGTCGCAGGCATAAACATTATTTTCCAGTGGAAGCCAAAGATCCACTAACTAATCAACTTAACGCCACAGAAAGATTACACAGTAGCTATATTACCGGAATCGATCAGATTGTTGTCGATATCGAAGCCAAGGTCGATCAAGCTTTCCTTGATGAATTTAAGCTGCAACGAGGCATGTCACAAGTTATAGATAGTGACGTCACTAACGCCTTATATGAGCGTTTAAAGCTACATGAAATGGTTGACTACGAGTATGCTGGCGGAACCGTTGGTAATACTATGCACAACTATTCAGTACTTGCCGATGACAGATCTGTGCTATTGGGCGTAATGAGTGAAAACATAAATATAGGCAGTTATGCTTATCGTTTTTTATGTAATACCTCAAGCCGCGTAGATTTAGATTATTTACAACCAGTAGATGGGCCAATTGGTCGCTGCTTTACACTAATTGATGAAACTGGTGAGCGAACCTTTGCTATAAGTGCAGGGTTAATGAACCACTTACGCCCTGAATCTATCGATAAAAGCCTTATTGAAAATTCTTCCGCGTTGGTGATCAGTGCTTATTTAATGCGCACTCAAGGCGCAGAAACCATGACAGAAGCCACCATACAAGCGGTTAAATACGCTAATGATGCTGGTGTGCCTGTGGTACTTACACTTGGAACTAAATTCTTAATTGAACAAGATCCAACCTGGTGGGCTAACTTTGTTGAAAAGCATGTCGATATTCTTGCAATGAACGAAGAGGAAGGCTTGGCAATTACTGGTTTTGAAGATCCCCTTTTAGCAGCTGATAAAGCGCTTGATTGGGTCGACTTAGTAATTTGTACTGCCGGTGAAAAAGGCTTATTCATGGCAGGTTACGTTGACGAGCAATTAAAACGCGAAACCGAGTACACATTATTACCTGGTGCAATTCCAGATTTTAATCGTTATGAGTTCTCACGTGCTATGCGCAAAGCTGACTGTGATGATCCAATTAGAGCCTATAGCCACACAGCCCCATTTATGGGTGGCCCTGATTCAATCAAAAACACCAATGGTGCTGGTGATTGTGCGCTTGCGGCGGTTTTACATGATTTATCTGCCAATGTTTATCATAAAATAAACGTCAGTAACTCAGCAAAACACCAGCAAAAAGCAATTACCTACTCGTCATTATCACAAATAAGTAAATACGCTAACAGAGCAAGCTTTGAAGTATTAGTGCAGCACTCTCCTCGCTTATCTCGTGGTTTACCAGAGCGCGAAGATTGCCTCGAACTAGTCTACTGGGATAAATAAGATTTTAAGGAGCAATAGCTCCTTAAAATATTGAAATGTCGAGTTTTTTTGATAGCAGCTCTAATGCTGCTATTCCCGCCACCGAGTTGCCAAAAGAGTTTAACCCTGGTGACCATACCGCAACAGTAAATTTATTAGGTAATACCGCTAAAACCGTACCAGACACCCCAGATTTCCCCGGCATACCTACCCTATAACCAAAGTCACCTGCTGCATCATATAAACCACTGGTAAAGAGTAAAGAGTTAAGCTGCTTAGTTTGACGGCTCGGTAACACCCGTTTACCTGAAGTGTTATCAATCCCATTATTAGCTAAAAAATTATACGCTTTTGCCAGTTCAATACAATTTAGTTCAATAGCACAAAAGTTAAAGTAAGCCCAAAGCACATCATCCACTTCATTTTCAAAGTTACCAAATGACTTCATTAAATGCCCCATAGCCGCATTTCTATGCCTAAACTCATATTCTGAGTTTGCTACCTTTTTATCTATTGCTATACACCTATTCCCCGATAAAGCCCGAAATGTTTCAAGCATAGTATGCATAGGAGCCGATAAGCGACTGTATAAAGCATCGCAGGTTACAATCGCACCTGCATTAATAAATGGGTTACGAGGTATGCCTTTTTCAAATTCCAACTGAGTAAGCGAATTAAATGCAGTTCCTGATGGCTCTTTCCCCACGCGATGCCACAGTTCATCACCATAACGTTGTAATGCTAACGTTAATGTCATTACTTTTGATACAGATTGAATAGTAAATTGTTGCGTACAATCACCCGCACAAAATGTTTCGCCTGAGGTAGTGTAAATAGCAATAGAAAATTGTTCGGGATCAACCTCTGCCAACGCCGGAATATAATCGGCCACTTTACCTTGTGATAATAAGGGAGCTACCTCTTGGGTTATGTCATTCAATACTTGTTGATAATCAGTAGTAGGCAATAGAAACCTCAATTACACGGTTATATAAAGCAGAATTTTAGCATGCAAACAGTAAGTACGCTTTCACTTTTTAAATAGCTTGTGCTTACTTTATAAATTCTAAAAAGCAAAAAACCCGTTACATTACTGTAACGGGTTTCTTTAATTTAAATCCTGGCAATGTCCTACTTTCACATAGCAAATGCTACACTATCATCGGCGCTGTTTCGTNAGCCTGGCAATGTCCTACTTTCACATAGCAAATGCTACACTATCATCGGCGCTGTTTCGTTTCACTACTGAGTTCGGCATGGGGTCAGGTGGGTCCAAAACGCTATTTTTACCAAGAAAATTCGTTTCAATTTTCTTATTTTTATAATTTATTCAATTTAAAGTCTCTCGACTAAATTTGGAGCCTGGCAATGTCCTACTTTCACATAGCAAATGCTACACTATCATCGGCGCTGTTTCGTTTCACTACTGAGTTCGGCATGGGGTCAGGTGGGTCCAAAACGCTATT